>JAHIVA010000125.1 GCA_018816985.1 Patescibacteria group bacterium | reverse complement strand
GAAGTAAGAACAGGGACAAAGCAAGTAGAAGAATTACAGGAACAATAATGAGAAGTTTCAGTTTCATACTTCTTATTAACATTAATTCAGATATTTATCAATTTTGCTTCTACTCAAACGAAAAGTTTGAGTAGAATCCTTTGATAACTTGCTTTTCTCATCTAAACTATTCATTACAAATCTCCATAACAATCTCTTTAGCTTCTTTATATAATTTTGGATCATTAATCTCAATCTCTTTTAAAATGGGGTACTCATATTCCAACTCCTTAAATACTAAATCAAATAATTTGCCATTTGACTCCAAAACATCTTTTTCAATTACCTCATCTTGTTCGTAAAGTGGAAACTTTACAAGTTTTTTGACATGTTCACGTCTAGCTTTCAGAGTCAATATAAACAGCTCGTTTTGAGGTAGTTCTGGATACGCGGATTTAATATTTCTGTAAACTTTGACAATCGTCTTTGCACTATCCGCGATACCGCCGAAGCCTAATTTACTGATAAAAAACTTTCGTATACTCATTGCTTATCTACCTCTCTTTTTGTATTTTCTTTGAATTTTCAGAAGCAGTGATAAACCACTCATTAACTCTTCTTTAGATTGCTTCTGATATTGGTCTAAACCCTCCTTTACCTTTTTGGTTACACTGCTCAATACTTTGATAATTCCCCAAGGCATATCCTCTGGGTTTCGGAAGTTAAGTGCCAATTCTGGTGCCTCCAATGATAAATCCACAATTTTCTTCATTGCTATAGATTTTGGGCTTTCAAACTTCACTCTCAACTCTTCAACTTTAGGAAGAATGACAGTCTGTGCAATATGTTTTGCTTGTTTTTCAAGCTGCGATTGAGTTGGGTTGTTTCCTAGTAACTCCACATACTTATTAACCCCTCCAAGCATGGCTGCACGAAATACCGATATATCGTCAGACATCCTTTCTCTAACCTTTAGGATTTCTTCAGCTTTAAGTGGTCTTATACGAGGCAGCATTAGAGAAAATGAGGCTGCCATTAGTTGTGTTGCGAGGTCTTCTGTGTCGGTACTAGGCAAGGCTGGAATATTGGGAATTGGTAGGAATGTCGAGTCACTGAGTAGTGGCAGGTTGTTTTTTTTGGCAAACACCAGAGCATTAGCGGGATATGAAATCCAACTTGGTCCATTTATTTGATCTTCACCAGCTTCTTGGTTGAAACCCATATTCGATGTTGGTGTAAAATTTGGAGGTGGTGGTCCATAAATAATTTCTTCCAACCGCTTAACAACAGGTTCAGTTTCTGGTTCTAGTACTCCCATATATCCCGCTTTGCCAGTTGGTTTGAATATGCCTAACAAATCACTATATTGGAGAATAAAATTCAAAGTTCCTATCATTTCCCTCTGGGCGGAAAGTGAATCTTGTGGATCATAATGTTCTATTAGGAACTCGAGCCTTTCTTTAATAGATTTTTTATCTTGTCCAGAAGGAAGATAAATGCCAGGAAGAATAATCTTGTCAAATAATATTCCTAATAAAGTAATTGTGTAGGGGTTAGTAGGAACAGGAAATGAATAATAAACTACTTCAAAATTGTTCTGCAGCTGTATTGCTCCCATAAGACAAATCTATACTAATATGTTTATCATGCATTACTCTTTGTTTCTTTTATATCTTTCCAAGACAACTTTTTAACACTACCATTTTGCTTAACAGAAAACACATACAAAGATAGCTTTTCAGCTAGTTTCCATGGGATTCTTCTTTTAGCAATTTGGGCGGACTCATAAGGAAGCGCTATCATATAGTTGTAAGCATGTTTTGCATCCACTACCTTCATTCTTGTGATGATTTGGCCAAGACTATAAACAAATGCATTCTCGCTACTTTGTGGTCTTTCACCTTGACCTTTGGCCTCAATAAAGAAATATCTATTCCCTTTTTGTGCTTTAATATCTACCCCTTTTCCTCTTAAGTTTGCGAGTTTTGTAATTTTCCATCCATTACTTGTTAAATAAATGACAACACAGTTTTTTACAAACTCTTCGGACATTTTACGTTTGTCTTTAATCTTCGGCTTCGTTTTTTTAGGAACATACTTAGTGTTGTATTTGTATTTTCCAGAACCTACTTTAATGAACGGAGAGTTATTATTGTTTTTAATAATATCTACAGTTATTACTGCATTCATTGTTGCCCAAGGTGTTTCACCTTTAGTTTTAATCAAACTTCTATCTAAAGCTCTTTGCGTTATGTCACGATAGTGCATGGGCTTACCTGCTTCTCTTAAAATTTCCTCAGCTATCTCTTTAAATGATTTCATATTTCAACCTTTGTAACAGCCTCTCTGTAACTACAATAGTCACATTCTTCACCGGCTTGAGGGATTGAGTTACCTTCCAAACACTTGTGCGCGTCTTTTATTGCTTTTTCCACCCAACTGTCATTTCCCTCATAAGCTATTAATGTAACATCAAACTCAAGTTTGCCATCAAAAGCCTTAGCGTCTTTGTTTCCGTTTGCATAGACAAAGTATCCGGTATCACTTACGGTCAACTTGTTTTGCCGAAGTAGCCATTGATATATTTCCATCTGACGTTTATATCCTTCGTGGTGATCTTTATCTAGAGTTTCTATCTTGTCATTGATTGCAGTTGCTTTGTAATCCACCACAATATACTCATCTTTTGAATTAATCCATAGGTCATCAATTGCTCCGCTTATGGTCATCTTTGTTTTGGGGTGAGTGTATTCCACACCCACAAAGTTTTCTCTCCACAAATTCAATTTCTCGTGATGAACTGGTCTTGCATCAACTCCATATTTTTCGATCAAAGGATGACTTTCACCTTTTGCACGATGAACGTCAAACTCTTTCTTCAGTAAATGGTCAATTGCCGAGTTAATGTTGAAAGGATAACCTGGTGGTCTTTTTGTTCCTAATTTATTATCCAGATAAAAACACTTGGGGCAATCTATAAACAATTCAAGTTTAGATCTAGAAAGCTTCCATTTAGATCCTCCATAATTCCAATCCGCCTTTCTTTTTGGGTTGTAATATTTAGACATTTTATGAACTTTTTTCAATAATGTTCTTAGCTCTATAATAAAGTTGGTCAAAAGTGAGAATTTCAGGATTTACCAAGTTTTTTCAATTCAGAATCTCCATCACTTTCTCGGACAGGCCCCCCCACAAGAAATGGGCATATGGCTCTCGTTCCGGCAACGTTGGCTCTTCCTGATCTAGCGCTGGGGCCAACCCTCCTTCGAGACCGTGTTAAGAACAGATATTCCCTAGTCCTAGTCATCCCTACATATAATAAGCGTCTTTCTTCTTGACAATCAGCATTCGGATGAGGAATAATTCCATCTTCCACTCCAGCAATAATTACTGCTCTGACGGTTAGACCTTTAGACCTACTCAAAGACATAATCCTTAACTTGCCAGGAATTTTAGAATTCATGATATCTTTTATGGTTGGCTCAATTTGGTTGATATATTGGCCCAAACTTCCTTCATTCCTTAATTTTGCTTCGTCCACTTTCAATAATAGCTCCTTGAGTTCTTGAGGCGGTTTTGGAAGTAGACCTTCCTTTGCTTGTTCTAATACCCACGTTCCCCATTTAGAATTCTCCGGGACTTCTATTTTTTCTAATTTCTTTAATACGTCTTGCACTAAGGCTGATAACTTATTTTTAAATTTTTTTATATCTGTAAATTCAGTATTAGCTTGATATAATAGAGTTGCTCCGAAAGTTGCATTATTTTTCTTTGCTAATTCATATATCGCATTAATTGCTTCGATGCCTATCCCTTTGGTCATCTTTAATAATGACCACCAAGCTAGTGAGTCGGTTTTATCAACAAGTAATTTCAGGTACGCAAGAAAATGTCTTATTTGATTTTGGTTTAATATTTCCAACAGTTCATCTGGATCAGAAAAAGGTATATTAGATTTTTTAAGGTCCATCTTAATTATTCTTGATATAGCTTTTGTCCGAAAAAGTATCAAAATTTCTTCGTAAGGAATACGTTGTGAATTTATTAACCAAGAAATCAGTTTGATGATACCCTCGGCCTCGCTCGATTCTCGATTAAAGACCAAATAATCAATAATACCTTCAGGATTATCGGCACTCGCGGACAAAAGTGGTTTACTTGCTCTAGTTGTATCACCTCCAATAACAAAATTTGCCCAATTAAGTATTTTCTTTCCGCACCGATGGCTAATAGTTAAGGGGTACACTTCGGCTTTATAATCCTCAGAAAATTTCCTTATCCCTTCTGGATGTGCTTTTCTGAACAAATAAATTGATTGGTCGTCGTCTCCTATAGCGATAATAGTAGAGCCGCGTTTTGATATGTGGTCAAAGCAGTTCAAGTCACACGCATTCAGATCCTGGTATTCATCTATTGCGACGAGGCTTAGTCCGCCCAAGTCTAACTCTGAATTGCCTTCGAGCGCGGTTTTTAACCTAAAAGGTAATTCGGACAAAAGCGAGTAGCCAAAAACTTTTCTATGTTCTTCCCACAGCCCCATATATTTAGCACGCAACTCTTGAGGTATGGCTTCATCTTGGACTTCTGCAAGTGATTCCCAAGAAGCACTCATTTCATTTTTTAGCTTCTCGATCTCACTAACTGATATACCCAATTTTGCTGCCAAATCTTTTCGTATTAGTTCGTCCCATTCCCAATCATCCGCAATTCTTATTGGTTCTGGTAGGCCACTTGTACCTGGATTACCAAGCAATACTGAAATTGCAAATGAATGGACCGTACTTGATATTATTGTTTCTTTTCCAGATTCGAATATTTTATCTACAAGTTCAGAATTAGCGGCCCTGGTAAAGGTAAGAAGTCTAACATTTTTCTCCGGAAATTGTTCTTTAACTTTACAAATGTAACTAATAATAGTAGAACTTTTCCCAGTTCCAGGTCCAGCCAAGATACAGGCATGTTTCGCAGGATCATGCCGGAATATTCTCTTTTGTTCTTCAGTAAATTTCATATTTAGTTTGGAGATTTATTTTCCACAATTTCAATTTCCTCCGGCGTAAGGCCGTAAAATCTATAAACCAATTGGTCAATTTGATGTTCGTAGTTTTCTACCTTAGCATGAGCTGTTAAGTCCGCTAAATAATCATCTTTTTTTGTAATCTCTTGAATTGTAAAAACATTTTTCTTCAAAGGCTCCTCATCAAAATCAACCATGATAGGTAAATCAAAAATATGCTTCTTTTTTATTTGAGGCAAAACTCTACCGGCTTCGTTATTTATGCTTCTGTATAGATACAAAAATAATTGGGAGTTTAGTATTGCCAGTAAAGCTTCGTAAGAAATAAGTTTCTTGAATTGCTTAATAACAAAGGTGCTGGCCAGAGTGAAATATTGTTCATCATCATAACAGCCAATAATTCTATCGCTTGTTTGCCTTATTATTATTTTCTCGTTAATTTTAAAAATATCTTTTCTGGTATTACTGTGTAGTAAATCTGGAACGTAATAGACATATTTACCTCCCCACTTTTTATAATATTTCTTGATATCAGAGCCTGTAATAACCTTCTCCCATTTATTGGAATCCTTTTTATAACTAATGTACTTTTTATCATTACCAGTTTGTATTCCGTTGTATATTTCTGCCAATTCACCTAGTTTGATAGTATTGCTCTTAGCAATAAGTTTGTCATAAAAGCTAAAGAAGCTTTCGTCTGCGTAAAGATTAAGATAATAATCCGGCTCCCTCTTAAAAAGAGACTGATTCATAGTTTTTGTGAAGAAATTGTCGTCTAGGAAATCCGTAATACTTTTTATGTCGTAACCGGCCTTTATTTTCTGACTCTCACTTGGGTATGCTTTTTTAAACAATAATATTGCTGTTGGTACAACCGATTGAAAAACAAGACCTTTAAATTCTAAAATGCTTATTATTTGGTAATTGGTAAGTAAGTATCGTCTTATTTTTCTTGACAAAGGTTTCACTAAATAGGTACTTGGCGTAATCAAACAAACATGTCCATTTGGCTTTGTTAAAATTGATGATTTCTCTATAAAAAATGAGTAGTAATCAAATTTATCTTCGGCTGTTTGGTACTCTTTCCGAAGGTAGTCTTTCATTTTATCTGTCATCCCATGACTTCTTGTAGTTTTGTAGGGAGGATTGCCAATTAAAATATCAAAACCGTACTTTTTATTCTTTTCAAAAATCTCACTGAAATTTAAGCTCCAAAGAAAAAAGGGTCTGATGTTTGCTTTTTTGAAATGCTCAATCTCCGGCAGAAGTGACAGCTTGTTTTGTTCTCTTAGGGTAGTTTCTACCAACTCCCATTCAAGAACTTCAATCTGTTTTTTAATCTCGTCTTTCTCTCTCTTATTGGCTGTTTCAAAAAACTCTTGATGAAGTTTCTTTAATTCATCTGATTTTTGCTTTGCCTCACTAAACTGGTCAAACAAACTACCGTTATCAGCCTTAACTTTTGGAGCTTTGGTAAGTTTATTCAGCCAATCACTATACTTTTTAAGTTCTGCTTCAATTTGCTGTTTTTTAGCACCTTTCAGCTCACCCGCAGAATGAAGCTTGATAAACTCTCTCTGAAGCTCACTTAGTTTTTGTTTTACTTCCTCAATCTGCTTAGTGTTATCAAGAGGCGAAGCAGTAACTATTCCTTCGTCAAAAAGTTTAATGCCTTCATATTCTTCAAGTAAGCTATTGCCCTGCATAATTTTGTAATCAAGGTTGGGAAGGGGTTTTATTTGCTTGATATCCTGCTCATCAACAATCAGTGAAAGCCATAAACGAAGCTTGGCTATCTCAACGGCTCCGGGGTCTATGTCCACCCCGTAAAGACAGTTTTGAATAGCATGGCGCTTGAAATCATAAATACTGCGGTCGTTATCGGATAGGTAATTTGTGAGAACACTTCGAACCCTGATAACCTCTGTCATCATACCGACCAAGAAGGCTCCGGACCCGACCGCCGGATCGCAAACTCTGATTTTTTCTAACTTCTCGTCAAGAATGTTTGCATTGTCGCGGATACTTTGGGGAAGCTTAAAAGTATAGCGGCCTTTTTCTTCTCCGTGCTCCCAAACCACTTTGTCGTGCTCAATGACAGTTTCACCTAAGCGGATGAGAGTTTCTATATCATCTCTCTTAACCTTGCCGTCCAGTTCCGTTAGTAGGTAGTTAATTAAGCTTTCTTGGCACATATAGTGGACAATCTCGCGCGGGGTATAATAAGTGCCTTTTGACTTCCTGTCTTTGACTTCCAAAAGGTTCTCAAAAACCTTTCCCAGCATTTCCGGATCAACCGCTACCTCGCGCTCTAGCGGTTCATCTTCCTTAACCGTGAAGTTGTAGCGGTCAAAAACATCCAAGATTCCGTCTCCGGTGTCGCCCTCTTTAGTTTTTCTGTTATTAGAGAAAAGCTCATCCGGCAAGCGAATATCGGTGTGCACCCAGTCATAGTTTCCAAGGGGGTCAAAAAGACCTCCATTTAAGAAAGGAATTTTGCAGTTAAATTTACTATAAAAATTATCCGTACGCTCAACAGCTAAGGCTTCATAAAAAAGAGGTTCCAGCGTGTCATTGAAGAAGTTATCATAAGGAGCGATTGTTTTTTCAAAAAGCCGGCGTAAAAAGTCTTTTGGTCCTGTGCCCCAATCGCTATCTCGGCTAACGCCAAACCAACCCTTCTTTTGCAGGAAGTAAAGGAAAACAATCTGGCCGAGAAGCTTTTTAGCAAAGTCGGCTGTATCTATATTTTTCTCCTGAAAGTCGGCTCTGATTTTTTCGTCTCTGGCAACGATTTTATCTAAGGCTTCTTTAGTATCAAGAAAAAGCTTTTTATATTTCTCAAAGAAGTCTTTGGTAACAACCTCGACACTGAAAGCTGATTCAAGATCGGCAAGTCTTGGCTTAAACTCTGTATCTTTAATTATGGGTAAGAGTTGTTTTTGGGCAGTATGGGTGTTCTCATTGGCGCCAACTAAAAAAGAAAAGCGGCGAGCGGGGGTAAGTTCGGTAATGGCCTTTATCTTGCCGGCTTTTGACTCTCCCAAGTGATAATCCATCTTTACTAAAGAGAGTCGCCAGTCGTCCGAGTCTTTGGTATAAAAAGCAACTAGAGCCGCGTCTTTGGCAACACCGCCGCGACTGCCGTTTAAGTACCAAGCAATAAAATTTCTTTGTAGAGTGCGCGCCCGTTCGAGCGAGCTTTGTTTATTCAAACAAACTGCTAAAACTTCGATTTTATGGCCGTCAATATCTTCATACTTTCCGAGCCGTTCAAGCGTTTTTATATGGGAGTCGTAGGCGTCCGGTATGAGATTGCCTCGATAAATAAAAGTATCGGTATCTAGAAAGTGAAAAAGATTTTTAGCGAAGATCAAAAAACGCTCCCTATCAAAGGAGTTCTCAAAAGTCTTTCTTACAAGGTTTGATGCGGCGTTATCATTCATTTGTTATTTGCAATTAAATATTCAGATAAAATAACTTCTCTTGGTCCGGCAACTTGTGCCGAACTTTCAGCCAATGTCTCTTTGAAAAACTCGCTTGGAATACCCAGTCTCAAAAGTGAAAGTAGCTTTAAGGGGTTAAATCCTTTTGCCAGCTCCTCGCTTATACGGTTAAGCAGTCTTTTGGTGGTGGACTTAGGAAGCGCGCCTTCTTCCAAAAGTGCCATGACATCACGCAAATAAAGTTCGTCTTCTTCGGTATAACCCTTGAAGTCTTTGACTTCCCGGCTCTTAAGAATATTGAGAAGTTGGGCGCCGGTATCCCTGCCGCGTTTGGCTTTGACTTCCTGCGCTTCTTCGGTAGTAGCAATAATAAACGCCTGTTTGTTTTTCGAAAGCATTTTATAAAAATCTTCTCCTATCGGCTCCCGTCCGGCTTCTTTGGCGACTTCTAATTTTTGAGCGGCTGATATAAAGTCAAGTTCCAGTGAGTCGCCACTAGCGACAGCAAAGAATTTTTGCAGTTTGCCTTTCCTAAAATAAGTAAGCAAAGAGTTGGTTTTACCATCTTCCCTATCAATTCGAGCAGTGCGGGCTTTTTTAGGCAGTCTTTTGATCTTCTCAAATAAATCGGGGTTGTTATCCCTGATATCGCGGATTATTGAGAGATATTTAAGGTCGCTTTCTTCTTCCTCATCCTCACCGGTGATAACTTCTTTGGAAGTTAAGCGAACCCAAAGATCGTGCGACTTAATTTCCTCGCCTTCGGTCAAAAGTCTGGCGTCGGCACCAAGAAGTTCGATAAAGGCTTCGATTTTAGCTTCAGCCGCCTCTTTGAGTTTAATCTGGTCATTTGACTGCTTGGTAGGAAAGAAATTAAACGTGTATATCTTGTCAAAGGGGGTATCTACGCGGTTAATTCTTCCTGTTCTTTGCATTAGGCGGGTAGGATTCCAGGGGATGTCATAATTGATAACCACATTGGAGCGGTGAAGGTTGACGCCTTCTGAAAGTACCTCGGTGGTAATTAAAATCCGGTAATCGTCTTTGGGAAAGCGAGCCCCTGCATCAAAGTTTTCAATCACTTTCTCGCGCACGCTGGCGCTTGAGCTACCATGAAACGAAATCACTTGATCGGGGAATTTGGTACTCAAGTTTTTCTCAAGGTACTGGGCAGTTTCTTTAGACTCGGTAAAAATAATAAGTTTATTCTCACCCAGGATTTTACGAGATGAGAGAATATCTATAAACTTGGCCAGTTTAGGGTCCCCACTGACACGGCGCCAAAGTTTGGCAATATCCCGCAGGATTGCCAGGTCGTTTTCAAGATCAACTCTGAAAGAGTCTTCAAAATCCTCTGATTTGTAACGTTGTGCCATATCTTCGTCTACCAGCCGTTGGATGGCGGCTTCGTCGTCCTGTTCCAAAAGCTCAAAGATTTTATTGATATACTTTTTACTGACATAGACATTGCCTTTTTCAAACTCATCTAAGAATCGCTCGTACGAAGCAATAAAGCGATCGAGGGTGTTTCTGAAAGCAAAGAAGCTACTTTCCAAGCGCTTAACTAAAAGGATTTTCATAAACTTACCTATGTTTTTCTGACCTTGTTTATCTGCTTGAGATACATCACCTTTGTAATAGGTTAGGGGCATGTAACGGGCGTATTTGAACTTTTGGGTTATTGATTCAATGGTCGTAGTAAAAATCGCATCTTCTTCTTTGTCCAGTTGGTATAAAATCGGCTCCGGATTGGCAACATCGGGGAATTTGAGATTTTGCTTTTCCAAGTCTTTACTAAAATACTTGATAATTTCACTACGGGTGCGTCTAACCATTAGGTATTTAAGGACTTTTTCTCTTATTTCCTTTGCATTGTCTCTGACGGTGTTGAGATATTCGGCACGGTTTCGCTGACGGTCCAGCCCTTTAAGCCTTTTTTCAAGACTTGAGAAGAAAATTTCCAAGTTAGGAAGGTTGGGGATAGTGCTTTTCTTAGGCTTTTGAAACAGTTTGATTTGACTTAGGATATCTTTGGGCGAGTTGTTATAAGGGGTAGCGGTAACTAAAATAACACGTTTGCCACGAGTAATTTGAGCCAGTTTCTCGTAAGTTATATTATCTTCTGTTCTAAAGCGGTGAGCCTCGTCTATAAAAACATTACTGTATTTATCTACGCCTCTTTCGATTAACTTCTCTAGTTTCCCAATTGATTCAAAGTCAGCCGAGACTTTAAAGTCGGAAAAAACATTCGGCCAAGAACCCGGATTATTCTCATCCAAAAGAACCGGCGGAGCAATAACTAAGTTTCGTCCATCAAGCTGATTGGCCAGCATTGCGGCAATATAGGTTTTACCCAAACCTACGACATCGGAAATAAAAACACCACCGTATTCGTTCAGGATTTTTTTAGCATTTAGGACCGCTTGCTCCTGATATTCAAGTTTTTTGAATTTAACTGGGGTGTATTTGTAAAAAACATCTCCAGTCTGGCTAATTTGGTCTTTGAAATACTCATAAAGGAATTTGAGGTAAAGCTCATAAGGGGTGATCGTGTTATTAAGCCAAGTTTTGTTGTTGACAGTCTCGATGTATTTTTCAGATACGTCAACAGCGTCTTTCCAGAGCTGATTGAACTTATCTTGGGCAAAACGGTAATCGGCCACGGTTTTGAGCTCAACGTTAAATTCAAGGTTATCAACCAAGCCTTTTTGCGAAAAATTGCTTGAGCCGGTAATGACACGGCCGATATCTCGGTCCCCTTCCTTGAAGGTAATGATGTAGAGCTTGGCGTGAATATTGGCGGTAGGATAGGCCCTAATTTCCAGCTTTCCGTTTTTAATCCAGTCAATAAACCTTTGTACACCTTCTTCTATGCTTTCAGCGTCTTCTGATTCTTCAAGTTCGGAGGCAATTAGAGTTGAAAATTCCTCTTTAGCCTCAGCGTGGGAAAAAGTAAGTGCGAGTTGTTCCTCGGCGGCTCTGATATTCTCAATGGTCCCGCGACCAGTGCCGATCCCTATTAAAATGCGGATTTTTTCGGTTTTCTCAAGCACGGGATAGAGCTTGTAAAATCCGCTGGTGTAAAAATAACCCACCAAGCTATCAAAAAAACGAGCGTCTTTAATTAAAACCTTGAAGCGTTTTAAGAGACTGGCCCCAGGCTCGTTTGTAATAAATGTTAAATCGGTTGACATTCTGGCCTATTTTATCACGCAAATAGGATTTGGTCGAAGCTATTCATAAAAACACTCCCTTGGTGAGATTTAAACAAAACAGCTGAATAAATGAATAATGTTGACTTTTGACCTAGATTTTGGTTTAATTCGGCAGGTTATTAAAGACTGCCTTAATTGGCAGTTTTTTGTAAATCAAGTTCCCTGCTCATAACCTCTGCCCTATTTTTTAAGGAGGTGAGGATATGAGAAAACT
>JAHIVA010000055.1 GCA_018816985.1 Patescibacteria group bacterium | reverse complement strand
CTAGCGATTTGCCAGAAAATAATTCCAGTAATTCATATTTACCGATACTAAGTTTTTTTATTTTTATTAGTGCTGGCGCTGGAAGTGTTTATTTTATTCGCCGAAGAAAAATTTCTTCGGAAGAAATGAATGATTTTGAAATTTTAGATGAATAACGATTTGAAGCTTTGAAATAAGGGTCTTTTCTGTTAGAATAGAAATAAGGCATAAATTGCCCTCTTTTTGTATGGAAAAAGATTATTCAAATTTGCACATCAGATTGGTGCTTAAATATTTTTGGCGAGAAATCAGGCATTTTAAGGTGTCTTTTATTTGTGTTCTTGTTTTCACAATATTATTTTCTGCTCTTGATATTTACATACCACTTCAATTTTTAAAACTATGGGATGTCTTAAGTGCTAATGATTTTACTGTTGTCCCAATTGCTAAATCAATAATTATTTTGATATTAATCTTGGGATTATTTGGTTGGGTTTTACGTAGAGTTTCTGGATTTTGTCTTTCATATTTTGAAGCAGGAGTTATGGCGGGTCTTAGAGAACAGGCTTTTTCTTATATGATTGGTCATCCATATTCTTTTTTTGCAAATAATTTTGTAGGTTCATTAACTCAAAAAATAAATAAATATGCTCGTGCTTTTGAAAGGTTAACAGACAGAATGGCTGCCGATAGTTTGCCGCTCTTGGTTCGCAGTATTGGTATGTTTATTGCTGTTTATTCTTTAATTCCCAAATATGCCTACATTTTAGGAATATTTTGCTTAGTTTTTTTATTGACTTCTCTTATTTATATTAGATATAAAATTAAATATGACGTAATCGCCGCTTTGGCCGACACTAGAACTACAGGAGTTTTAGCTGATGCCATTGGTAATCATTCCTCAATCCAGATTTTTACCGGTTATTTACATGAAAAAAATCGCACTAATGAAACAATTCAAAAACAACGCAAGGCAACTGTCTTTAATTGGTATTTATGGGAAGGGCTTAATGGTATTCAAGGTTTTTATTCGGTTATCATTGGATTTATTATCTTTTGGGTTGCGATTAATGATTGGGGGCTTGGTCTTGTTACTTTACCCTTTATGGTATTACTTCAAAGTTATCTGGTGCGTCTAATGGATAATTTATGGAGTTTTGGTGGTATTGTTCGTACTTTTTATGATAGTTTTGCTGATGCTCAAGAAATAGCTCTTATTTTAAATACTCCGTATGAAATTATTGATAAAATAGAAAAAGTTGCCCAAAATATAAAAGGAGAAGTTGTTTTCAGTAATGTGACTTATTTTTATAAAAATAACAATAACAAAGTATTGGATAATTTTTCTTTAACCATACCATCTGGACAGAAGGTTGCTATTGTCGGTTCATCGGGTGCTGGTAAAACTACTTTAGTTCGTCTTCTGATGAGAATATTTGATATACCTTCGGGCAAAATTATGATTGATGGATTTGATATTAGTAAAATTTCTCAAAAAAATCTCCGAGAGCAAATATCTTTTGTTCCCCAAGATCCGGTACTTTTTCATCGTACCTTAATGGAGAATATTCGTTATGGTAGACGAGATGCTACAGATGAAGAAGTTTTCAAGGCCGCAACATTGGCGCACTGTGATGAATTTATTGATTCTTTACCACTTCGTTATGAAACATATGTAGGGGAACGGGGGATAAAACTTTCCGGAGGCGAGCGTCAGCGGGTGGCTATTGCTCGTGCAATCATTAAAAATGCCCCGATTCTTGTTTTAGATGAAGCTACGTCTTCACTTGATTCTCATTCTGAACACTTAATTCAAGATGCTCTTACTAAATTAATTCAGGGTAAAACAACTATTGTTATTGCTCATCGACTTTCTACTATTAGGCAGATGGATAGAATTATTGTGCTAGAAAAAGGAAAAATTGTTGAAGAAGGAATTCACGAAGAGCTGGCAAATAAAAAAGATGGATTTTATAAAAAATTATGGGACCTTCAGGCAGGAGGATTTTTAAATTAAATTATTTTAATTTATGGATTTAAAACATATCAGAAATTTTTCAATCATCGCGCACATTGACCATGGTAAAAGCACTTTGGCGGATAGAATGTTGGAAATAACTCATACCATCGAGACCCGCAAAATGAGGGATCAATTTTTGGATTCTATGGACCTTGAGCGTGAAAGAGGAATTACTATAAAAATGCAACCCGTCAGAATGGTTTACCATTCTGACGGTCCTGAGCGAAGCGAAGGGCAGGAATATATTTTAAACCTTATTGATACTCCTGGTCACATAGATTTTTCATATGAAGTATCTAGAGCCCTAAAGGCAGTAGAAGGCTCTATTTTGCTTGTAGACTCGACTCAAGGAGTGCAGGCACAGACGTTGACCACGCTTGCCATGGCGCGTAGCAGTGGTCTTAAAATCATTCCTGTGCTTTCTAAAATTGACTCACCTCTTTCCAGAATAAATGAAGTGAAAGAAGAAGTAATGAAGTTACTTGATTGTAATTCTGAAGAAATTCTACTGGTTTCTGGGAGGACAGGGGAAGGAGTAGAAAATCTTTTACAAGAAATTATCAACAAAATACCAGAACCAAAAGAAACTTATAAAGATGATAATAATTTTCGTTCTTTAGTTTTTGATTTTAAATATTCCAATCATCGGGGGGTGATAGTTTTTGTACGGGTGTTTGATGGAAAAGTTGGAAAAGGAGACAATTTAGTTTTTGCAGTTTCCGGTGAGAAATTTACGGCTTTAGAGGTTGGGACTTTTTCTCCCGAAGAAACTCCTCGTGATTTTCTTTCTTCGGGGGAGACGGGGTATATTGTTACTGGTATAAAAAAACCAGGTATTGCTTCGGTTGGAGATACGGTTACGATGTTTAGGAACCCCTTGCCAGCCTTTTCGGGCTATATGCAACCCTTGCCGGTAGTTTGGGCTTCAGTTTTTCCGGAAGATGCGGATGATTTTGCGGAATTAAAACTGTCTTTGGGTAAATTAAAACTATCTGACTCAGCTTTTTCTTATGAAGAAGAATCAAGCGGATCTTTAGGTCGAGGATTTAGGTGTGGGTTTTTAGGAATGCTACATTTAGAAATTATTACCGAAAGGTTAAAGCGTGAATTTAATTTAAATTTAGTAATTACCACGCCATCAATTATTTATGAGGTGCTTCTTAAAAATGGGAAAAAAGAAAAAATATACTCACCTTTCTTTTTTCCAGATGATGCGAGCATAGAGACAGTTTTTGAGCCATGGGTAAAATTAAAAATTATTACTCCGGTAAAATATGTTGGGAATATTATGCAACTTCTTTTTGACCACGAAGGAGAAGTGGGTGATACTGAGAACTTTGGTGACAATCGTTCAACTATTTCTGTCTTGATGCCTTTACGTGAGCTAATGCGAAATTTTTTTGATGAACTAAAAAGTACTTCGTCTGGATATGGTTCTATTTCTTATGAAATAGGAGAAATGCGGATAGCAAACGTAACTAGGCTTGATATTTTAGTGGCGGATGAAATTGTGCCAGCATTTTCCAAGGTTATCTCCAAAAAGAGAGCCGAAGAAGAAGCACAGTTTGCAGTAGAAAAATTAGTAAAAATATTACCCCGACAAATGTTTACTTTTAAAATTCAGGGTCGAGCGCTTGGACGCATTATTTCTTCTCGCACTCTTTCCGGAATGAAAAAAGACGTGACCCAGCATATGTATGGAGGAGATATTACTCGAAAAATGAAATTGCGGGAAAAACAAAAAAAGGGAAAGAAAAAGATGAAAGAGGGCGGCAGGGTAAATATCTCGCAAGACGTATTTTTAAAGATGTTACGAACTGGTGATAAGTAATCCCTACCTGAAAATTGGAGAATAAAGCAATATCATACTAACAATAATTAAAACGCTGATTACTGCCCAGATAATTTGTATTTTCTTTTGATGTTTTTTATTAAAAAGCATACAATAAGTATAACATATTATGAGAAATTTGGAATGGAGAAGAAGCTGGGGAAATATAGTGCAATCAAAACCATTTTTGATACTTTTTGGTATTATCATCTTACTTTTTTCTTGGAATATCTTTGGTTTTTGGAATAAAATGCAGGAAACGGCAAAAAACGAAAGAATGGTCGAAGATAAAGTTTTTGCTCTAAGGCAACAAAAAGAAGATATCTCATCCGAAATAAATAGTTTGAATAGCGACCAAGGTAAGGAAAAATTTTTTAGAGAGAACTTAGGTTTAGCTAAAGAGGGTGAAAATGTGACGATTATAGTGGAAGACGAAAATTCTCCAGAAAATCCAGAGGATACTTCCACACCATGGTTTATCTCTTTTTTTAAGAATTTGTTTAAGTAAAAAATATGGTATGATAGGAATATGAAAATATTATTTTTTGAAATACCAGAGACAGAACAAAGTTTTTTTTCAATAGCCTTAAGTGAGGCAGAAGTTTCTTTTCACGAAGAAAAATTAAGCTTAGATTATAAGGGCAAAACGGAAGACATTGATATAATATGTAATTTTACTACTTCTTTAATTAAGCAGGATGTAATTGATTTATTTCCTAATTTAAAACTAATTGCTACCCGTTCAACCGGCTTTGATCATATTGATGTGGCTTATGCGAATTCTAAAGGAATAAAAGTTTGCAATGTGCCGGCTTATGGTTCGGAAACGGTGGCAGAATTTACTTTTGCCCTGCTTTTGACTCTATCCAGAAAAATTCGGGAAGCAGCCAATACTTTGAGAGAAAATGGAGATTATTGCATACCTGCGAATCTGCAGGGTTTTGATTTAGATAAAAAAACGCTCGGAGTTATTGGTACTGGTAAAATTGGGAAAAATGTAATTCGCATTGCCCGTGGTTTTAATATGAATGTTTTGGCTTGCGATTCACATCCCGACTTAGAATTTGCCAAAGAAAATAATTTTACTTACAAGACTTTTGCAGAAGTTTTGTCGCAGTCCGATATTGTTACTTTGCACACTCCTTCAACTAAAGAAAATTATCATTTAATTAATAAAGAAAACATCTCTTTGTTTAAAAAAGGTGCCTATCTTATAAATACTGCTCGTGGAGAACTTATTGAAACTGAAGCGCTTGTTTCTGCCTTGCGGGAAGGAATTATCGCTGGTGCTGGATTGGATGTCTTGGAAGGTGAAAGAGGATTTAGAAAAGGAGATACTATTCCGATGCTTCAAATGCCAAATGTGATAATGACTCCACATATGGCTTTTAATACAAAGGAAGCTGAAAAGAGAATTTTACAAACAACTGTTGAAAATATTAAAGCTTTTATTGCTGGTGCTCCAATTAATTTGGTTAAATAAAAATGAATATAAATTTGATAAAAAATATTGACGATTTAGCCACGACTCCAAATCGTAAAATGGCTTTAGAGGTAATAGAAGCTGGGTTGGAGGCTATTAGCACAGAAAAAATAATACAAGATAAAATAAAACTAGAAAATAATATTTTATCTGTAAATGGTGAAGGTTTTGATTTAAATAAATTTAAAAATATAAAAATAATTGGTTTTGGTAAGGCTGCTCCTCTTTCAGCTGTGATATTGGAGGAAATTTTGGGGTCTAGAATAAAAGAGGGTGCGGTGATTGGATTAGAAAAGATTAATTTAAATCGAATTGAAGCTTTTTGGGGTACTCATCCTAGGCCGAGTGGGGTAAATGTTCCCGCTGGAAAAAAAATATACGAAATAATTAAAAATTCTAGTGAAGAGGATCTAATTATTGTGTTGGTTTCGGGGGGAGGTTCAGCCTTGCTTTGTTCTGGAGAAGAAGAATATATGCAAGGCGCTAAACTTTATGATAACTTTTTGGGTTCTGGTAAAACTATTACTGAAATGAATACCGTGAGAAAACATTTATCTTTATTTAAAGGTGGTGGATTAGCTAAAATTGCCTATCCAGCAACGGTAATCAGTTTTATTTTTTCAGATGTTCCTGGAGATGTTTTTGCAGATGTTGCTTCGGGTCCAACCTATAAAGATACTACGACCATAGAGGATGCCAGAAAAATTATTGCTGAAAATAACTTAGGAGAATTTAATTTAATTGAAACTCCAAAAGAAGACAAATATTTTGAAAAAGTTCATAATTTTGTTTTAGTTTCAAATAAAACAGCAGTAGAAGCAATGGTAAAAAAAGCAGAAGAGTTTGGTTTGGAGACAAAGATTGTTTCAACTGATTTATATGACGAAGTTAATGAGGCGTTGAAGAAAATATTTTCTGAGCAAAATACAGTTAATTTTGTTGTTTTGGCTGCTGGTGAGCCAAAAGTGGCCGTTCCTAAAAACGGAGGAAAAGGGGGCCGAAATCTACATATGGGACTTTCTGTTATTAAAAACAAACTAATAGACAATAATTCTGTTTTTGTTTCTTTAGCGTCTGATGGGATGGATAATAGTGATGTGGCAGGGGCTATAGTGGATAAAAATACCATAGAAAAAGCTGAGAAATTATGCTTAAAAGCTGATGATTATTTAACTCGTTTTGATTCGTATAATTTTTTCCAAAAAACCAGCGACTTGATCAAGACTGGCCCTACTGGTGCCAATGTCTCTGATTTGATGATATTGCTCACAAAAAAATAAAATAACTACTTTTTAATTTTCTTTTCCAACTGCTTCGGAGATGTTTTTGTAACCGTCGGCTTTTAGGAGTTTTGCTAGTCCGAGATTTATATCACTGATTAATTGTGGGCCTTCAAAAACCATTCCCGTGATAAGCTGAAGTAAACTAGCTCCCAATTTAATTTTTTTATAAGCATCTTCAGCGCTGAATATTCCGCCACAACCGATAATTATTTTTTTACCGTCGTAATATTGATACACTTTTTTTATCAATTGGTCAGATAATTCTTGAACTATTTTACCGGAAAATCCACCTTCTCCGGCGTGGTCTAGAGAATTTTCTTTAGTTAAATTTCCACAAACAAAACCATCTATTGGATATTTTTGGCAGATTGTTAAAATTTGTTGTAATTTTGTGTCTAATAAATCAGGTGATAATTTTATAAAAACTGGTTTTGTTTTTGTAATAGAAAAAATTTTACTTAAAAGCAAAATAAGATTTTGTGGCTCGGAAAAAATCGGATTTTTTTCACAGGTATTGGGACAGCTGATATTGATGGTAAAATAACTTCCAATATCTTGAAAAGTTTTATAAGTAAAAAAATAATCTGCTATGCCTTTATTTATTTCTGAAGTTTCCAGACTGTTGGTTTTGGCGATATTAATACCTACTGGCGAAGAAAAAGTTTTATTTTGTAGCTGTTGATGCAAAATTTCGGCACCAAAATTTTTAAGACCATAATTTACTCGTAAACTTTTAATTTCCGGCAAGCGATATAGGCGGGGTCTGGTATTGCCTTCATAAGGTTTTGCTGTGATTGAGCCGATTTCCATAAAACCAAAACCAATTGACGGCATAATATCAATCAAGAGTGCATTTTTATCAAAACCAGCAGCAAGGCCGATTGGATTTTTGAAATTTATTCCAAGGATATTTTGTTCTAAGATTGAATTTGAATATCCAAAGCACCAATAAGCTATTTTTCTGGTGCTGGTATGTTTTCCAAAAAAATTCAGAAAACTAGACATTTGGTCGTGGATTATTTCTGGGTCAAATTTAAAAAAAATAGGTTTAAAAATCCACTTATATTTTTTTTGTATCAGCCAATTTCTGGCATTGATTATCTGCTCTTGCATATATGAATGGTAGCAAGAATGTGGTAAAATTAAAAGTATGATAGATGGTCAAGTAAATTATCTGATTAAAAAAGTTTTAGCCGAAGAAATTAAGGATTCTAGGGGGAATCCGACTATTAAAACAACGGTTTGGGCCGGAGAAAGCTCTTTATTTTCTGGCAGTTTTTCAGTGCCCTCAGGAGCTTCTACAGGGGCTCACGAAGCGCATGAGTTGAGAGATGAAGATGGAAAAGGGGTGGAAAATGCCATAGAAAAAGTAAATAAAATTATTGCTCCAGTTTTAGTTGGCAAAGATATTTTAAATCAAAAAGAAATAGACAGAATTATGATTGAACTAGATGGCACTTCCAATAAAGACAACCTGGGTGGTAATTCAATGATTGGAGTTAGTATCGCTTGCGCGAAAGCTGCAGCCAAAGTTTCTGGAATTGAAGTGTACGAACATTTGCGAACATTGATGGAAATAAAACCATCCCGCAAGGCGCCTTATCTTTTTATGAATTTACTGGAAGGGGGTAAACATACGGAAAATAATATAGCCTTTCAAGAATATCTCGTCGTGACTGACACGGAAAATATCAATGAGGCAGTCTTGATGGGAATTAAAATACAAAACTCTTTAAAAGAAATAATAAAAGAAAAATTGGGAGAAGAATCGCTTATTTTGGGATTTGAAGGAGGTTTTGCACCTAAATTAAATAATATAAAAAAACCATTAGAATTTTTAACCAAAGCAATTAAAGATAATAATTTAGAAGGAAAGGTTAGATTGTCTCTAGATGTGGCAGCCTCTTCTTTTTTTAAAAATGATTTATATAAAGTTGATGAAAAAAATATCACAAAAGAAGAGTTACTAAATATTTTTAATTCTCTGATTAAAGAATTTAATTTACTTTCCATCGAAGACCCTTTTGCCGAAGAAGATTTTAGCAGTTTCTCAGAATTAAAAAATAAAAATCCAAATTTATTAGTAGTGGGGGATGATTTAACTGTATCTAATAAAGAACTATTGCAGAAAGCGATAGAATATAGAAGCATCAATGCGATGATTATTAAGCCAAACCAAATTGGTACTTTAACTGAAACATTAGAGACAATGAAATTAGCCCGTGAAAATAATATTGAGCTAATTATCAGCCACCGAGGAGAAGAAACAAATGATGATTTTATCGCGGACTTGGCTTATGCTTTTAATTGTTTTGGTTTGAAAGCCGGGGCTCCCACAAAAATCGAAAGAATGGTAAAATATGAAAGACTAATTAAGATTACCAATTTATTAATATAAGTTTAAAATTATTTTATGGTAGAAGGAAAAAATAAAGAAGAAAATCAGAATTTTGTGAAATGGTATAGTGAAGTAGGTATTGCCGATGTTCCTGTCGTGGGGGGGAAAAATGCTGCATTAGGAGAAATGTATTCCAATCTTGTGCCTCTTGGGGTAAATGTGCCGGATGGTTTTGCCCTGACCGCTGACGCTTATCGGCATTTTTTAAAAAATACAGGATTAGATGAAAAAATAAAAGAAATTTTAGCAGATCTTAATACTAAAGATATTCGCAATTTACAAGTTCGTGGCAAAAAGGTTCGCGAAGCTATTTTAAAAGCTGTTTTGCCACAAGATTTACAAGAAATAATTGCAAAATCATATGCGGAATTAGGAAAAAAATATGGAGAGAATAGTGATGTGGCTGTCCGTTCCTCAGCCACAGCCGAAGATCTTCCAGGAGCTTCTTTTGCTGGACAGCAAGAGACTTATCTTAATGTGTATGGTATAGAAAACGTGCTCATTGCAATTAAAAAATGTATTGCTTCACTTTTTACGGATCGAGCTATCTCCTATCGTGCCGATAAGGGATTTTCTCATTTTGATGCTGCACTTTCTGTTGGGGTACAACGGATGGTACGTTCCGATTTGGCTGTTTCTGGAGTGGCCTTTACGATTGATACCGAGACTGGTTTTGATAAAGTTATTTTAATAAATGGCATTTATGGCTTAGGGGAATTTATTGTGCAGGGAAAAGTTATTCCCGATGAATTTATAGTTTTCAAAACAACCCTAGAGAATGGCGCCAAAAATCCTATTATTGGTAAAAATATTGGTAAGAAAAATATCAAACTTGTTTATGCAAAAAATGGGACTAAAGAAGAAAAGGTTTCATTGTTTGATCAGCAAAAATTTTGTATTACTAATGAAGAAGCTATAAAACTAGCAAAGTGGTGCCTGCAAATAGAAAAATATTTTTCAAAAAAGCACGGTCGTTATCAGCCGATGGATATTGAGTGGGCCAAGGACGGAAAAACAGGTGAACTTTTTATCGTTCAAGCACGTCCAGAAACAGTTGTCTCAGGGGAAGATAAAAATGTGTTAAAAGAATATCAGTTACAGAAAAAAGGCAAGGTGCTACTTGATGGGATTGCCGTTGGTTCGAAAATCGGCAGTGGAAAAGTTCGTATTTTACGCAATGCAAAAAATATTAATGAATTTAAAAAAGGGGAAGTCTTGGTAACAGAAATTACCGATCCAGACTGGGAGCCAATTATGAAAATTGCCAGTGCAATAGTGACAGATAAAGGAGGACGGACATCTCATGCTGCTATTGTGTCACGTGAGTTGGGTATCCCTTGTATTGTTGGGTCAAATAATGCGACTAAATTACTAAAAAACGGACAGGAGGTAACCGTGGATTCATCAGGAGGACAAGTTGGTAATGTCTATGAGGGGATAATTCAATTTAAAATAGTTGAACATCGCTTAGATAAAATACCCAAAGTGGCAACTAAAATTATGGTGAACATTGGTTCTCCAGATGAAGCATTTAAAAATTATAATTTGCCTGCACAAGGAGTCGGCTTAGGAAGACTAGAATTCATTATTGCTTCTCATATTGGTGTTCATCCGAATATCCTGATTAATTATGAAAAATTAAAACAAGGGAAAAAGAATATTGAAATACAAAAAGTGCTCAAGAAAATTGACAAGCTGGCACCTCTTTATAAAGATAAAACACAATTTTATGTAGATAATTTAGCATTAGGTATTGCTAAGATTGGGGCCACGTTTTATCCAAATAAGGTGATTATCCGTTTTTCAGATTTTAAGACTAATGAATATCAGACATTATTGGGTGGGCAGATGTATGAACCTCATGAAGAAAATCCGATGTTAGGCTGGCGTGGGGCATCCCGTTATTATGATCCAAAGTTTAAGGAAGCTTTTGGTCTTGAATGCAAAGCAATGAAAATTGTGCGAGAAGATATGGGTCTCTCAAATGTTGTCCCGATGATTCCATTTTGTCGAACACCTGAAGAGGGGAAACAGGTATTGGAAGTAATGAAAGAATATGGCTTGGATCGCGTCAAAGATCAAAGTTTGAAAGTTTATGTTATGTGTGAAATACCTTCCAATATTCTTCTCGCGGATGAATTTTTGGAAATTTTCGATGGTATGTCTATCGGTTCTAATGATTTGGCTCAGCTTACTTTAGGGCTTGATCGGGATTCTGGTATAGTCACTCACATTGCTAATGAAAATAACGGAGCGGTTAAAAAATTAGTAGCTGAAATTATTCACAAATGTAAAGAAAAAGGAAAGTATGTCGGTATTTGCGGACAGGCACCTTCGGATTATCCAGAATTCGCGCAATTCCTTGTAGATGAAGGAATCGAGAGTATGTCGCTGAATCCTGATACGGTTATCAAAATAATCATGGCGCTTAGTAGTAAAAAAAATAACTAAAATAAATTTGTTTGTTCTCTGTGCCGGGAGGGAGACTCG
>JAHIVA010000054.1 GCA_018816985.1 Patescibacteria group bacterium | reverse complement strand
TTTGGCCAAAAGCAGGCTTCCCTCATTTTTTAATTTGATTGATTTCATAAAATTTGTTAGTATATTTATGAAGGGTTAAATAAGCACCCATACTAATACTATCATACTTAGGAAACTATGAAAAGTCAAAACAATAATGAAACCATTGGGGATAAGATAAAACAGCTTAGGAATAAGCAAGGATTAACGCAGGACGAACTGGCGAGAAAATCCGATCTTCCCTATACAACGCTAACCAAAATTGAGACGAATGTAATAACTAAACCCTCAATTCAAACGGTGATGAAAATAGCCAAAGGTTTGAGTGTTAGTCTCGACGATTTAATGAAATAATACTATGGCATTATTTAAAATCAACAATTCAGCAGTAAAAAAGTTGGTTGCTCACGATCTTGATTTAGAGCGAAATCTTCAAGAGCTTTTTGAGGTAAATTTAGATGAAATTTTAAATATTGTTTTTCTTGCTCACGAATATTCAACAAGTTTCGGTGGTAGAATTGATACTCTCGGCATAGATAGAAACGGATCGCCTTGTATTATTGAATACAAGAAAAATCAAAACGATAACGTTATTAATCAAGGTCTTTCATATTTGCGCTGGCTTCTTGATCATAAGGCCGATTTTGAGGTTTTGTGTCAAAATAAAAAAGTAGATATTGAGATTGACTGGGATTCGCCTCGCGTTATCTGTATTGCCGAAAGTTATAACAAGTTTGATCTTGATACGGCAGACATTTTACCAATCAAAGTTGAACTTTTACGTTATCGTATTTATGACGAAAATATTTTATATGTTGAGCCGGAAAATTATCAAAAAATTAGAATTTCCACCTCTGGCATTATAAGGAAAGCAAAACAAGGTAAAGAAAAAACAGAACGGCTACAAAAAATTTACTCCATCGATGATCATTTGGCTGGTTTTAATAAACAAGCAGTAAATTTATTTCAAGCTTTACGAGAAAAAATAATGTCACTGGATGAAAACATAATTGAGGAAGCAAAAGCAAAATATATCGCTTATAAAACGTCAACAAACTTTACCGATGTGCACCTTCAGCAGTCAGGAGTAAAAATATATCTCAATGTAAAAAGTGGTCAGCTAAATGATCCACAGAGTTTAGCTCGAGATTTAACAAAGCCGAAACATATTGGACATTGGGGTAACGGTGATTATGAGGTGAAATTTGAGAATATGGACAACCTTGAAGCTGTTTTTGCGCTGATTAAGCAAAGTTATGCCTACAACAAATAAAAATATGATAAAATTAAAAGATATTCCAAAAATCGATAGGCCAAGAGAAAGGTTTTTAGAAAAAGGACCAGATGCGCTTTCAAAAAGCGAACTTTTAGCGATTTTGCTTGGCAGTGGAATCAAGGGTAAGAATGTCAAGCAACTTTCCGAGCAAATCATCAGAAAATTTAGTAATAAATTTTTAGATATTACTGTTGATGATCTTTTGGAAATTCCTGGAATAGGAAAAGCAAAAGCATTACAAATTGTTTCGGCTCTTGCTTTGATAAAAAGATTTTATGAAGAACTTGGACCAAAAGACAATATTGTTTTGTCCGCACAAGACGCCGTTTCACTAACTTCTGAAATTAGAGACAAGAAAAAGGAATACTTAGTTTGTCTTTATCTGAATGCCCGAAATGCTTTGCTAAAAAAAGAAATTATTTCAATCGGAACACTTGATAAAAGTTTGATTCATCCGCGAGAAATATTTGGCCCCGCCGTTGAATTAAGAGCAGCAGGAGTGGTGCTTTTACATAATCATCCGTCCGGCGATGTTGAGCCGAGCAAACAAGATATTGAGGTAATCAATAAAATTCTTGAGGCTGGCAAAATTATGGGGGTGAACGTTATTGACTTTATTATTGTTAGCGAAAAAGACATACACAGCGTTTTTCAGTCATCACAAAAAGAAATCACGCATTATGTGTCTGACGGAGTACAGCATTCACTCTTTGATCTACTTGAAACCGAACAGCAAACTTATACTCCGACAATAAAAAAAATACACAAAGTATATTTTTATCCTGAAAGCAGAGCAAAGGCGGGTCGCTTTCAATTGCAAAATAGACGCTACTTAGGAAATAAATACAAATTACTTGGATTTATTGAGGATATTGTAAACGAAAAATGCAACGGCTTTAGTATTTTTTGCGATATTTTTGCGGGAACGGGAGTTGTTGCTGAACGATTTAACGAAAAAAATATCAAAGTAATTGCAAATGATTTTTTATCCAGTAATTTTATACCGCTTAAAGCATTTTTAGGAACCTCAAAAATAGACCTTGAGGAGATAGAACACAAAATAAATTTACTTAATGAACTAAAAGCAACAGATGACAATTATTTTTCAAAAAACTTTGGCAATACCTACTTCACCCTAGAAAATGCAAGAAAAATTGGTGCAATTAGAGAAAAGATAAATGAATTAAGTAATAATGAAGACGAAAAAGCGGTTTTAATTGCTTCATTGCTTTATGCGGTGGATAAAGTGGCCAATACTGTAGGACATTACGACGCTTTCCGTAAAAAATTAGACACAGTACAACCTTTACGGCTTTTAGTGCCTGACTTTGAGCCAGAAAACAATGTAAGTAATGAAATATACAAGGAAGATGCCAACCAGCTTATCAGAAAAATAAATTGTGATGTTTTATACATTGATCCGCCTTACAATTCGCGCCAGTACTCAGATGCGTATCATCTTTTAGAAAATCTTGCTACTTGGGAAAAACCGATTGTTCATGGCATAGCGAAAAAAATGGATCGCTCTCATATCAAAAGCGATTACTGCTTACAGTCCGCAACCAAAACATTCTCTGATTTAATTACAAACGCAAACTGCAAACATATATTGTTGTCCTACAACAATACTGGCGAATCTAAAGACGGGAGATCCAACGCCAGAATTAATGATGAGCAAATAATCAATATTTTAAAATCTCGCGGTGATGTAGATATTTTTGAACGAGATTACAAAGCTTTTACAACGGGTAAAAGCGACACAAACGGACACTCCGAGAGAGTTTTTTATTGTAAAGTCACAAAATAGTTATGAAAAAACCTTGGTCAATTTCAACAACTGTTAGAAACCCCGAAAGATTACGGGATTTTCTTGGTGTTCTTAAGCAATTAGAAGGACAACTGTTTAATTCAGAGAATCAAATAAAATATCAAATTTTTCTGATTCAAAATAAGCTCTACAAACCAACCGATTTAACCAAGAAGCAGGAAGAGTATTTTGATGATATTGAAAAAGAAATGCCTTTTGCTGTGGCAAAAGAAATTTTTAATGCCCAAAATTATGAAGACCCTGCAATGCGTGGCAGAAATTCTGTTGCGCCCATGAACAAAATGGGATTGTGCGTTGCAAAAAATTCGGCAGAGAGTGTAAAAATTACACCCCTAGGCAAATATTTTCTTTCAAAAGATTATGACTTGGGAAAATTATTTTTCATTCACTTTTTGAAATGGCAATTACCCAATCCCGCAAGCAGGACATTCTCAGAAAATGACGGCTTTAATATTAAGCCATTTATTGGAAGTTTACACTTGATTAATGAAGTGAATAAACTTTGGACCAAAACTGGGAATGAACCCGTTGGAATAAGCAAGGATGAATTTTCCTTATTTGCTCCAACCCTTATTGATTATAAAAATATTAAACAACAGGCAAAAAAGTTGATTGAATACCGCACAGGTATTCGTTCTCAAAAAGACGATAAGAGCAAAAAGATATTCAGAGATGCTTTCAGGAAAAAATTTGCAAAATCATTTTTGAAAACGAGTAAAAGTAGAGAAATAGAAAAACTTTTAAAGAATCTAAAAGATTATGGCGATAACACCATTAGATATTTCAGATTAACAAGATTTCTGCATATTAGGGGTGGTGGATTTTATGTTGATTTAGAGCCGAGGCGAGCAATTGAATTGAAAAAATTACTCGCAACCGACAATGCCGCTCCTTTGGAATTTGAAAATACCGATCAATACATAGAATATCTTGCTGACCTCAAACAGCCGGTATTACCGTGGGAAACAAAAGAAGAATTAGAAAAGATAGCTATTAGCCTCAATAACGATGTTCAGAACTATATCAGAGACTTGGAATCGAAGGTAGAAAAAACGCCCGCTATCCTATTTAAAAACATAGAAAAACTGGACACAGAAAAGTTAAAGCAATACATCGAGGAGTTGCGAGCGTATAGGCGCAAATTGCAAGAACTGGAAACACATTTTGAATCCCAAGACACATCAAAAATTCAAGAATATATTGACGCACTCAAAAATATACATCAGTCCGACAACAAGAAAAGTATTGAACTTGAGAAATTATCTGCCCTTGCGCTTAATGCACTGAACGATGCTCTTGAAATAAAACCCAACTATCCCGTAGGAGATGACAACGAACCCACATTTACCGCTCCCGCCAACAAACCAGATATTGAATGCTTCTATGACAAATTCAATTCGGTGTGCGAAGTTACAATGCTAACAGATCGGTCTCAATGGTATAACGAGGGTCAGCCCGTTATGCGTCATGTTCGCGAATTTGAAGAAACGCACGCAGGAAAATCCGCTTACTGCCTTTTTATCGCTCCGCGACTTCACCAAGATACCATTGAAACATTTTGGATGGCCATAAAATACGGTTATAAAGGCGCAACTCAAAGGATTGTTCCTTTGTCTATTTCTCAATTTATCAGATTATTGGAGAGTCTTTTGGAAATTAAAAAACAAGGTAAGAGATTTACTCATGACGAGCTTTTGAATTTGTACGAACATATTTTGAGTTTAACAAATCATGTAGCCCATTCCGAAGAATGGATTGAACAAATACCGGATGCAATTACTTCATGGCAAAAATCAATTTTAGTAAGGCAATAATTATGAAAACTAACACTATTTATACAGGCGATTGCATAAAGATATTAAATGAAAAAATTGACGAAAAGTCAGTTGAATTGATTTTTGCCGATCCACCTTACAACCTTTCGGGCAATGGCTTGAAATGGCAGGGCAATAAAACTGGCGGGGATTGGTATATGGTAAACGAGAAATGGGACAAAATGACTGCTCCCGAATATTTACAGTTTACTCGCAAATGGATTGGAGCTTGCCATAAAGTTTTGAGAGATAATGGCTCAATTTATATTTCTTGCACTTATCACAATCTTGCAGAGGTGATGATTGTTCTCAAACAACTGGATTTTAAGATTAACAATGTCATTGTTTGGCAAAAGACAAATGCCATGCCAAATATGACAAAAAGAGTTTTTACACACTCCACGGAATTTGTTGTTTGGGCAGTAAAGGGTAAAAATTGGATTTTTAATTATGAAGAATTAAAGAAGGTAAACCCTGAAAAACAAAAAGACGGTTCAGTAAAACAAATGAGGGATGTTTGGTCGCTTCCTTTGGTCCAAGGGAAAGAAAGATTAAGAGGAAAGAACGGGCGGGCTTTGCATCCAACACAAAAGCCAGAGGAAATGCTAAAAAGAATAATTATTGCCTCATCAAATAAAGGCGATACTGTTTTGGATCCATTTTTAGGTAGCGGAACAACTGCTTTTGTTGCCAAAAAATTAGGACGAAATTGGATTGGTATTGAGAGAAGTAAAAAATATGTTGATATGGCAAAAAAACGAATTGAAAAATTATGACCAAAATCGAAGAAATCCTAAAATCAAAAATCAAGCCCAAAGAAAAGCAGGCCAAGCTGGTGGAAGCGGTTGTTTCCGGCAAAATTCCGATTAAGGAATTTATGGCTTTTTTTGAATCGGCCAAAGATACGGACAAAGGCGCTTGCGCTGATGTGATGAAGCATGTTTCCGCCCAGAAGCCAGCGCTTCTTGCGCCCTACATTGATACGCTGATTGAATATGTAAATTTTGAATTGCCCAGAGTGAAATGGGGCGCGCCGGAAGCCATTGGCAATATGGCCAAAGATTATCCCGGCAAAGTTGCCAAAGCGATTCCGAATTTACTGAAAAATACAACCGATGATAAAATAAATACAACAGTTATCAAGTGGTGCGCGGCTTTCGCCCTTGCGGAAATCGCTAAATATAATCCTAAGACCAGAAAACAGCTTGTGCCGATTTTTGAGAAGATTATTAAAAAAGAGCAGAACAACGGCGTGAAGAATGTTTATGTTAAGGCGTTGAAAGCGATTGAAAAAGAGAAAAATTAAATTTAATATTAAATTAAGGAATAAACTTATGAACAATCAACAACAAATTAATACTGGGAGTGAACCGAAGAAGACATCGCTTAAGTGGAAAATTTATGCTGTACTTTTAGTCATCTTGCTTGGCGCGGGAGCGTATGGTTACTGGTGGCGCCAGAAAACGAACACGTTGCGTGTTGAGGCGGAAGCGGTCATAGAACAGGCGCAAAGATACGACACCCTGCAATCAGCAGTCAAAAATGAGCGTACAAGGTGTGAAAATTTTATCGCCCAAAAAGAGGGAGACTTTGGAAGTTTCGAGTACTGCAAAAAATTAATTGATTGGTCGGATACACTGCCATTGGTAAAATAAAAAAATTTATAAATTTAAAAAATATGAATAATCAAAATCAAGAATGTTGTCCAGAATTTAATCCCGCGCTTTGGGATGAAAAAGTTTTAGAGTGGAATAACAAAAAATTTATCAAAAGCAAGGTATTTTCCCTGTTTTATATTCCAATCAATTTTGGTTCAGTCATGAAAAAACTTGATGCAATAGTGCGAGAAGCTGGAGCGAAATTTGAAGATAACATGGGACTTTCTGACCATACTTCAAAATGGAATATGGATATTTATTTGGCGGTGGATAAAGAAATTCCCGGTATTGAAAACACTGCGTTTTCTGGAAAATTTTTCAGCAAAGTTTATGAAGGTAATTTTAAAGAAACCGGAGTTTGGATGAAAAATTTTGAAGATTATGCCAAAGACAAAGGCATTTCGGTCAAAAAAACATATATGTGGTACACCACTTGTCCCAAGTGCGCCAAGAAATACGGCAAGAATTATGTGGTTATTATCGGAAAAATAGAATAAAAAGAATTTGCCGCCAAAGAAAAAATTGAAATCGTCCAATCCGAAAGGGTCGCTTCTGCGGGCGGGCGGAAGGGGGGTCTGGGGGGAATTCCGCCCGCCCTACAAATTTTGGGCAAAATCTGTTCGAATTTTTTCGAAAGCACACCGCCAAGTTTTACATTCAGCGAAATTGAAAGAATTTGCCTCGGCGCAAAGCGCCTCGGCATGGTATTTTTCCGCAATTTTGAAGGCATTTTTGAAATCCAAAATCAAAGTGCGGT
>JAHIVA010000075.1 GCA_018816985.1 Patescibacteria group bacterium | reverse complement strand
CAAGTTTTTTAGCTAACAGATCCTGAATCAACCGCTTCAGAGCCCCTGTAACCTGTTTTCTGCCAACTTTCACAGATATCTCAGACATAGAAAGAGGCTTATCCTTTAATGCCATTATAACCGACTCGGCCCCTGACTCGGCCCCTGACTCGGCCCCTGTGACTGGCTTTAACTGCCCGGTCTTTTTACGCCATACTGTTAAAATAAAGAAGCCGTTTTCTAAGCGAAACACAGGCAACCTCAAGCCAGATTTCCGACAATTATCAAAAATATCGACCGTACCAGTTCCGGCCTTTTCGATGTACTTCGTCAAAAACAGCGGTTCGGCAATCAACGGATTTCCGGGTTGAGACGAATGAGGCCTTGCTAAGCTCTCAATTGTCAGCGATGGCGGTAATGTCCCGGGATTCCATATCTCAAGGCGATCCGAAAAAAGCATTATTTCTACGCTGGCATTGCTTGTGTAATCACGATGGGCAACGGCATTAACAATGCCTTCCGTAACTACTTCCTTCGGAATGTCATATTCAACAGGGGCTTGCGGGCCATGCTTGCGGGTGCCGACAAACCGGTTCAGTTTTGACATCACGAAATCAACCGATTGATCTACCATGTCAAAAACCGTCCCTTTATAAATCTGATACGATGGGATCGGTTTTAGTTTTCGTATGCCATGAAAATGCATGCATTTTGCTTCTGAAGTGATAAGAAATCGCTGAGGCTTAGTCCCGAATAATAAGACCGCCGCATGGTTTGGCTTCCCTTTATCAAGCAAATCTAGATGTGTTAAGACGTCCTTAACGGGGGTCTTTTCTGATAACGCATAATCACGAGAATTACGAGCTTCGGCAAGGAACCAGCGGATCTTGTCTTCTGAAATATCCGATAACTCTGCGTTGCGGCATACCGTCGCATCAAAAGGGCCCGTAACAATCCTGCCGGTTGAAAGAAGATGATTTACCAAGCTCGCGTAAACAGCCGCGTACAATTCCGGCTGTGTATTGAAACGACGCCGAATTAACTGTTCGCCAGCTGATCGGATTAAATCACGCATTTTGGGATGCCGCCCTGAATCATTGTCGCCTTTGATAAAAATCAACCGAGGCTTTCCGAGTTCAGTCGCTAAAAGAAATTCCCCGTGAGTTGGTGATTGCCCTTTGCCGTCTTCGGGACCATAATTATTTCCGAATAATCCAAGGTATATCTCGCTGGTCTTTACCTCTTCTAAATAAACATCATCCGCGCGGCGGTCACTGGCGGGTAAAGCTTCGAACAAGAACACCTCAAAGAATTGCCTCAGCAGAGGATCGCCATGGATATAGTCTCGTAGTGCCAGACGCTCGGCTTTGAGTTCTTTTTGTACACCACTTACAAATATTTTATATTTCATCTTATTTAACCCCTTTGATTGCTTTACTGAAAAGTTTACCTGCCCTTTTGCTCAAATATTTTTCAACATGATATTGCTGGATCTTGCTCGGGATTGTTTTTCCATTAAACCATCTGCTGACGGTTGAAAAAGCAACACCCAGCTCTTCTGCCAAATCCTGCTGGGTTATCTTATTTTCTAAACGATACAGCTCTAGTTTTTTTATAATATCCATAGCTTGTCACTCCTGTAATTGATTTGATTATATCGCTTGCACATATTGCATCTTATAGCACAAAATCTGCTAAGAGTCAACGTAAAAATCTTATTCCAAAACAATGTAAGGTCTGGAAATGTTCACTAATTAGTGAACATTGGGGCTTGAGTGAACATTAAATGTCCACCGGATAGTGGACATTTCGACTCAGTGGACATTTTCGATAAAACCGCCTAACCATCCTTTGACCTAATATCATCATAACTGATTTATTTACAAGTTATTATGATATAAATACCTATTCAATTTTGTCACAAAAAGTATGCATTATTTGTGACAAGCCACGTCTCCCCTGAAATTTTATGCAGTTTAGAACGCCTATTGCATAAAATTTATAAATTCTGTGCAATAGAATTCAAACTAACGGATGTTCTATGGGATAGAACAAGTGTTCGGTGTTATAGAACAGGAGATCCTTCGCCCCTTTAGGGTTCAGGATGACGGTGGGAGAAATCTACCCTACCAGCGCCTCGGCCATCTGCACCATAGTCCTACTATAACGTGGCCATCGGCCAGCCGAAAGTCCGGATATAGATTTTTTTTGGCATATTTTTGTAACCTTTTGATTCTTTTGGCATTGTGATTTATTTTTCTCTATATTATGCTTCATTTTCCTCAAATTCATCCTCGCATGGCGGATACTGTAAAGGTACCTCCCCCACACTTTCCAATATTACCGGTTTTAAATCCCACTTTTCGGCGTTTTTTATTTCCTTTAATTCCACTGCAAAGTACCAACCGTCACCGTAATCAAAGAGGAAAGGCATCTTATCCCCGGGATTTTTAAAAGCCTGCTGGATTTTAGTCCTCTTGACGCCTTTAGTAATCGATGTTAACGGCTCTTCTCCTATATCTACGAAAAGCTCGTATGCTTTTTTAGAGTCGTGATATCTTTGGAAGTTATCATAGAATCCAAAGCAATGGTCGAAATAGAAGTTAAATGCCTGAGTGATGACCTTGGCAAAATTATAAAGACTTTTTGTACCCGCAAAAAGAATTATCATTATCATAGACGCTGTACCGAACTACTTAAAAATTCTATAGTTCCAAAACAATTATTTCCTAATATTACCTGCTCTACGCGGCATCAACCGGTCGTTTTGCCAAATAAGCCGTTTAATAAATTCAGCATTGCCGGCAGGGATTTCTAAATTAGCAAAAAGCTTTTCTTTTTCTTGATCAAAAATTTGAAAGTATAAATATTTGTTACGTAACTCTTTTGTTTTTAGTAAGATACGTACAGCGTCTACGATTTTCGATTTTCTACGATTTTTCTTCATTGTCCCTAAATATCCTTGCTTTTCTCCCACCATTCCTTAAATGGGGGAAAATTCGCTGTTCTTTTTACCTCACTATATTGTCCTCTAGCAATGGTATCAGTTGATGGCATGTTATAGCATAGATTTTCTGAAATAATCCATCTGTCATGGATATCAGCATTCAATTTATTATTAGATATAACTCGTAATCCACACCTTACACCATCACTTTTGAGTTCTTTCTTTAAATCTTTATACAAAGATAGAAATTTTTTATCCACTTTTTCTGACGACATCAAAATTCTTATGTCTTTTACTTTACCGGTATTGAGTGATTCAGATAACCAATCTAACCCAACTCTTGAAAAATATTTATCTACCCAGTAAATATGCTTTTTGCAAGAGCTAATAATATCCCTAATTGCTTTTTTATTGGAAAATGGTTTTCCTGGAGATAGCAATTTTACATCTAATGGCCTATGGATTATTTCAAAAATCGTTCTTATTTTCTTATCGTGTAATTGAACCTTATCTTTTAATTGATTCAATCTGCCAAGTATTACTCTGTTTGCAGAAACTAGCTTTCGT
>JAHIVA010000100.1 GCA_018816985.1 Patescibacteria group bacterium | reverse complement strand
AGACATTAATCCAAAAAATATCAAAAGGCCAATTGCTATAACATAAATTAAAGCCATCTTAGGCAAATAAGTGTTTATCTTACTAACAATATCTGTTCTTATAACAACAAGTAAACCTATAACTAAAGCAATTACTAGATTTATGTTGCTTTTCTTTTCACCAAAAATTTTGCCTTTTTCTAAAACTGCAAAAATAATTGCAAAAATAAGTAAAAACGGTAAAACTATATCAAAAATTCCTGCGTCCTGAAAACTGTAAATAAAATCATATGCATTTGCCATTAATCATCATCTCCTTTATTTCCTTTAAAACTAGGTTTAACAATCATAAACATTGCCCCAATAACAACTAAACCCAATAAAATACTTGCAAAAATAGTTCCACTCCATGAGACAATTAGCCAATCCCAAAAAGTGTCCCACACACTCATTCCATTATCTAAGCTAATTGTTGTTAATAAAATAATAATAATTGAAATTAAACTAACTATAACCAAAGTTGTTTGTAAATTGGAATCTAATTTAAATCCATCTTTGTCATTTTTAGCTAAAGTACCGGCTAACATCAAAAATAATACAATCATAACTAACAACAAAACAATATTTGGTATTGCCTCATTAAGAATTGTTACAATCTTATTTGTTGCAACAACAATCATACCAATAACAAAAGCTACCATTGAATTTATTTGCTTTTTAGGAGTCTTACCATCACTTTCAACACCCAAAATTCTGGTCTTTTCTAAAACTGCAAAGGTTATTGAAAAAACAAGTAAGAATGGTAAAACAACATCAAAGAAACCAAATTCTTTTAAAAATTCTATAGCATTTACCAATGGTGACGTCATAATAAAAATTAAAGAATTAGAAGTATATAAATTTATTGTTTATTCCCTCATAGTTGATGCAGTAGATGTCTCGTTTTCATCTTCATAACTTGGAACAGCTGCTTTTGAAATAATCATTATATCTCCAATGGATTTTACTAGTTGGTGTGGCACAATAACCCCTTTAGCACCACCTAGAACTTTATTTAAGTAAGATCTTTTAGTGGCTCTAACTCTCCAACCAAAAATCTTATTAGTTGATAGAACAGCCTCTTCTACATCTCCGAAGTAATTTCCATCATCTGTAAAAACTTCCATATCAAAAACATCGTTTATTTTTTTGGTTTTAAGCATTTTTTAAAGCCTCCTTTGAATATGAGTTAAAAAAAGAAATCCTTTTAAGTTTATATACTTTTCTTTTCTACAATGATTAAATACAAAAATCTATCTATTTTGGGGACTTCCCATATAGCGGCCCAAAGTATACAAGAAGTAAAGGACAATATAGAAGAAATAAAGCCAGATATAATTGCTTTAGAGCTAGATTATAGGAGGTTTCAAGCCTTAACCTCTAAAAAACCAAAGGGGGTAGCAAATCCATTCCAATTTGGGATGATTGGATTCATATTCAACCAATTAGGGGCCTACGCAGAAAAAAAACTTGGGAAATTAGTAGGGATCACTCCTGGTTCAGAAATGGTTACAGCCGCTAAACTAGCAAAAAAACATAAAATCAAGATCGCTTTAATTGATCAAGACATAAGCATCACATTAAAAAACCTATCAAAAGAAATAACAAGGAAAGAAAAATGGAGATTTGTAGCAGATTTATTCAAAGCAGGATTTACTAAAGAAAACCGAATAACAATTGATTTAACAAAAGTACCCAAGGAAGATTTTATTAAGAAAATAATAAAGCAAGTTAAAGAAAGATATCCTAGTTTCTACAAAGTTATTGTAAAAGACAGAGATAAGGTAATGGCAAAAAACTTATATACCTTAATTTCAAATAATAAAGATGAGAAAATACTAGCTATTGTTGGAGCTGGTCATGAAAAAGATATGTTAAAAGAAATAAAGAGGTATGAAAAATCGGATTCAGTAAAATCGAGTTAAAACATATTTTAATTGCATCTATATTCTTAGGATTTATTTTTGCATTTAGAGAGTGGGGTGTAGGCTCTCCCAATACTTTAACCGGATTAGAAAATTGGTTAAGATATTTTGTAATGGCCATCATAGCCCTAGTTTTACATACCTTTGGGCACAAAATAGTTGCAGCTAAAAATTATGCTATATCTGAATTTAGATTATGGACTGTTCAAGGAAAAATATGGCTTATTCAAAGAAAAAGAGGCCCTTTGCCTTTTGGAATAATAATTCCTTTATTGTTTTCATTCGTTAGCAATGGACTTTGGAATGTACCTTTAACTGAAAGTACTTTAATGAAAGAAATTCCAGCTTTAAGAGCAAAGAAAAAATTCAAATATTTGACAAACTTCGAAATGGGAGTAATTGGCCTAGCAGGTCCTTTGATGAGCATTCTAGTTGCATTAATCTTCAAAGCAGCTAATCTACCAGGATTTGAAAAATTCATTATAATAAATTACACAATTGGACTATTTGCATTAATTCCTTTTTCAACATTAGATGGTGCAAGAATATTTTCAGCTTCAAAATACCTTTACATTGGAACAGTTATTTTCTTAGTAGCTACTGTTTTACTAATGCAGGTGACTTCCCTACTTGCCACCATAGTATTTGCACTTATCTTGGCAATAATTTTAACATCAATAGCATTCTATAAATCAGTTTAGACTAAACTATAGAAACCCTTACTTATCAGATAAACTCCACTTAAAAGTAAAAGATGATTAAATCCCGCAAAAAAACCAATTCCTACAAAAACCAAGGCAATTAAATCCATTATACTCAATATGTCTTTAATAAAAATTAAGGATTTCAATAATAAATATATAAGTAACGCTACAACAACCCAATTAGACAATCCAAAATTTAATAAGACTAAAGATATTATTAGCCAATT
>JAHIVA010000136.1 GCA_018816985.1 Patescibacteria group bacterium | reverse complement strand
GCTTCGGATTTAGCCCTAGTTGATCTTGATGTCGACGAAACAGAAGGTTTCATCGGTGCAAGTCGTTGGAGCAGAGAGAACGACATTCTTGCCGATAGTAGCAAGTCGCGGAACTTCCACGGTGATGGTCGCCTGGGTGTGCCTCTTATAAATTCCATAGAGGTGTTCCCCCGTGGCCCTGACCGTGATGTTCAAAACGGACTTGCCCGGAACGCACCGCGCGAGCTGTTGCTCTCTCCTATCAACATGCTCGTCGACAATTTTTTCGAATCCTGGCAACATTTTCAATCTCCTTAAAAGAGCATTTTCTGCCGCGGAATTGCGAGCAGAAGTAAGTTTCAGCTTACATTTATATCATAGCATAATCAATAGTGCTTGTCAAGAGGCGGAAATAAAAATTAGAAATTAGAATTTATTTGGGATTTGTAATTAAGAATAATGGAGTATGGTATAGTCCACACTTTTAGTAATAGAAGATAATGTGGTCGTCAGTTCGTGTCTTGAGACGTACCGTTAATTCGGGTAACGAACGCAACCCTTGCCTCGTGTTTTAAGTGTCACGAGGGACTGCCCGGGATAACTGGGAGGAAGGCGAGGATGACGCCAAATCAGCATGGCCCTTTGATGTCCTGGGCTGCACACGTGGTACAATGGCCGGTACAATGCGAATTCCAAGCCGTAAGGCGGAGATTAAACGCATCAAAGCCGGTCTCAGTTCGGATTGAGGTCTGCAATTCGACCTCATGAAGCCGGAATCGCTAGTAATCGCCGATCAGCTACGCGGCGATGAATACGTTCCTGAGTCTTGTACTCACCGCCCGTCAAGTCAAGCGAGTTGGGAATACCCAAAGCTCCACTTTTGTGGGGTTAAGGTAGGCTCAATGAGAGGGACTAAGTCGTAACAAGGCACGGCTAGCGGAAGCTGGTCGTGGATCATTTATTTTAAAATTTTGGATTTTCCAAAGTGGAATGTAGTCGACTCAGATTGATTCGATAAACTCAGTTCGATGAGTATATCGAATTGTTCTGAAGCGTTTTGAAAAGGTCGCTGGAAATCTTTTCTAATTCGAAACATCTTTAAGAAACTAAGGGAGCCACAGCGAACACTTATCCCGTGCTTGTCACGGGATCTATTTTTGTTCTTTTTAGGTTAAGCAGGGACGTAGCTCAATTGGGAGAGCGCTATCTGTGCAAGATAGAGGTCACTGGTTCGAACCCAGTATACTGCACTCAGGTCGTCTTGCATCGCATGGCGACTCTTTTTTTGCAATTTTTAGATTTTATGGTAAATTGAAGCCACAGTGTCATTCTCGCGAAAGCGGGAATCCACGGGTTCTTGTGCGGACTCTGGATTCCCAATCAAGTTGGGAATGACAAGAAGAATGGTTCAATATTTTACAAAACAAGGTTTAGAAAAACTTAAAGCGGAGTTGAAGGATATCAAAGAAAATCAGGTTAAAAAAACAAGAGCGCTTATAAAAGAAGCTGCAGCTTTTGGTGACTTAAAAGAAAACGCAGCTTATCATGATGCCAGAGACAAGATGTCTTTTATAAAAGGCAGGATAGAGCAATTAGAATGCGCAATTAATGAAGCAGTAATTAAGGAGAAAACTGCTGAAGAGATTGTTCAAATTGGCTCTAATATAAAAATTTTGTTTGCAGATTCAGAAGAACAATATGAAATTGTAGGGCCGGGTGAAGCTGACATTTTAAAAAATAAATTATCATATCAGTCGCCATTAGGCAAAGAATTGATGGGGAAAAAACAAGGTAAAGCCTTTACGTTTGGAGAAAAAAGTGTTAAAGTAAAAATCCTCGAAATAAAATAAAAAACACGGGCCCTTGGTACAATGGTAAAACACCTCGTTTGCAACGAGGAGATGCGAGTTCGATTCTCGCAGGGTCCACATTGACCGTTAAACTAAACGGCTTTTTGTCTGCAAACCCTGAACACGCAAACCGGTTTGCGTGTTCAGGGTTTGCAGACAAAAAGCCGTTTAG
>JAHIVA010000053.1 GCA_018816985.1 Patescibacteria group bacterium | reverse complement strand
TACGGTATTGGTATTTCGTCTGCTCGTAAAATTTTAAATAAAGCTAGTATTGATTGCGGGAAAAAAGCTAAAGATTTAACCCCCGATGAAGAAAATAATATTCGTTCGATTATAGAAAAAATTTCAATTGAAGGAAATTTAAAAAGGGAAACAGCTGCTAATATAAAAAGATTAAAAGATATAAAAAGTTATCGAGGTATCCGTCATATTAAAAGATTGCCGGTTCGTGGACAACGTACTAAAACAAATTCTCGAACAATCAGAGGTAATGTTAGAAGAACAATGGCTTCAGGCAAGAGAAAAGAAAGTAAGACATAAAAATAATGTTAAAAGATAAAATAACAAAAAAAGAGGATAAAGAAGAAGTTGAGGTGGAAGAAATTAAAAAAGTTCCATCCCTGCCTACCGGACAGGCAGGAAAAACAGCTAAAAAGAAAATTAGTTCTGGTATTTTACATGTTGAGGCTACCTTTAATAATACTAAAGTTCTTTTTTCAGACAAATTAGGTAATGCTCTATTTTGGTCAAGCGCAGGGAGTTTGGGTTTTAGGGGAGCAAAAAAGGGAACTCCTTTTGCCGCTTCTAAGGTAGGGGATATTATTGGCAGTAAAGCAGCTGTTCTTGGTGTTAAGGATGCTGATGTAGTTATTTTAGGGGTTGGATCCGGACGGGAACCTGCCGTCAGAGCTTTTATGGCTCACGGCATTGAGATTACTTCTGTTTTGGACGCGACTCCAGTGCCCCATAACGGACCTAAGGCTAAGAAGCCAAGACGAGTATAAAAATTTTATGATATCAAAACCAAAATTTAAAATTTGCAGAAGGTTGGGTCCGGGAGTCTATGATAAATGTCAAACTGCTAAATTTTCCGCTACTTCTTCAAAATTTTTACCAGGAGGTAGACGTCCCAAGGCTCCTACTGAATACGGAGCGCAACTTATTGAAAAGCAAAAAATACGTTTTTCTTACGGTATATCAGAACGGCAGCTTTCCAATTATGTTAAAAAAGTTTCTAATATCAAGGGCGTGGGGACGGCTGAAAAACTTTACGAAAAACTTGAATCTCGTCTAGATAATATAGTTTATAGGATGGGCTTGGGTGCTAGTCGTCGTGCCACTAGACAAATGGTTTCCCATGGACATTTTGTTGTAAATAATCATCGGGTAACTATTCCGTCATATGAAGTAAAAATTGGGGACATCGTAAAAATTCGCGAGGGAAGTAAGACTAAAAAAATCTTTCAAAATCTTGCAGATAGACTAAAAGATTATAACGCTCCTGACTGGGTATCTTTTGATTTAAATACTATGGAAGGGCATATCTTAGCTAAACCAAAAAATATCGAGACCTTTCTTAATATTAATACTGTTTTAGAGTTTTACAGTCGTTAAGTTATTATTATTAGAAAATTTCCGCCAAGGGCGGATCAGCCTATGGTTGAAAAATTATAAAATTATGTCTGAATATAAAATAAATATACCTTCAAAGCCGCGTGTTGTTTTGGAAGAAGGAAATAAAGGAGTGTTCGAAATAGATGGTCTGTATCCAGGTTATGGTCATACCTTGGGCAATAGTTTAAGAAGGATAATCCTTTCTTCTCTTTCGGGTGCTAGTATTACTTCTGTTAAGATTAGTGGGGTAAATCATGAATTTCAGACCATGGATGGAATTAAAGAAGATGTTATTGTTATGATTTTAAATTTAAAGAAAATTCGTTTTAAAATGTTTTCCGACGAACCTCAAACAGTTACTCTTTCTATTAAAGGCCCTAAAGAGGTTTTGGCATCAGATATAAAAACTGGCGGACAAGTGGAGATTTTAAATCCGGAACTTCACATAGTAGAAGTTACTGGTAAAATAAATTTGAATATAGAAATAAAAATTGAAAAAGGTCTTGGTTTTATTTCAAAAGAAGTTTTTCAAAAAGAGAAAGTTGATGTTGGTACTATTGCGGTTGATGCAATTTTTTCTCCGATTCGTAGAGTAGCCTATGAGGTTGAAAATATGCGGGTAGGTGATAAGACAAACCATAATCGTTTAAGAATTTCAATTGAAACAGATGGAACACTTACTGCTCGCGAAGTTCTTTCGGCTTCTATTGAAATTATGATTAATCAATTGAAGGCAATTATTGATTTTAAAGAACCAGAAGAAGAGCTTAGTTCGGTAATTAATGAAGACAAAAAGTTGGATAAAGAAGAAGATAGTGAAGAAAAAAACGAAAAAAAGGAGGGTGATTTTGCTGATGTTCTTAAAACTCGTACTGATAGCTTAGATCTTTCCACTAGAACATTAAATGCGCTTACTTCGGCTAATATTCGAACTCTCGGGGGGCTTGCTCGAAAAAAAAGAGAAGATTTATTGGAAATTGAAGGTATTGGAGAAAAAGGTATTACTGAAATTAAAAAAGTTTTAAATAAGTTTGGTTTAAACTTAAAAGAATAATTCATATGCGGCATCATAATAACAAAAGAAAATTTGGAAGAGATAAGACTCAAAAAAAAGCATTACTAAATTCTCTAGTGCTCAATTTGATTGTGCGGGAAAAAATAAAAACAACTTTACCAAAAGCAAAAGAAATGCGACCTTTTATTGAGAAGCTTATCACTCGTGCGAAAACAGAGAGTTTGGCCACTCGCAGACTGATAATTGCCAAGCTTTCTAACCGTAGTTTCGAAGTTAAAAAGCTTTTTGAGGTTATTGTTCCAAAATATGTTGATAAAAAAGGTGGTTATACGAGAATTTTAAAATTAGGAGCTAGAAAGTCGGATGGTACACAAATGGCAATAATTGAATTTGTTTAAAATTTTTATGAAAAATATTCAAACACAAACAAAAGAAAAAATAATTGATAGTACGGGCAGAACACTTGGCAGAGTGGCGAGCGAAGCGGCTATGTCTTTAATGGGTAAAACTAAAGCGACCTTTGAGCGAAATATTTATTCTGGTTTTCCTGTAAGAGTAATCAATGCAAAAAAACTTCGTATTACTGAAAAAAAATTAGAGGAAATTTATCATACTAGATATTCGGGTATTCCTGGTGGACTTCGTATTTTAAAAGGAACCGAAACAGTTGAAAAAAAAGGACTTAAAGAATTAATTAGATTGGCAACATTTCAAATGCTTCCTGGAAATAAATTACGCAGAGTTATGATGAAAAATTTTAAAATTGAGGATTAATTAGGGAGAAGATAATTTTGCAAAATTATATGGATAAAAAAATAAATCAAGAGAAATTAAAAGGAAAATATATAGAAACAGTGGGAAGACGCAAAACTTCTACTGCTCGAGTACGTATTTCTCCGTCTACTAAAGCTCAATTTATAGTAAATGGCAAAGAAGCAAAAGAATATTTTAAAACAGAAGATCAGCGTCGCTTAATTTTAGACCCGATGATTAAAGGTTTGCCTGTTGGTTCTGCAAAATGGAGTGTAGAAGTGCACGTAAAAGGCGGTGGAATTCATTCTCAATCAGAAGCGATTCGTCACGGATTAGCTCGGGCCTTAATTAAAGCAGATGCCACCTTGCGTGGAGGTTTAAAAATACTGGGTTATTTGAAACGCGACCCAAGAGCCAAAGAACGCAGAAAGTTCGGATTAAAGAAAGCCCGCAAGGCGCCTCAATGGAGTAAACGTTAAAATTTGTGTTAAGATAAAATTATGAGTGACGAAGAGGAGATAAAAAAAGAAAACCCAAGGGAAAATGAGGCAGAGGTTCTTGAATTTGAATTTAATGAAGATGGGGAGGAGGATTTAAAGAAAACTCTAAAGAAATTTAGGGCTGAACTTAAGGCGTGTAAAGCCGAGAAAGAAGAATATTTAACTGGCTGGCAAAAAGAGCGAGCAGATTTTGCTAATTATCGTAAACAAGAAGACGACCGGAAAGCCACTTTTTCAGAAGCAATGCGGGAGCGGATTTTAACCCGTTTTCTTTCCGTGATTGATAGTTTTAATATGGCTTTTGCCAACAAGGAGTCTTGGGAGAAGGTGGACGATAATTGGCGAAAAGGAGTGGAATATATTTATGCTCAAATGAATGGTATTTTTGAAGAATATGGAGTTAAGGCAATAGGAGAAGCAGGGGAGGTTTTTGATCCGAATATTCACCAGTCCATAGAAGTAGTGGGAACAGATAAAAAAGAACAAGAATACACTATTGCATGTGTAATTCAAAAAGGTTACAAATTGGGAGAACGGGTGATGCGTCCAGCAAGGGTGAATGTGTATGAATATAAAGAATTAACAAAATAGAATCGTTTTTATTTTCCGAAAGTTTCGAACAAAAATTTTTTTGTTTCTTCGTCTAAAAATTGTGTGACAATAATTATCATTTCTGTTGTTAGCCCTAAGTCTTTTTTTATATTTGTAAATAAATGTTCAAAAGGGTAAGGAGAAATCCAAATAGAATTTTTTAGACAAGTGAAGTTAGCTTTTTTCAGGATGTAGCGTAGAGATTCACGTTCGCTTTTTCTTTCTTCTGGAAGATCAAGAATAATAATTCTCCAAAATCCATCCCAAGTTTGAGGAACTAATGCGTCTTCTCCTTCTAGGACCATGCTGTTTAGTCTATTTTTTCCATAAGCAGTGATTTTGGCATAATTTTTTTTTTCTGATTTATGAATTTCAGCGCAGCCACTTTCCACTAGATTTTTTAGTGCCCGAGTTAAAGCATAGGAGGTTTTTTT
>JAHIVA010000135.1 GCA_018816985.1 Patescibacteria group bacterium | reverse complement strand
CCGTCAAATTGAAATGCGCTTCAATATTTTCGAACCATTCCTCAGTAGCCTGTTTGCTTTTATCCAATACCTTGGACAGGGCTTCAACGATTTCGTTTTTTAGGAGCGAGTAGGCGTCTCGCTCTTGTTCCCAGGGTGACCCGTAAATGTCATTAAAAGCCTGTCGGAATTCTTCAAATTTGTTTTTTTTTGCAAGGTAGTATTCTATTTCGGCAAGCTGGAGTGAATGGGCGCAAAAGCCTTGCATTTCATTAAATACACGCCAGAAAACAGAAAGGATTGTGGATCGTCCTTCGCTGGCATCAGCGCGGCTGTCGATGTTGAAAAGGATCACATCCGTATCGCGCTGGCCAATTCTTTTTAGATCAGCCAAAAGCATAGGATCTTTAATTTTGTCCGCAAAAAAATCGATGGCTCTCTTTTCGGTTTTGGTTTTGGCGTCATGAGCTATCCGGTTACCGATCAAATAGGAAAGGATCTTAATAAAATGTGATTTTCCTGATCCGAAAAACCCGGAAACCCAGATGCCCATGCGCCCGGTAATGACCGGGTCATGGGGTAACTCAATGGCCGACAAATAGGGATTAAGAAATTTTCGGAAATGCTGATCCAATTCTTTGGTAACGACATACTCGTCCAGTTCCTGCCAGATAATGGATTCGGTTAACTGGTCGGCCATGACCACGCCATTAATTGGCCGGGAAATTTCCTTTGTAAAAATATTACCAATTTTCATGATGGACATCCTTTTTAATAATCCGGCCGATCTTTATTTTATCCTTATTTGAATCAATGAATTTTGGTTATTTAATCAATTGAAAAGCCCGGTAATAATTTTTTTCTTTTTGCCGACCGAACAGTTGAAGATCCTGGCCGGTATATACACCCGGATAAAACATGACCAGCGGTGTGCCTTCCATCAGGGAATGGAGGTTGTTGAGCAGATTATGACTCCGTAAAAGCGGCCAGGCATTTCCAACACCGGACAGGATAACGAGGTCATGGTTTTTCGGGTCAGCTTCTTCGACAAATACTTTGGCAAATTTTTTTGCATCCAAAGGCCCTTTAAGCGCTTTTAAAAGGGCCTGGTCGCCATTGGTTTGCTGGATCTGTAATACCCGGTCAAGAAGCTTGCGATTCTTTAAATAGTCTACAATCAATTGAAACAGGTTGATTTGTATAACCCGCAGGTTGGGTTTCTTTTTTTTAAGCTGATTGAGAATAAATTCGATGTGATCCCTGATCACCAGTTCTTTTTCGGGTGGATAATCGAATATGTAAAAACCGATCTCCTTGCTTAAGCCTTTGTTTTGGAGAAGTTCATCAGAAGTGATGCGATCGAAAATTTTATTTAACCGGCTTTTAAATGTATCCATTATTCATTCGCATTTATTGGGTTGCTTCCATGCAACGCAGCACATACGTTTCATTATTCTCTGTTAAGTATTGGCGAACTTGAGGAAATATTGATACCGGTAATAATTTAAGGGTCCTGGTTCCATCGATATATTTAGCTTCAGCTAAAATCCTGAAAATAACCTGCCTCAATTTAGACAAAGTGCTGTCTGACCATTCGAGAATCGTTGGGTCGATTTGAGCGCATATTTCTAACAATTCTGTCCAGTCTTTTGACGAGACGTTTTGTTTGAAAGTGCGCCATTTTTCACAGATGATTCTATCCATAAAATCACCAAGTAAATGACTGTGCTTGATCGCAGCCGCCAGAAGAGCCTGGGCGGCCATATCGAATGATCCCTTCACAACCATTTTCCATAATTCCGGCTTCATGAGATCAAGACGATGCTTAATTAATCTTGCCTGGCGCTCGGCAGAAACAGGGCTTCTTTTTTGGAGAATATTGTTTACCATGATGGCTTGGTGCCATGCTGCGGAATCGGTTCCGTTAAGAAGAAGGCGGGCAATTTTGCGGCTTTCCGGAACAAGGAGAGAACCGGCTACGATTTCGCCATTATAGATTTGCGGATGGTTTTTAACTGACTGCATCATACACCAATTTACTGTAGGATTTGGT
>JAHIVA010000101.1 GCA_018816985.1 Patescibacteria group bacterium | reverse complement strand
TCTCCTGCCGTCAGTTTCAGTTTTTTACCGGTAATTGCAAACCTTGTTATGATAATACTTACGCAATTCTTGGTCTTCGCGGCCATCACTCCTGACAGGCTTCCGTTAAGGCTGCAGGTCTTACATCAGTCTCTTACGGTCTTAAGCAACGGGTTTATTCTGACCGCCATGCTCTGGGGAAGCATTGTCGCGTTAATCATTGACCGCAAGCCACGCCAGGCCGGCATATATGCCCTTTGCTGCGGGGCTCTGACGTTGTTCGGGCTTATTCATTCGGTCCTGCCTACAGGTGAGACATACTTGCCATGGACCGCGCCGAATAATATCAATTGCTGGATGGCTGTTTCCTATGTTTTACTTGCGGGCGTTCTGTTCATACAAACAGGACGACTGCACCATAAGCCTGAACAAAACATGGCCTGAATGCCGGGTATGACCAGGAATATATGTCGATTCGCCTTCGCCGTTAAAGCGCCCGCGAATACCACCCTTTTTCAGTGGAAGACCTTCTCATCCTCGTCATCGTCATCGTAATCCTCGTCCGGAAACCACCCAGACATAGCCATGGCCTCGTAGGCCGCATCGACAATGTCTTCGTCATCAGATTGGGTCAGTTCACTGAGAATCTCTGCTGCTTCGTGCGGACGGATGCTGGTCACTGCCTCAATGGCCGCCAGCCGCAACAATTTGTCCGTCGACGCTGTGGTGGCGAGATCTGCAATGTGCGACCAGGCGGCATCCACTTCCCAGTTCCCCACAGCGCAAACCGCCTCATAGTGAATGTCCTCGTTTTCGTTTTCTAACGCCTCCAGGATCTGGGTATTGAACCCTCGAATATAACGCATGCCAAAGACGGCGGTGAGCCTCCAGGACTCGTCGTCGCTGGAATACGCGTCACGGATCGCCTCTTGGTGCCAGTCTTGTGGAGCCCGCACCGCGCCCTCCAGTATCCGACGTCGTACCTCCTTGGGAACATCGGTATCCATGTAGAGCTCGCCGAGTGTCTCCTGGATACGGTGAAATGTTTCTTCAGAAATGGGCACGTCTTCGGGATCCTCGAACTCGTCCATATAGGCAGTCTCTAAGGCCGGCCCCAGAGATATTACCGCCCTTGCGCGGAGGTCCTCCGATTCCTCACCGCTGAGCACGATGGAAAGCAATGCATCGGCGAGTTCATCATTGATAACCGTAAAGTCACCGGCCAGCTCTGCCGCAAGCAGGCGATCGGATTCATCCCTTTGGTCATCGCGAAGAATTCCCAAGAGCATCTTGTCCGTACCTTGAGGCCATTCCCAGGGTGGCATATTTTCCAAGATCTTTAGGTCCATGTTCTCCCTCCTACGTTTCATCTTGCCCTCAGAGCAATCCCCTCATTCCCATTATAGTCGATTACGACCACCGAGTCCAGCCCTCCGATGACAAATCCGTCGCGGGGTGATGCGGTCATCAAACGATTCCAAACCATCCCAATAAGAAATGTAGCAGAATGAAACAGTAGAAATCTACACTTTGCAGCGAGTCCGGTCGACAATCTCCTGCTTTACCTCGTGCGGAAGATCATCGAAATAGGCACAGTAGCCTGCCACACGGACCACGATCCCCGGGTGCTTTCCGACTTTTTACGAGTTTGTCATTATTCATTGGCACAACTTTTCAACGACCGTAAAACACCCAGCTTGAGAGGTGCGAATGAAGCGCAGCGGAATGATCATCCTTCTCAAAGCCGATGTTCGGCATTTCTATGCGGTTTGCCGAGACATCTCTTGATATGAGAATTCCCAAAGCCCAGCACTATCTTTTGCATGTTCTATTGTCATGCTAACGATGTTACCTTTCCCATCAACATCTATATAGATATTTTCACTTATCTCTTTAGTCTCATGAACTTCACTGTCTGTGAATTCGACGTAAGCAGTATCCGTATCAGAAAAATATTTCACCTTCATGTTTTATTCCTCCTTGTATGATCTATCGAAGAATGCGTTATGAACCGTTTCGCCGTCGTCGAGCAAGATAACCCTTAAGTATTTTCCTGCCTCTGATATTTTAGCCCACTTCCTGATTCTGCCATCGGATTAGATTTCAATTTTGTCAGG
>JAHIVA010000052.1 GCA_018816985.1 Patescibacteria group bacterium | reverse complement strand
CCGAGACCCATAAATCAATGCGGTCAACAATCGGTCCGGATAATTTTCTTTTATATCTATCTAAGTCGGATGGTTTGCAAATACACGCTTTTTGCTTATTCCCTGCATTTCCACAAGGACAAGGATTCATCGCCGCCACGATAATAAAATTGGAAGGAAAAACGGCCGAGCCTTTGGCGCGGGAAATTGAAACGATGTTATCTTCGAGCGGCTGGCGTAAAGATTCAATCACTCTTTTTTCAAATTCTGGAAACTCATCTAAAAATAGAACCCCGCGATGAGCAAGCGTCACTTCTCCGGGTTTGGGATAAGTTCCTCCGCCAATAATGGAAACATAAGACGCGGTATGGTGCGGAGCACGAAATGGAGGAAGGCAAACAAGCTCTCCATTTGTATTTCCGGCAACCGAATGAATACCGGTAATTTCCAAAACCTCTTCAATATTTAAATTCGGCAATAGCTGGGAAAAAGCCCGAGCCAACATTGTTTTCCCCGTCCCGGGAGGGCCATACATCGCAATATTATGTCCACCAGCCGCAGCTATTTCCAAACCCCGCTTGGCACTTTCTTGTCCTCGAATATCAGAAAAATCACTACGCATTATTTCTTTTTTATAATTTATTTTAGTCTGAGGCTGAAGGGAAATCTTTTTATTATTTAAGTTCCCGTTTTGCATCGAGGTAGATTGATTAATTTTAATTTTGTTTTCATCAAGATGTTCCACCACTTCTTTTAAAGTGCCAGCTCCGAAAATTTTGATTCCTTCCACCAATGCCGCTTCAGCCGCATTTTCTTTCGGTAGATATATTTCCTCAAAACCAAGCCTCCTGGCTTCTTGGGCTAATGGCAAGGCACCACGAATTCTCCGTAAAGCTCCATCAAGTCCCAGCTCTCCCAGAAAAATTTTTTTCTCCGAATTAAATTTAATATCTCCGGAGGCAAGCATATAAGCAAATGCAATAGCTAAATCAAAAAAGGGTCCTTCTTTTTTTAAATCAGCTGGTGAAAGTGAAACAATTATTTTTTGATTTTTTGCTTTTGGAGACTGAAAACCAGAATTTTTTATGGCTCCGCTTACTCTGTCTTTTGATTCATCTACTGCTTTATCAGGCAAACCAACCACGTTAAAAGAATGCAGTCCTCGGGAAAGATCTACTTCAATAGTCACAAGAGAGCCCTTAAGTAGATTAACTTGTGCTGAATATACCCTTGAAAAACTCATAATTTAAATTTAAAAAAAGTTCTTTTAGCTTTCTAAATGCTTTTTGCAAGTTTGGGCAGCTGGGTTTGCTTCCAAGCGCGCCATCTCAATATCTTTTCCACAAACCTTGCATTTCCCAAAGGACTCCCTATTTACTCCTTTTAACGCTCTTAAAATATTATCTAATCTCGGTACTAAAGTTTTCACCATGGAACTTCTGGCTTCAAAATTTTCAAATCGATCAGCTTTATCATTTTCATCAGATTGTGGAAATTCTATTTCTTCTGGAGTGGCATCCCATTCCCCTGTTTCTTTATTCAACTTACCCATATCTTTCATCTGCTCCAATAAAACATCTCTTTCTTTTTCTAATTTTTCTTTAATTTTTTTTCTGTCTAACATGCCCCAATAATAACATTTTAATTTTTCATAGCAAGTGCTATACTCATTTTATGAAAAAAACAGCTGAATTTGTAAGCCCAAAACATTCGGACAAAATCTGCGACTTTATCGCTGATAGTATTTTAGACGCCTATTTGAAAAATGACAAAAAAAGCCGAACCGCAATTGAAGTGATGGGTGGCCATAACTTAATAACCATCAATGGCGAAGTAACTTCAAAAAGTAATCCCAATATAGAAAAGTTAGTTAAAAAAATTGTCGGACCAAATTACAAAATAATAATTAATATTGTTTTACAAAGTCCAGAAATCGCACAAGGTGTGGATAAAGGCGGAGCCGGAGACCAAGGAATCATGAAAGGTTATGCAACAAACGAAACTCCTGAATATCTACCTCTTGAATATGTTCTAGCTCGTAATTTGTGCCAAAAAATATTTGCTGTCTATCCATATGATGGCAAGACGCAAGTAACGATAGAAAATGGCAAAGTGCTAACTGTTGTCGCTAGTTTTCAAAATACAAAAAATGAAAAGCTTTTAAAATTAACCAAAAAAATAATTAAGGCTGATAAATATCTAATTAACCCGGCCGGAGAATGGACCTTAGGTGGCTTTGATGCAGACACAGGGCTTTCGGGCAGAAAATTAATCATCGACAATTATGGACCAGAAATATCTATTGGTGGCGGTTCTTTTTCTGGCAAGGATGCCACCAAAGTAGATCGTTCGGGCGCCTATATGGCACGTTTTGTCGCAAAAAATCTGGTAGCAACCGGATATGGCAAAGAAGTGTTGGTCTCTGTCGCTTATGCTATCGGAATGGCAAAACCTTTAATGATAGAAGCTATTAATGAAAAAGGGGAAGATTTATCTAGAATAGTTCGTCAGAATTTTGACTTTAAGCCACTGGCTATTATAGAAAAATTAAATTTGCGTAAACCGATTTACAAACAAACTGCCACTTATGGCCATTTCGGCAGAAAAAATCTTCCGTGGGAAAAAATAGAGAAAATAAAAATTAAAT
>JAHIVA010000068.1 GCA_018816985.1 Patescibacteria group bacterium | reverse complement strand
TGTCTCCAATTAATCAACTCGCAAATCATTTTGGAGATTTTACGTCTAGACTCATTATGGTATTCTTTAGCCATCTTCCTTATTAGCTCTATCTCGCTGTCAGTGAATGGACGTCCCCGAAATATGTTATTTTGATTCATAGAAAGATATTAGCATAAAAGAGGTCGGTGCGTAACAAGAAAAATATAGTTTTTTAAAAAAAATTATGGTAAGATGTAGAAGAATAAAAGACAGAGTGGTTAAAAAATTAGATGTGGTTTACTGAATATTTACCCTGCCGGAAGGTACGCGGTATGAGGATATCGTTCGGGTGTTTGGCGGGCCCCAGATTGGCGCGTCACCGGACGGCAAAATCAAAGCGGAATGGGTTGGCAGGATCAACGGTCTTGTCTTCACGATTTACGACTACAAGTCGCGGCTGGATCCGGAGTGCAACACCGATTGGCATATCGGCGCTAAGGTGAAGCTGGCCGCGGAGCTGGTGAGTATTTATTTCAAGGCGCAGTAAATAATATTAGTATTTAAAAAAGAACCTTCACTGGTCATTATGGCTGGCGAAGGTTTTTTATTTGTGTAGGATTATTTTGTTTGATGGGGGAAGTTTTTGTGTTATAATATGTAACATATTGTTGCAAAGGAAAAACCATGAAAAATCCAATGGAAACTTATACCGTAGAAGAAGTTGCGCAGGCATTGAAGTTGCATCCCTATACGATCAGACGCTTAAGCCGGGAAGGAAGGATCCCTGCTTTTAAGTTTGGCGGCCAATGGCGTTTTCGCAAGAGCGAAATAGAGGCGTGGGGCGTGAAGAAAAATAAAAAATATTAGCATATGGTTTATTATTAGCAATTAATACTTAGGAGAAAATTATGGCGAATGGTGATCTCAATTGGATAGCGAATTTCATCTGGGGTATTGCAGATGACATTCTTCGTGATGTTTATGTCCGCGGTAAATACCGCGATGTCATATTGCCTATGACGGTTATACGCAGGCTCGACGCAGTTCTGGAGCCAACCAAGCAGGCTGTTATAAAAATGAAAGAGAGCCTTGATAAGAGGAAAATAACAAATCAGGATGCCGCGCTTCGGAGTGCCGCCGGGCAAGCGTTTTACAATACCTCGCCATTTACGCTCCACGATTTAAAAGCCCGCGCCAAACAACAGCAACTCAAGTCAGATTTCGAAACTTATTTGGATGGTTTTTCTCCCAATGTTCAAGAGATCCTTGAAAAGTTTAAATTCCGTAACCAAATAGTGACGATGGTCGAAGCGGACATCTTAGGTTATATGATTGAAAAGTTTTTGGAAAATTCGATTAACCTTAGTCCGAATCCGGTTTTCAATCAAGACGGTAGCGTGAGGCTTCCGGCGCTTGATAATCATACTATGGGGACTATCTTCGAAGAGCTTATTCGTCGTTTTAATGAAGAGAATAACGAGGAAGCCGGAGAGCATTTTACCCCGCGAGATGTTGTAAAGCTTATGGCAAAATTAATATTTCTTCCGGTTGCCGATAAAATTGAATCCGGTACATATTTAGTCTACGACGGTGCATGCGGGACTGGTGGTATGTTATCTGTGGCGGAAGAATCTCTGGTTGAGCTTTCAAAGCAACATAAGAAAGAGGTGTCTATTCATCTTTTCGGGCAGGAGATTAATCCCGAAACTTATGCTATCACCAAGGCAGACCTTCTGATTAAAGGTGAGGGCGATGAGGCAGAAAACTTTAAATTAGGTTCTACTCTTTCGCAGGACGGATTTCCAACCAGAGAATTTGATTTTATGTTATCCAATCCTCCGTACGGCAAGAGCTGGAAAACAGATCTGGATCGTATGGGTGGAAAATCGGATATCAAAGATCCTCGCTTCATTATTGAATATGCCGGAGATCCGGAGTTTAGCCTTATTACTCGGTCAAGTGACGGCCAGCTTATGTTTTTGGCAAATAAGCTATGCAAAATGAAGCATAATACAAAGCTCGGAAGCCGGATCGCTGAGGTTCATAACGGCTCGTCTCTTTTTACGGGAGATGCGGGGCAGGGTGAGAGTAACATACGCAGATGGGTTATTGAGAACGACTGGCTGGAAGCGATTATTGCCCTTCCGTTAAATATTTTTTACAACACAGGCATCGCGACCTATATTTGGGTGCTTACAAATCGCAAATTAGCAGAACGTAAAGGCAAAGTTCAGCTCATCGATGCGACGGCATGGTTTAAACCTTTGCGCAAAAATCTCGGCAAGAAGAATTGCGAATTGTCTGAAGATGATATAAAGAAAATCTGCGACCTATTCCTTTTTTTTAAAGAAACAGCAGAATCCAAAATATTCTCAAATGAGGCGCTTGGTTATTCGAAGGTTTTGGTTGAACGTCCGCTTCGGTTCAGTGTTGATT
>JAHIVA010000099.1 GCA_018816985.1 Patescibacteria group bacterium | reverse complement strand
TAAGTTGTCCCGTTTTTATTAAAATTGATTTTCCGTTCCATATAATTTTATTATCTTTATGGTTAGCTTTTAGTAAAAGAGTAATCCATAACCACACATAATCAGAATCTTTAGATATTGGATTCTCTAAAATACTTCTATGCAATTTAATGTAGCCATTTTTCATTTATTCCTCATTTGGTAATCTTATAATGTCTGTTACTAATACTCCTAAAATTCTGCTGATTTTTAATGCCATTTCTTCGTCTGGATCAGTATGTATTTTTGGGTTCTCTATATGAGATAATACTGGTCTATGGATTCCTAATAAACCAGCCAATTCTCGCTGACTCATTTTTCTTTTCTTGCGCCAATAAGCTATCGCATTTGCCATTTGTCTCCTTTCTTGAGCTATTTCCTATTTTAATATTTGTATGTCGGGTATACATCGGTATAAGCATATTACAATCAATTTCTAATGTTACTGTTTCTCTCTTTGCAGGAACAGAAAATGTTGCCAAGAATCTTCTAACAATTAAATCATATAATTGTGCTTTTTTTCCAGTAACTGATTTCATTTCTCCTGTTGGGTGTATCGCTGGATGTGCTGGATCGTTTTTCTTTCCTTCATTTGGAGTTAAACTTGATTTTAATAATTCATTACAAAGTTCTTTGTAAGTTGGTTGTTTTGAAACTTCTGAAATTAATTTTTTATAATTTAATGATTTTGGAAGTTTTTGAGAACTAGTTCTTGGGTATGAAATTATTCCTGCAATATAAAGCTCTTGACCTAATTTTAATGTTTCTTTTGGAGAGGTTTTTAAACATCTATATGCTTCAATTTGTAAGGAGGTTAAATCAAATGGTACAGGGGGTGCTTGATTGAATTCTTTTTTTGTAATGTCAGAAATTTTTGCTTCTTTTCCTTTTGTGTTTTTTAGAACTTTATTTACATCTATTTTTTTCTTGAATTTGTCTTTTTTATGTTTAGCTAGAATTGGCTTTTTGTTTAAATCTCCATTCAAGTAGATTTCCCAATAAGTTTCTGGTTTGAAAGCTTGTATTTCTTTTTCTTTATCTACTATTAATTTTAATGTTGACCCTTGAACTCTACCGATTGATAATATTTTAAAATAGTTTGTTGTATTTTTAATTGATAATGTTAAAGCTCTTGATAAGTTAATTCCCCAATAATAATCTAAGTAATGTCTTGTTTCTCCTGCTTCAATTTGATCGAAGTCAAGATGTTTACTTGCTTTTTCATAACTTTTAATTAATTCGTCTTTTGTTAAGGTGGAAAACTTCATTCTCTTTCCATCCTTTTTTTTACAGATTAATCTAATACAATTCATTCCAATAACTGATCCTTCTGCATCATAATCGCAAGCCACTGTGAATTCATCTGCTTCTTTTGCAAGTTTTTTAAGAACATCTAAATATTTCTTTGTGTAAGCATAATTTTTGCTTTTCTTGTATGTTGGCTGCCATGAGATATCAAAAATAGGATAAGTCCAACCATCTCTTTTTGTTTGGTCTAATAAAAATAAGTGACCTACTGCACAACCAACTAGAATTTCTTTCTTTTTATGTGTTAAAGAGTAATAAGAAACTCCTTTTTCTTTATGTGCTGTTGGTTTTGTATCTGCAAGAGCAGTTGCTATTTTGAGTGCTGCTGCCGGCTTCTCCGTTATTATAAGCTCTACCATAAGAAAACAAGGGCAAGAGAAATTTATTTAAAGGTTTTGGAAATTAGAAAGTGAACTGAAATCCTGTATTAAAACCCCAAAATAGCAAAAACATGCCCACGGATGTAAGGAATGTTAAGATTAAAGTAGATATCCATTTAATCCATGCGGGGTATTTTGTATTTTTTATTCCTCCAAAAACTATAAGTAATAAACCTATAATCATTATGGGTGCTGTATAATAAGAACCGGTTATTTCAGTTATAATGGAGATGATAAAAATTCCTAAACCGATAAGGGATAATTTTTTGTTGTATTCCCTTTTTTTATTTTTTATTTCAAATAATTTATAGATTCCAAATAAAATGATTAAAGTTCCAAAGATTGGCATCCATGCCAATAATATTTCAACTTCCAAAATATAAAATAAAAGACCAAGTAACCAAACTATGACTCCAGTTACAATTATATTTTTAGTTTCCATTAAATCTATATTAGATAAAAGGATTTAAAAGTCTTTCTAAAATTAAATTTCTAATATTTTTCCTTTTCTTCCAACATTTATTACTTTAGTTTTTCCTACTTTTTCTTCAATGCCTTCTGCTTCATGTACGTGTGAACAAAGAAGAAAATCTGGTTTGAATTGATCAATTGCTTTTTTTACTGCTTTACTTCCGGAGATTACCCCTCCGAAAGTCATGCTGGTTCCTGCTGGATGTTCATGAGTCACCATTATTGTCTTTTTGGATTTTTTTGCCTTTTCAAAACTTTTCTTTAATGCATTAAAAGTTTCTCTTTCCGAAATAAAGTTTGGCCCTACTTCGTTTGTTCCTCCAGCACCAAAAATTGCTATGTCTTCGTATTTTACATAGTAACCGTGAATGTTTTTTATACCATAGAATTCAGCTAAAAAATCTGTTGTTGCAAAACTATCATGATTTCCTGGCACAATTAATACTTTTTGTTTATTTTTCTTAAATGGTGCTATGATTCCTTTTGTTGGTTCATCAAACCAAGTTAAATCTCCACAAAGTATGACTAAATCTACTTTTTCTTTTTTTGCTTTAGATGCTAAGCTTCTAGCTAATGCGGCATCTCCATGTATATCTCCGGCTGCAAGTATTTTCATTTTAAAAATGAGTAAATAAGTACTTTTATAATAGTTTCGGGTTTAAAAAAAAGAAAAAATTATTTGGGGATATTGTGTTTCTTTTCGAACTTTTCGGCGCATTCTTCTGAGCAGAATCTATGTAGTTCTCCATCTAATTCTTGTTCCACTACTTCATCGGTTAATATCTTCTTACAATTTGCACACTCTGCCATGCTACTTTCTTCTTCATATCCTTTCATGAATCCTTCTTCCACTTCATCTATTTCATCTGC
>JAHIVA010000069.1 GCA_018816985.1 Patescibacteria group bacterium | reverse complement strand
TAAACCATTATTCGTTATTCGTTATTCTATTTTTGGTTTTTCTACTTCCTCCATTTCTATTTGCGGTCTTCCATCGGTAATCTTAACTACGTCTTTGTCAATTTTTTTAAGTTCCTTACTAGCCTTATTATAACTTCCGACGGTTGTTGTCAAGTGATTTCCCAATTTTTGCATATACTGACTGTATGCCCCCATATGCTTTCCGAGCCTCTCAACCTCTTTTATTATCCCTAAGGCCTGCTCAGAAATCTTTTGTCTTCTCAACCCTTGCAGGACGGTTTGCAAATAAGCGAGAAAAGAAGTTGGAGAAACTATTATTACTTTCTTTCTCCCTGCGTAAGAGACCAAATTATTAGTATCGCCTGTAACTACTCCGACTTTATTGATTAAAAGATCGTAATAAACAGCTTCGGAAGGAATATACATAAATGCAAAGTCCATCGTCTTTTCCTCTGGTTTAACATATTTTGAAGTCTCGTCAATCCTAAACTTTAAATCGTTTATAAAGGCGGCCTCATACCTCTTTTTCTCTTCGGGACTCTGACTGTCTAAAATCCTATTGTAGTTCTCCAGTGAAAATTTGGAGTCAATCGGAATAATCTGTTTATCAATAAATACCACTGCGTCAACAATAGTCCCGTCTTTAAAAGAATATTGGATCTTGTAAGAATCCGGGGGCAAGACGTTTTTTAAAACTGTTTCTAAAAAATATTCTCCTAAAATACCGCGCTGTTTTGGATTAGTTAAAATATTTTCCAATGATTGCAACTGCTCGGCAAACCCAACCACCTGCTTATTAGTATCATCCAGCTTAGTTAATTTCTCTGTCACATTCTGAATAATCTTAGCGCTCTGGCCGAATTGAGTCTGCATCGCCTTGGACGATTCCGACAGCTTATTATCCAAAACCTGACTCAATTGATTCATCTGCTGTTGAAGCATTAACATTGACTGGCCATCTTTTTCTTCAGGTTTTTTCTTAAAGAATAAAAAAAACATCAGACCAAGACCGATAATAACAAGAACTAAAAGTAGAATAATTAAATATTCCATCAAAACCAATTTAGCACAGAAAATTAGAAAAAGCAAATTTCAACTTCGAGAATATAATTTTAACACTAAAACAACTCGGGCTCTTGATCTATTTTATTCATTTGGCAGTTACTCTCGGTATTTTGCTTTTTGTATCATTCATAAAATTTTACTTAAAAGCCCCCAAAAGGGGCTTCCGTAGGAATGGGTTTATTATAGTTTTCCTTCAATGTCTTTCCAAATTACCTGTCCGTTAGTTATTCCTTTAATTTCTTTTAATAAATAATATAATACATCTTTTCTTAGTTTTCTTGGAACAGTTACCATTTTTTGAGTCGGTGGCCATGTTACTTTCTTATAATCACCTCCCCCGCCTTTGTTTTTAATTCCAAAACCAAGCTGTCTTAATGCTTCAATAAATTTTTTCCTGCTAATATTGCCGGGCAACTGACTACGCGAAGGCATGGCTTTTTTCAAACTTACCCACCGGATGAAGATTTACCTCTTTTGCATAAACAGAAGGAACCTCAAATGCTGTGAGTATAGCGTCCCTAGTATTTTTTTCCAATTCTTTAGGATTTTTGCCAGAAGCTATAATGCTACCATATCGGAAATTGCTACTAACCACAATAAGATAACCATTATCCCCTTTTTTGTGTTCAAATTTTATTGCTCCAAAATTTCTAAAGTACTGACTTAACTCAAAAAGTTCCTCCGGCACAACCCCTTTAGGCAAAGATTTTTTAATAATATAATCTTTAATAATTTTAGTAATTCTCATAATAGTTTATTTATTTAACATACTATCAAATATCTGTCAACAATTTGTCGAAAATAAAAAACCGTCCCTGTAACCCTATATTAAAGATGGCTGAAAAATTAACCCCATAAACCTCATTCTATTATAGCATCCACTTATCCCCAGTCAATACATAGAACTGAGAAAAAACCTCCATACAGAAAATTAGAGAAAGTAAATTTCAGCCGCCACAAAAGCCAGGTAGAGAAAAAGTAAAAACCAGGCCTCTTTTTTATCAATCTTTCTGCCGGTTCTAAGG
>JAHIVA010000051.1 GCA_018816985.1 Patescibacteria group bacterium | reverse complement strand
GAATAAATTTGAACACAATAAATGGATCAAGTGACAGTCCACATTAATTTAGGCAGGTAAAATTGTCGGCTCGTTTTTAATCTTGTGAGCCCGCCAGATATCTTTGTCTCTAGAGTTCCAAAATTCTGTCGTTGACATAATAACATGCCTAACATCATCATAATAATCGTCATGATTAAAACCATTATCGGGAGCATTCCAAACTAAACTTTCTATTAAAAATGAAGGGATATCTGAAGCAGCTGTTATTTTGTCATCCTGCATCTTGTTTCTTAGTTTTTTTACGATTCTAACCATTTTTTTATACCTTTCCCCAGTATTGCTTTGCTTGGCTACTCCATTTTCATATGCTTGTTTTGGCCAATTATTGATTCGGACACCTTTATCTGTAAGAAATCCTATGCCAACAGGTTTTATATAATTATCCTCTCCAACACTATTGTAATAACGATAAGCAAACGCTGGAACAACATCAGCGTCTACTCGGTATGAATTGGAATGTATATCAAATGCTTTGTTTCCTCTTGTTACTTTATCGCTTCCGAAATAATTTTTTAAAGCAGTTTCTACTAAATTTTTAAAATCGGCAAAATTTATGCTTCCTTCACTATTCCCGTAATCGCTATCTGCTTTCCCTTCAGGATATCTTGTAAAAAATGTTGAGTTTAAGCGAACACAAACATCGACATCGCTATCTTGCCGAATGCTTGTCCGTGCTTTATAAGAACCTTGGGCAAATATGGAAATATCCATTTGCGATAATTTATCATCTTTTTGAATTGCATTTTTTATCGCATTTTCTGTATTTTCCATTTTTTCTTTCTCCGTTTGCCCGGGTGGTCCACCCCATGATCTAAAAGTATCTTCCCAACTCATAAATTTATGTTATCCTTCTTGTTTTAAAAACTCATATTCCACCTTTGAAAAAAGGCTCGCAGGTATTTGGGCTAATTTTTTTTGCGTAACTTTTATTGCTTGATCTGACTGGTCAATTCCAATCCAATTTCTGCCAAGTTCTTGGGCGGCGATAAGTGTTGTCCCAGAGCCACAAAAACAATCCAAAACTAAATCACCTTCGTTTGATGATGCCTCAACAATGAATTTTAACAAGTCTATACTTTTTTCTGTCGGATATTTTGGATATTGCGGGTCTTTAAACTCCCAAATATCCTGCATTTTTTTGCCTTCTTTCTCGTCAAGAAAAATTTTTTTACGAGGTACGCCATTTGCCGACCATTCAATTAGCCCTTGCTTGTCCCATTCTTCCAGTAAAGCTGGCTCGCTTCGCCAGTGACGGCCTTTTGGCGGTTTGATCCCTTTCCATTCTTTGCCTGTGTTTCCGTTAGCAGTTTCGCCGGGTGCGTGCAGTGGAATTGTTGTATATCTTCTCCCGTCTTTATCAATTTTTTTAAACAAACGATCTTCATCCGCTTCTGTAAAAGGCATGCGAGGCTCATTCCAAACAGGATTTTCAGATTTTGAGTAAAAAAGGATTAAATCCTTTATATTGCCATACGCTTTGCGTGAAAAATTCTTTGGGTTGCACTTAATACGGGCGATGTCGTTTCGGAATTTATCACGACCAAAAACTTCATCCATGATAAGTTTTACATAATGCCCGATTTTATAATCAATATGTAGGTAAATTGAACCTTGCTCGGATAAAAGCTCTCGCAAAAAAATTAATCGTTCTCTTAAAAATTCCAAAAAATCAGCCCCAATAAGAATGTCGCTATATGCAATTGCGTCGCCATTACTACTGCTGATTGTATTTGCGCGGTCATCGCTTATTTTAAAATGTCCATTTGTGGCAAAAGGCGGATCAATATAAATCAAATCCACTTTGCCAGCATAATCGTCAAGCAAAGTTTTTAGGGTGGAAAGGTTATCAGCGTGAATGAGTTTATTTTTTGCTCCTGCTCCAGAAATTACTTTTAATTTGGCTTTGGAGTTACTGCTGATTATAACTTTCTCGGTTTGTTTGTTTTCATAAGCGATAATCATAATCTAAATTTGATATAAAAATTCTCGCAAAACAAGTGCGCTCATAATATTTTCATTTTTGAGCCTGCCTGTAATATCTTTATACATTTTGTTATTGCCTTTGATATAAAGCACGCCGTCCAAAATGGCGATTTTAATTGCTTTTACATTTTTGGCTTTGATTGTGGCGATTGCGTCATTGAATTGTGCGTTCTGGTGTCCGCCGAAATCAGTTAAAAACTTTGCTTCGCCAATAACATATTTTCCGTTAAAGTGTCCGATAAAATCTAATCCTTTGTTGTGTTTGTAATTCAAATACTCGCGCGCAAAATTCATCATTTCAGCGTCGCTTGCGTCTAAAACAGCATTACCTTTTGACTTCAAAAATTTTTCAAGTTTTAATGGTTCGACGCCGAGTGATTTTTTAGCGACCCAGCGTTTAAACAATGGTCCGATTTGGCGATTTGTTTCTTTTGGTTCGGATGAACGAGAAAAAATTTCATCAAGCCCCATTTCATATAAACGACCGCAGAGTCGATCTGCTGTCGCTGGGTTTCGCTTCAGTGATTCTTTGTCGCGCTTCAAGTAAGCGACATACGAATCTTTAATCGGAAACAAGTCTAATTTTAAAAGATTTTCCAAAAGTGAAATGTTGTCTTTTTTAGAAAATGCTTTTTCAACCTGTTTCCAAAGACCGCCGTCGAGGTCGCGGATTCCTTCGGGAATTGTTGGATAAACCTGAAATAAGTCATCCAAGTAACTTCGTTGATTTGCGTATTCAATACTTAATTTAGTCCAATGGTTCATATTTGTATTTTACATTAAAATTATTTATAAATAAATCGTTTTCTGGAGCGTAGCGGAAGAAAACACCATATACCCCCCTCTTTAAAAAATTAAAAATAAAATTTGTTCATTATAGAAAAGTGTAAGGCGTTAGCCGTAAAAAGAAAAGCATATTTCACATAACGTTTGCGTGTATGAGAAGTTTCGCCGACTTCCTTATTATTTTATCATAGAGGAGGCGAAATTTGGGTGAAAGAAAAGGTGCAACCTTTGAAAATTATTAACGCACTTTTTCTTGAACCTCATACACGCTGTTATCGGATGTATTTTGGTAATAATTTTTGGTTAAACCGCTGGCATGTTTTTTAAATCTTCGGAAAAAACTTTGTCGGGAAAATACACGAGATAATCTTGACTCATATCGTGTATGCCTAGGAACTCAAACCCGTCTCCGTGGAATAATTCAAAGTTTTTTACACTAAGATATTTATGTTTGAAACTAGTATAGTCAGCAACTTTGAAATCGCCACATCCAATCTGCGGTCTTTCGGGATCTGGTTTTCTTATCCGAAAAAAATTTAATACCCCATTGTGAAACATGATAGGTTGGTTTAACTTGTAGATTGGGCCATTATGCTCACCTATTTGCTGTCCAATATCGTTGCTGGCTTTTACTAAATCAGTAAGTTCAGATTCGGAATGTGCAAATATTGTGACATAATCCAGTATTAAATTTTTTTCGGAAACATAAATATCCTTGACATCAGTAATGCCTTTTGCTATGTCGTGTATTTTATTGATGATTTCTTTGGAATTCATAAATGCTAAAAAATTATTGCCAAAATATTACCGATAACGTTCCGGTATATCCGAAGATAGCTGGATTTATAATTTAGTATATTCTATCAAATCCAGATATTTTGGGCGAACAAATGCAATGCAGTGAGCCGGATATGCTGTGTTATGTGTCCCGACGACCGAAGGGAGGAAAGTGCAACGTGGTGCGACCATAGGGAGCAAGTTCAGAATTAATTTTTATCAATTATTTGGACTTTCAAATTCTGTTTCGTCCAAAAGTTTTATGTCCTCATCACTTAGATCCCACCCAATTGCACCCAGGTTTTCTTTAAGATGATCTGGGCTTGTGGACTTGGGGATAGTGATAATATTCTTTTTGGAAACCAACCAATTTATGGCAATTTGCGCCTTGGTCTTACCGTACTTTCTGGATAAATCATCAAGCAATGAATTGGGCTTTAATAAAAACCCACGTTCGATAGGTCTATATGCTATTACAATAATGTCGTTCTCTTGGCAGTAAGGGATAATTTCAGATTCCATATTGATACAGCTCCCTCTATAATCCTTGTCTTTGGTAGCAAGATTGTATGGAATTTGATTGGCAACGATTCTGTTTTTTGAATACTTTTGAGCTTCTTGCATCTGCTCAACAGAAAAATTGCTGACACCAATAAATTTAACCAATTTTTGTTCAACCAGATAATCCATAGCTCTCATTGTTTCCTCCAGCAGAATTTCAGGGTTTGGAGCGTGAATGAGGTAAATATCAATAAAATCTGTTTGCAATTTTTCTAAACTCTTTTTGCAAGAAGCGATTACATCATCATATTTCAAATTAGTTTTAAAAACCTTGCTTGTGATGATGAGTTTTGATCTATCTAAATCCTTTATTGCGTTGCCAATCAATTCTTCTGTATGTCCTGCACCATAAAGCTCGGCTGTATCAATATGTGAATAGCCCAATTCAATTGCGTCCTTGATGGCTTGAACTGCCTCCTCATCTTTTGAAGAATCGGTTTCCATAAAGCCACCAATTCCCCAAGTCCCAAGGCCAATAACAGGAATCTTAAAATCGTCGGTTAATGCTTTGTAGATCATAAACTTTGATTTGATTATACGTTAATAAAACTTTTGATTGAAAGTCCGAATTTCTTGAATCTTAAAAAAATTAATTCTGAATTACACATAACGTTCGAGTATATATGATGTTACTGAACGAGTGAACAGTATAATTATACATTACTGGAAACGAAGTGAAGTAATATGGGTCGAGGGGTGAGCTGAACCCCGAGCCATATATACTCATGTTGTGCGACCCGAAAACAGAATGGATTGAATATCTGTTTGAGAGCGCAGCGGGGTCGAGCAAAGCGAGACGTACAATTCAAGATATCAGCCAGCACGAGTGCCGTTGGGAACAGGTTTTTCGGTTACGGCTAAAACAGGGGTAACTTTATCTGCAAAGCCAATGTCGTAGATCATACCTTCGGACTCATGACCCATCATTTTTCGTGGTTCAAGATTGACAACGAACAGGGCTTGTTTACCCTCTACTTCTTGCGGATTCTCCCGTTCTTTTTTCATCCCAACTATTATGTTTCTCTTGTGGTCGCCAAAATCTACAATGAGTCGGACTAATTTATCTGATTCGGTAATATCTTCGACTTTTTCGATAGTCCCAACCCGGATGTCAATCTTCTCTAGGTCTTCGTATTTAATGGTGGGTTTTATTGGTGCTGGCGTCATAATTGTTAATTATATATCTTGAATTGTATGTTGCACAACGTTTCTGTATATGCGAAGTTGAAGCGTTTTATAATATTGTACTAAAAACGCGCACAATTTGGGTGAAGGAGGGCACGACTGAACCGCATATATAGTGTTAGGCGACCCGAAGAAGCGAGGTAAAATTTCTGAACCGAGCGACTGAGAGTGCAACGTGGTCGAGTACCGCAACCCACTTACCCTTTAAAATTTAGATAACTAAAGTGGGTGAGGAACGGAGAAGTACGATTTCTTATTTCTTCTTTTCGTAAAAATCCATCCTCATTTGAATTAACCTGGGCAGTTCCTTTTTTCCGTAATCTGTAATGAATTTAGGTGCTCTTTTGGTTTTTACACCCTCAATATATCTCAGGTTGGATTCAGCGCTAAATGTAGGCTTAACGTAGTTAGTATCCAGTCCTCCGAGAGTATCAGCCTCCATTAAAATCAACTCATCAGGATCTGTGAGTTCTTCGGTATTATCATGCACAGCTACTAGATGAACACAGCGCTTTTTTTGTTCATTAGTGAGAGAAGAAAAAAATTTGTCCTGAAGTAGTTTTGAGATTTTTTCAGCCCCGAGGCGCTTATGCGCACTTTTAGCTTGTTTAACATCGTCAAGTTCTAAAGCTTGACCATCTTCAAAAAGATCACAATAACCCCAGTCGTGAGCATATGCGGCGATTAGCAGAACAATTGGATCAACCTTGAACTGAGGAGAATGCTCAATAATTTCTTGTATCTTATCGACGACAGCGATGGTGTGCGGTTTGTCAAAATTAGGCCTACCTTTTTCCAGTTCAGGTAAAATTTTTTCTTCGAGGAATTTGTTGATTGCCTGCATTTGAGATGAATCCATGATTGAGATTGTACTTTAAAATGAAGAAATAAGAAATCGTATTTTGCCTAACGTTTCTGAGTATCCGAAGTTTTTTGCTGGATTTACTCATGAATACTTATAGTTTATTAATTGGAGAGCGTTTAATTTAGTACATTCAGAGGCAAAAAATTTGGGTGGAAGAAAATGGACATTCCTTTTTAATACATT
>JAHIVA010000009.1 GCA_018816985.1 Patescibacteria group bacterium | reverse complement strand
CTTCAATGTTAGAAGAAAATAACATTAAAACACTTAAAGATGCTTTGAGCTGTGAGGTATTGTGGAATATAAGTGTGGGGGTAACCCTTTGTAGAAATTGTCACAAAAAAACCAACACTTATGGGTGGAATAGGTACAATGAAATACTTAAAACAGAACAAAGATTTAAACTATCAAAAACTGTAGCTCTAAAATAATGGAGATTGGCGGTCTTCAAAAATTAACTTTGATTGATTACCCGGACAAGCTCGCTTGCACGGTTTTTTTAATTGGCTGTAATTTTAGATGTGGCTTTTGTTATTCTGGCGAATTAGTTTTGCCGGAAAAAATTAAAAACCAGCCTAAAATTTCTGAAAAAGAATTTTTTGATTTTTTAAAAGAAAGAAAAGGGTTGTTGGAGGGCGTGGTAATCTGCGGCGGAGAGCCGACTATTCATAAAGAACTTCCCAATTTTGTAAAAAAAATTAAAAAGTTGCGGTTTGTTGTAAAGCTTGACACTAACGGCTCAAATCCTGAAATGCTGGAAAAACTAATCAGCGAAAATTTATTAGATTATGTGGCAATGGATACAAAAGCACCGAAAGAAAAATATGAGAAAGTAGTGGGCGTTAAAATTGATATTGAAAAAATTCAAAAAAGCATTGATATTTTAAAGCAAGATAAGGTTGATTATGAGTTCAGAAGCACAATAGTTCCCCAAGTCCATACAAAAGAGGATGTGATAGAAATGGCAAAATGGGTTAAGGGTGCTAAAAAATACTATTTACAAAATTTCAGGCCAGAAAAAACAATTGACCCAAAATTTGAAAAGATAAAGCCCTTTTCTCAAGAGTATCTTTTAGAAATTAAAGAAGCTATTGCTCCCTTTTTTGAAGTCTGCCAGGTGAGGTAGCCGAGCTTAAAAAAGTTTGACATTTTGTTAGGATTCGCTAAAATTAAAGTAGAAAGCTAATTTTTTTAGAGTATCGGAATTTCAATAAATTCCGATTCAAGATAATATGCGAGCGAAGGCCGGCTTAGCTGGCCGAAGCGAGCCCTATCTTATTTTGTGATTTATTTTACCAAACACGCCAAAGAAAAGTTTGAAATATTACGAGAACATAAGTTTATAATCACCAAAAAGCTGGTGATTGAAGCAGTAAACGATCCAGATTTAATTGATCGTTCAAGAATACCTCTTTTAATCGCTCAAAAGAAAATTAGCGTCACTCACGTATTAAGGGTAGTGTATAAAAGAGAAAATAATAATAAAATTATAATTACATTTTATCCGGCGAGGAGTAAACACTATGAGAAATAAATTAAAAAAACCTAAAATTAGTTATGACATGGAGGCCGATGTCTTAAGGGTAGAGATTTCTAAAAAACCCATTGATTACGCAAGAGAAATGGGGAATATTATAGTCCATTTTACCCAAAAGGGTTTACCGGTTTACCTTGAAATTCTTGAGGCAAAGAAATTTTTAACCAAAACAGGTCAAATTTTAGAAAAAGCCAAGATGCCCAAATTTGTAGGAAAACCAGCATAAACAAAGCATATCTTACAAACCCAAAAAGCTATTGCTCCATTTTTTGAAGTTTGCCAAGTGAGGTAGCTAAGTATTTTCTAATCAACATATGAGCCCGAAATGAAGGTTGCGAACATCGTCGGAGATTGAAGCTTGTGACGGCTAAAATTTTCGAATAATTCGTCTTTAGCTTTCTGCATTAAAGTGGCAAATTCGTTGTCGCTTTTTTCGTAGGCAATTTCGTCTAACCTTTTAAAGGTTGTATCTCTCTTTAAGTATTGCTGAACATTGGATAGCGACTTAAAGCGCTCGTAAGGGGTTTGATAGGTTTTGTAAAATTTCTTTTCCTTGCCTTTCTTGTCAGTAACAATGGTAGCAAAGCCGCAAGGCCGGTGATAATTTAGATAAACATTTAGATATTCTTTGTAGAATTGATTAATTAAAGGAGCATATCTTTGAGGAATGTGTTGATAGCCAATATGTTTTCTGACAATGCTTCCATTTTTCCCTTCTGCCAAAGCATTATCATTACAATGTCTGGCTCTGGATTTGGTTTGCTGAATGAGCAATTTATTCAATAGCTTAGTCACTGCCTTGTTTATGAATTCTGAACCGTTATCTGAATGAAAGTTAATGATCTTAAAGGGAAACTGAACAATTGAATCTTCTAACAAGGGTTTAAGATAATATTCAGATATTTTTTCAATAGCTCCTACTATTTCCCATTGAGTTACTTCATCGGTAATATTGATATGGTAGACACCCTTTTCCTTGTCTAAATCACCCTGATGGACTGTGTCTACTCTTAAAAAACCTGGTCTGCCTTGAGGGTCTGGTTTCCTTCTTTCTTCAACTGGAGCCTTAGTAGGATTAGTTCTCTTAATGGTTAAAGAATGAGATTGATATTGTCTGGTATTTCTTAGATTGTAGATGTGAGAAGAAGAAATATTGCTGATGTTTTGATATGCTTTTCGATGAAATCTCTTATGTTCTCTTTTTAGAATTTCTTGAGTAGCCGGGTCCGATAGCCGTAAGTGGAAATTATCTGTTTCAACTAAGCGAGCTACGTCTGCTGGAGTATACTTTTTTGGAAAACAATGACGTCCCCTATTATTGGCAATAATTTTTCCTACTTTCTTTTTTTTGGCAATGAGCCGTGTTAATTGAGCGTCGGAATATCCTGTCATTTGCTGGATATATTTCTTGAGAACGGTTTTCTCCTTCTTTTGGAGAGAGAAATATCGGAATCGGAGAAGCGCGGTATCAATCCATTCATATTTCTCTTTTCGTGATACTCCTCGGAATTCAATACTCTTTGCCACCTTTATGAATTCCTTAATTTGCACTATACTTATGATGTGTGAATCGTTCATAATTATTGTCATATACTTCAATTATGATGATTCACACATTAACGCGCAATGGGCCTAATTCAGGCTCATTTTGCGTTGGAAATGGGTCTCATTTGGGGCTCATCTTGTATTGTACAAGACTAGCTATTGACATCTTTATTTGTTTTGATAAAATATAAAACCATGAAAGAAAGGGAGGGGTTTGCAAATTGACAAGTTAATATTTTCGATAGTATAGGTGCCAAGAAAGGAGTAGGAGGGAAGAAATGAAAATGTTGCTTGGCCATTTAGATGAGGGGGAGAGGGCTAAAGAGACTTTGCGACAGGCGACAGAGAACCTGTTCAGAAATGCTATTGCCTTATTGTGCGAAAGCGGCACGCAGGTAGTAGAAAGAAAGTGGGTATATGGATCAGATATGGCAAGCACCGAGAACAAAAAAATGGACGTGACTTATGTTAGGTATCGAGGTGAAACGACCAAGGGCGATGGATCCTCGGTACCAGTTATTCTTTCTGTCCCATGGCTTGCCATAGGAGAAATTAGCATTTATTTGTGTACGGATAATCTATATGGGATTTGTGACGCAAGAAAAAATTTGGACTTAAGTGCCAAGATTGGAGAGAAACACATAATAAGATTTACGTCCCATCGGGGGAGAATTTCCAGCGCATACTTCCTAGGAGAAGAAATATATGGCACACTTGGGGGTTGGCGTGGCGATTTGTCCCCTGATCGCATCGGGTTCATAAAAGAACTTGATGATTGGGTGGTAGACCAAAGAGATAATTGACTTCTATATCAGTGCCAAAGACCAGGCCGAGACGATTGTTTCGGCCTTTTTTTATTTGAAATATTTGTTATTATTTTTAAATGACTGTCTCTAAAATCTTTTTATATTTTTGCCTCGCTTTCATCGGCGGGATTTTTTTAAATTCAATCATTGAAATTTCCCAGATTTATATGCTGGGTTTTTTAATTTTGGGGATTTTGTTAATTTCTGTTTTTTGGGAGCGCAAAAAGTTTGTATTGGTCGGCTTTTGTATTTTATTTTTGATTTTAGGAATTTGGCGGCATCAAGCGGCTGAATTTAGAATTGATAATAATGAATTAAGAAAATTTAACGATAGAGATGAAATTATTACTTTAGTAGGAATTGTTGGAACTGAACCAGATATCAGAGAAAAAAGCGTAAAGCTAACGATTGAAGTCCAAAGTATGGCCCAAAAAGTGGGCGTTTCTCCTTCTGGATATGGCAAAGTTTTAGTGACGACT
>JAHIVA010000112.1 GCA_018816985.1 Patescibacteria group bacterium | reverse complement strand
CAAACTGCACGGCGCCGCCACCGGCGACGATAAAAAATAAGTAAAATTGCCTGACCTGCTTTCAGGCGCAGCGTTATTCAAAACGGGGAGATAACGGTTTTTTATCTCCCCGTTTTTATTTCCGGCCCGTATAAGGATAGCCTCTTGTTGACAACTACGGCCTGTTGTTTCAGACTGGTCTTAAAATAGTCGATATGGAGGTTTGCCATGAGAAGAGATTGTTCTTCATGATTCAAACAAAGCAAGCTGTACCGGCCCTCAGGCCGGCCGCTACCGTGGTTCTGGTGCGCGAACGCTTTGAGACCTTTCAGGTTTACCTCTTAAAACGCAGCGTCCGAAGCGGTTTTATGGGCGGCACTTATGTCTTTCCCGGCGGAACGCTTGACGGTCCGGATTCGGAGCCTGCGTTTTGGGCGACGCATGTGGATCTGTCCGCGGCAGAAGTGGCCCGCCGTCTGGGCGGCGGGATCGAATCGGAAGCATGCTATGCTTACGGTGTTGCCGCTATCCGCGAAACCCTTGAAGAAGCCGGTGTTTTCCTGGCCCGTAGAAATACAGGGCAACCAGCGGATTGCGAGAGAATCGCCACGCTTCGCATGGCGGAAGCACTGCCCCCGCGCTGGTTTATGGATTTGGTCCAAACCGAGAATTGGGTCCTCCAGTTTTCGCGGTTGTTCAGATGGACCCGCTGGATGACCCCCGAAGGGATGAAACGCCGCTATGATACCCGCTTTTTCCTGGCCCTGATGCCGGAGGACCAGACCTGCGCGCCGGACCAGAGAGAAACCGTAGACGGTCTCTGGGTCAGCCCGGAAGCAGGGCTTGCCGGCAACCTGGCCGGAAAGATCCCTTTAAGTCCTCCCACGCTCATCACTCTCCATCAGCTCATGGCCTATCCACGACTAAAGGATCTGATGCGGGAGGCCGGCACGCGGCAATGGGGCCAGGCCCTGGAACCGGAAATGCGTGTCACCGCCGCCGGTCCTGTCATCCTGGAGCCGTGGGATCCGGAATGGCGCCGCAAAACTCCGCCTCCGGACAAGGCGCAGCTTATCAACCGCCTGCTTCCCGTCGGAGAACCCATTTCAAGAATCTGGCTGCACGAGGGCCTGTGGCGGCCCGTAAAATCATAGAATTAAAATTGTGTTCGCTAAACAGCGGTTGGAATACTCCATTTCGAGAGCATGAAAGGCATCTGGTTTATAGCAGCGAACTGCAATCCGGGGCAGGTACCGATTTGGTTAAGTAGCGCAGGGGAATTTCACCTCCGCGCTCTCCAAGAACCGTACGTGACAGTCTCCTGTCATACGGCTCCTACTGCCCAGCCGACGGCCGAAAGCCAAATCCCCAAGACACAAACAGCCCAGGTTCACGGCGTGCAATGCGACCTAACCAGTGGGTCGCTTTGAGCCAATGGCCTCGTAGCCCTTTGTATTTCCGCATTGCCCAACGAACCAAGGCATGCTCAATCTGACGAAGGATGGGATAAAGTGCTGATTTGCGATACCTGCCATAATAATTCAACCAACCCCTAATCACCGGATTGATTCGCTTGGCAATATCCTCTAATGACGAGGAACTCCACAACTGCAATTTCCAGCCCCTTACCGTAGCGCTCATCGCCTTGATGGCGGATTTGCTTACTGCCGGCGTAAAACCCAAAAAAGTGCGTCCGCCCTTCGCACAAACGAGGCCGAAAGCCATAGCCGAGAAAATTAAAACTCTCCTGCTTATAATTTCCGGTGCGTTTGTGGTCTTTACAATAGACAATCTTCGTCTTCTGTGGATGCAACTTCAGCTTACATCGCGCCAGCCGCAGTTCAATGGTTTTCAACATGACTTGTGCCTGAGTTTTGGTACGACAATGGACGATGATATCATCCGCATATCGTGCAAATAAAACACTCGGATGCTCTACCCTCATCCATTCATCAAACACATGGTGAAGAAAAATATTAGCCAGCAAGGGACTAATCACACCCCCTTGGGGCGTTCCCTGCTCTCTTTCGATTAGGCTGCCATCCTCCAGTTGTGCCGGAGCTTTTAGCCATCTCTCTATGTAGAGCAACATCCACTTACTGTCAGTATGCTTTCTCACCGCATGCAGCATAAACCTGTGGTCAATGGTGTCGAAAAAGCCTTGGATGTCTAAATCAATCACCCAGTCATACCACCAACATCTTTTGCGAACCGCCCCTACAGCATCCAGGGCCGATTTGCCGGAGATATAACCATAAGAATCCTTATGGAACACCGGCTCCACTATCGGTTCCAGATACATTTTGACCACCGTTTGCGCCACACGATCCGAGACAGCCGGTATACCCAGCCTCCT
>JAHIVA010000050.1 GCA_018816985.1 Patescibacteria group bacterium | reverse complement strand
CATTTTTTGACGAAAATCCGAATTCCTAATTTTAAAATCCAATCGCTCGGGCGGGCAAAAAGGAAGGGGGTTGGGGGGAAGGAATTTTTGCCCGCCCTCGCTTTCCGATTCCAATTTTTTTCCGCCGCCGCCGAATTTCGTGCCAGTGAAACTGGCGCGCCGCGCTTAGCCTAATTACTTGCTTCTGCGAAAGCAATCGGCGCAACTCGGTTCGATTCGCTACCATTTATATTTTCAATCAACATCAACTCATTAGCCAATAGTTGCTTAGCCGCACTAATACTACTTTTATTTAATGGTAACCCAAATATTTTTAGCTTATTTGACGTATCATTTATAGGATTATCATAACGTATTCCATTTATTTCAATCTCTGCTGATGGGTAACATAGAAGGCTGTACTTTGTTTCGGTTTTACTAAATGATGCATATGCTAATATTTGATGTAAATCTCGTCTATGTTCTTCTTTTAAAATTTCGCTATCCCCAAATTTATTATAAAGATTAGATTTGTACTTCGCGTCTATAAATATTACAACTTCACCTTTTTGCAGTATCGCATCAGGCTCAAGATGATTTAATCCCCACGCGTACCGTCGTCTTGAATGTCCAGGAAACTTATAGTTTAATAACAAGCGACTTCCAGATTCTTTAGCTACTTCTTTAAAGATGTACTGTACAAATTTTTCAAATACATCTGAAAAATCTACTCTCCAGGCCGTACTATCAGTAAAATTAATGTCTAAAATCCGATTAGCCTGGAGCTTACATTTTTTTACAATAGGACTGTCAGAAAATCTTACTTGAATTGAACTTGTTTTTAGGGGTAAGTGGTCATATAGTCTTTCTTCCAAAATATCCAATCTACTTCGAATACTTAGTTTAATTCGCAAAGGAGTATTGGCAGATAGTAGCTCGAGTTTACACAAATCAAACACGTATCTGATATGAGAATATTCTGCATGAAATTCACTCAGTATATTTTTTCCAACTGGAAAACGTAATTTATTTTCTGCTTTAAATTCTGTTTGAATATATTTATTCCAATTTATTTGACCCTTCGGTTCATTTATGTTTTTTTCAATTCTATTGAATTTTTTCCAAGGCCGCTTAGTCATTTCTTCCAGGATAAAAATAAATTTTGAAGCCTCAAGATACATAGGTGGTCTAAAATTTCGACCCGAGGCTAATGGCAAACTATCTATCACCTGAGGACTTATATCGCTACCAAGTAAATTTAGAATTTCAATGTAGTCTTCATACCTATTTTTTCCTGTATATCTAGGTACAACAACAAAATCCCCAATCTGTTTTCCAGTATCTGGTGAACGCAATGGAATGGATCCAATAAATTGAGATGTTCTAAATACTATGGACGAGTGCTGGTCGGATCCAATAATGTACGGAGTCACCCCAAGAAAATTAAAAACTTCAGAATTGTAATCTACAAACTTTTGAAGATGCTGACCAATATACCTTTTATCGGCTTGCGGAAACCACTTTTTTTGTAAAACAATACCTTTTAAGGGTACTGTTTTTTCAGTCAAACATGGTATCTCACAAAATACATCTAACGATTTATTCATATTTATTCAAAGAGAGAGAGGCTAATTCTTGTCATGAAATACTTGTTAAATTCTTCCTTTGCGCTACTCAACAAGCCTTCTTGAAGATATTCACGAACTAGTGGATAAATTTCGTATCTAATTCTTTTTTCCATTTCATCATCAGAGGCTGCCAAAAAATATCCTTGACCAGGCTGAAGAGATAGCTCATTTGATTTTGCGTACCAATCAAATATTCTATGGATTTCGTTAAAGTCTTCTCGATAAAATTGATCTGATGAAATCATTCGGGGAATAAGGGTGTACCATGCAAATCTCCGTCGTAAGGCAAAATCCACAACAGCCAAGCTTCTATCTGCTGTATTCATTGTAGCTATAACAAATAAATTTTCAGGCATTTTATCAACTTTTAATTCAGGGGTTATATCTATTTGAACATTTGAAATGTCCTGCTTATGCTCAAATAGATAAAAAATAGGTCCAAGTACATTCGATAAATTGGCTCTATTAATCTCATCAATAATAAGTACTGTCGGCTCTTTAGAGTCTACTGCGTGTTTCAAGGCCTCTACAAAAATTCCATTTTCTGCGGCATAGGAAAGCGAGTTTGACTTAAGGTTAGGTCTAATGCCATAAATAAAATCAGAATATGAAGTTTCGGCGTGAAATTGAGTAAAAAATATTTTCGCCTTTAACTTATCAGCAATAATTTTGGCTAATCTGGTTTTGCCAGTTCCTGGTGCTCCTTGAACAATTACATATTTTCTTTCTTTCAAAAGACTGAGGGCTTCTTTTTCATCATCATACTGTTGCTGTTTTACAAAAGGTAACAACGCATCTGATATTGCTTTTCTGTGTGTATTGTTTGTTGGCCATTCTCGTAATTCTGCATAACCAGCAACAAAAGCTGAAATAATTTTTTTACCAGCATCGGATTCAGGATCGTCAACAATTTGGCAAACCGGCAGCACCTTTGAATATGTTTTTATAGTATTTTTAATATGTTGGAGTTCTGGATTACCGGCTACCGCTTTCGGCAAACTAGTTTCAATATCAGAAAAATCACCTTTACAAAAACCTCTTTCATCAACCAACTTTGAGAACAATCTCCTCAAGCCAGGAAAGGTTGCAAGCTCATAGTCATTTTTAAAACCATTTGAACCTATACCCAGACAAACAAGCCAAGCTTTATCTTGATTATTTGGAAAAATTGTAAGTGAAAAATCATGAAATGGCCCAGAAACTTCTTCATCTGGGTGAATAAAACCAAAATATGCACCATTGTCTTTTAAAGCTTCTTCGCCTGTGTTATTTCTCAAAACATAGGGTTTATTAAACTCCGCATCAATTTTAGCCCCAAATCGCTTTGCTTCATCCTCAATAAATTTTTTTGTAGTGTCTATGCTCATATTTTTTAGTTATTATTTAATTAAATCATCAACACTTACATCAAGGGCTTTTGATATCTTTTTTAGTGTATCAAGTGTTGGATTCTGGTTTTTACCAGCTTCAATTTTAATAATTGTATTATTAGCGACATCGGCCAATCTCGCCAATTTTTCTTGAGATAAGCCCTTTGCTTCTCTAAGTTTTCTAAGTGTTTTTGTAATGTTTGACATACTAATATCGTAGCAGTAGAATTAAAGTATCAGTAATATTAACTTTCAACTACTTTAATGCTACACCAAAAATTAACAAAAGTAAATAAGCGGCGCATTTTGCAAAGCAAAATACGAAATTCGGCGGCGGCGGAAAAAAATTGGAATCGGAAAGCGAGGGCGGGCAAAAATTCCTTCCCCCCAACCCCCTTCCTTTTTGCCCGCCCGAGCGATTGGATTTTAAAATTAGGAATTCGGATTTTCGTCAAAAAATG
>JAHIVA010000088.1 GCA_018816985.1 Patescibacteria group bacterium | reverse complement strand
CGTACGGTGAGAACTACGAGCACGGTTAATGGTGCTAATAGAAAAATTAATATTTTTATTCCTACACTTAAACCAACAGCGCTGTCTATTTGGCAGGAAGTTGCTGATTTTTAAAAGTGTAGCCAGTATCTTTAATTCTTAAAAATTAAATACTCGATACTGTATACTCAATACTGTATACTACTCATATGTTTGGAAAACCTAAAGCATTCGGCCTAGATCTATCTGATGATGCTTTGTATCTAATGGAGGTAAAGGGCGAGAGTGCCGGTTCAGTGACCTCGGCCGCTCATTTTGAATTGTCATCCGGAATCGTGGAAGATGGTAAAATTTTGGATCAGGAAAAATTAGTGGAAATTTTGCGTAACGCTTATGTTGGAGCTCAGCCAGAGTCACCTCATAAAAACAATGTAGTTTTGGGTTTACCTGAGTCGCAAACTTACATCGGTCACTTTTCTATTAGCAAAGAAATTTCAAAAAAAGAATTATTGGATGAGGTGTACGCAGAAGCAGGGGATAATATGCCAATAGATCTTGAGAATGCAGCTTGGGATTATGAGATCTTGGTTACAACAGAAAATTCATATGAAATTCTTTTTGCTGCTGCATCTGCAGAGATTGTAGAAGATTATGAACATGCAATGAATTTGGCTGGGTTGGATCTGAAAGTTTTAGAACCTGAAGCGCTTGCTTTATCGCGCTCGCTAATCAAATTATCTGATCTGGAGGCGGATCAGGGAGTGGCGATTTTAGACATTGGCGCTCGTACATCTAATTTACAATTTGTTGATAAACTCGGCCTTCAGTTATCGCTAGCAATTCCTGTGGCTGGGAATCATTTCACAACCGCTATCGCTGAGTATCTAAAAATTAAGGTGGATCAAGCTGAAGCTAACAAGCGAGCCAAGGGATTTTCAGACGCTAGGCAGGCAAAAGTTTTGAGATCTACTATCTCGCATATTGTTAATGAGTTTGAAGAAGCTCGGAATTATTATGAAGCAAAAACCGTGCGCAAAGTCACGGACGTGGTGTTATGTGGAGGATCTAGTGCCATGCCGGGGATTGATGCTGAGCTACAAAAATTATTTGGAGTAGCGGTTTCTTTGGGCGCACCTCCATTTGCCATGTTAGATCTGCAGCCTCATCAGATCGCGGCGGTCTCTGGTTTTGCTATGCGCGCAAGAGCTATGTCCCCAGGTATTAATTTTATTGCGTAATGATAGTGTGCTAGAATATTGTTAATAATTTTTAAGATTTTTTATGCAAAAAAAAGGATTTACCCTCGTCGAACTCTTGCTTGTCATCGCCATCATAGGCATTTTGGCAGCAATCGTTATTATCGCAATCAACCCCGCTCGTCAGCTTGCTCAAGCAAACAACGCTCAACGCAGGCAGGATGTGAACACCATTTTGAATGCTATCGGTCAAAAGACGATTGATGCGAGCGGCGTGATTCCAACGGCCATCCCAACTTCAAGTGCGGAAATTTGTATTCTTAACACAACGTCTGGAGATTGTGGCGGGGGAGTGCTGCTTTCTGATCTGACAGACGATGAATTGTACGTTGTGTCAATTCCAACTGACCCAACCGGAGCTGCGGGAACGGGAACCGGCTATTATGTGTGGAAGAGTACAAGTACCAATTCGCGAGTTACTGTTAATGCACCAAGTGCGGAGTTAAGTGAAACAATTTCTGTTACGCGTTAATTGGTGTATAATTTAGTTTAATGAAATTTGATAAGGCGGAAAAGAAGAATAAAAAAGGTTTTACTCTAGTTGAGCTTCTTTTGGTCATCGCTATTATCGCGATTTTGGCTGCTATTGTGATTATCGCAATCAACCCGGCAAGGCAAATAGCTCAAGCAAATAATGCTCAGCGTCGCGTGAATATAAATTCCATTTTAAACGGTGTTAATCAGTATATGATTGATAACCGCGGTACAATTCCTACCTCAATTACAACAAGCAGCAAATATATTTGTATAACAGGCACATCATCAACT
>JAHIVA010000118.1 GCA_018816985.1 Patescibacteria group bacterium | reverse complement strand
AAGCATGAGGCAAATTGCAATCCCCTTCAAGCCTTAAATTGGCAGGTCTGGGGTAAACATTGTTTGCCTCCTGCTTTCACAATATCATAGAGCAATATTTAAATTAATTCTCTCATACTGGGTTAGGGGGAAGGAATTTTCGCCCGCCCTCGCTTTCCGCCGCCGCCGAATTTCGTATTTCGCTTTGCGAAATGCGCCGCCAATATTGAAGTTGTGTTTGCCCCGCCCACCCGTGCGCACACAACGATTTTTCTCCCTTTGAATTTGACTTGCATAAAGTATTGCTGTAACATTTAGGTAGTAGCAATAAATTGAACACTCTATCTTAATGTTAGTATTATACTAAAGTTATGTCAACAAATCAAAATTTAGCAAAGAATGTAAAACGTTTGCGGGAAACCAAAGGGCTTTCGCAGGAAAAATTGGCGAGATTGGCCGATGTCGCCAATAATACCCTGATTAAAATGGAAACAGGGGAAAATAAAAACCCAACACTTGAAACCTTAAAGAAGGTCGCGAAAGCCCTTGAGGTTAGTGTTAATGATTTAATCAAATAATTTTATATTTTCTTATGTTAAAATTTTATAATACTTTAACCAGAAAAAAAGAAATTTTTCGACCTATTGAAAAAAATATTGTTAGAATCTATACATGTGGACCAACTGTGTATAATTATGCTCATATTGGAAACTTAAGTGCATATTTGTTTTCAGATCTATTAAAAAGGTATTTGAGATATTCGGGTTTTAGATTGATTGACGTTATGAATCTAACAGATGTTGATGATAAAACTATAAAAGCTTCACAAGAAAACGATCAACCATTGAGGCAATATACATCTTTTTTTATTGATGCATTATTGGAAGATTTTGAAAAATTAAATATTATTAAACCTAAGGTTTTGTGTAGAGCAACGGATCATATCAATGAAATGATTGATTTAATAAAAAAGTTAGTTAACAGCGGACACGCCTATCGGGCCGAGGATGGATCTGTTTATTATAAAATATCAACTTTTAAAGATTACGGAAAATTTGCTCGACTCAAAAAGGACCAGCTAAAAAATAATGCGAGCGGAAGAATCAGTAACGATGAATACAAAAAAGAAGAAGCCACTGATTTTGTTCTATGGAAAAAATGGAATAACAAAGACGGAGAGGTTTGCTGGAATTCTCCGTTTGGCAAGGGTCGACCTGGTTGGCATATAGAATGCTCGGCCATGAGCATGAAATATTTAGGCGAAACCCTCGATATACACACTGGAGCAGTTGATCTCATATTTCCTCATCACCAAAATGAAATCGCTCAAAGCGAGTCTGTGACAGGGAAACAATTCGTTTGTTTTTGGTTGCACAGAGGATTTCTAAAAATCAATAATGAAAAAATGTCAAAAAGTTTAGGAAATATTTATACTTTAAAAGATGTTTTAAAAAATGTTCCTAGCCCGCTGGCATTTAGATATTTGATTTTAACAAGCAATTATCGACTTGGTCTAAATTTCACATTTAAATCTCTTGAAACAGCTTCTAATACATTAAGTAGATTACAACATTTTATTAGAAAATTATCTGAGATCAATAATAATATTATTGAAAGTGAAAAAGATATTAATAAAATTAAGGTTTTTGTACAAAATTCAAAAAATAATTTTAAAAATGCCATGGACGATAATTTAAACGCGTCAAAAGCTATAGCAGATTTGTTTGATTTTATAAGAAAAATAAACAGTTTAATTGATAAGAATAAAATTGGTGTTAATGCTGCAAAAATAGTTTTAAATTTTTTGCAAGAAGTTAATCAAGTCTGGGGATTCTTAAAATTTAATGAGAAGGGTATTGATGATGGTTTAAAAAAAACAATTGAATATTTAATTGAAAAGCGGAATGAATATAGATTTAAAAATGACTGGGTTAATGCTGATAAAATTAGAGATAAGTTGATAAAAATGAATGTTGTTATTCGGGATGATAAAAATTCGACCAAATGGGAATTAAAGCGATAAATATATATGATTAAATATTGCATACCAACAAGTTTTGATGACCGATTGATAGATAAAGTTATAGAACTCAACAGTATTTCAAATAACAAAATTTGTGAGTTTTATGGCTCAACAAAGGAAATCCTTACGGGTAGCGGTAGGCCATCTAAAATTTTACAAGATGTCAGCATTGCGAAACTAAAAAAACATGTAAAGAATTGTCATAATAATGAAATTAGATTTAATTTTCTTTTGAATGGTGCCTGTATGGGTGGTGAGGAGTTTAATAAGGTTTATCTGAAAAAAATTATTGACTTTGTTTCCATTTTATATGATTCAAAAGTTGATATTTTAACGATAAGCAACCCCTATTTGGTTACTGTCATAAAAAATAAATTTCCTAAACTAAATATTTGTCTGTCGATTATAGCGGGAGTCGGGAATATGCAAGAGATAAAGATTTATGAGGGCATGGGCATTAATAGAATAGTTCTTGATGCTAATATAAATAGAGCCTTTGAGTTATTGAAGTCGATCAGGAAACAAACAAATATAAAATTAGAAGTCTTGGCTAATAATCCATGTCTATTAAAATGTCCATTCAGAAGGTATCATCCGGAAATAGATTCTCATATTTCAATTAAAGAAAGGGAGATACCACCATTCCCATCTATAATGTGTAAAAATATTCGATTAAATAATTTTGAGGAGATCATAAAAAGTCCCTGGATTAGACCATTTGATGCTCATCGTTATACGGAATTAGGTATTGATTATATTAAATTAAGCGGACGAGGAAAAAACACTGAGTGGATTATTAATCTTGCAAGACATTATCTTGAAGAAAAAGACGGTGCTAATTTTTATCAATTTATCGAAAAGAATAGTTGGAATTTTTTTCATGAAAAAAATAAAAAATTAGAAAATTTAGAAATTTCCATTCCATTTTTACCAAATGATTTTCTTGACTTTTTTGTAAGGAAAAATTTCGATTGCGATATTCAATGTAAAATATGTGGTTATTGCAAAAGAATCGCTGAACAATACGTGAAAGTAAATAATCAAAAAACAAGAGAAAAATATTTAAAATATATAGATGCTTTTATAAAGAAGGTTAGTAACCCTATATGAATATATTTTTTAATGAAGCAATAATATTTTTAAATAACTCATGTAATTTTAATTGTTATCATTGTTATGTCAAAAAAAATCAGAAAGAACTGTCATTTGTCGATTTAGCATACTTTATAGATAACGATATTCCTAAATTTAAAATTCAAAGAGTTAGCTTAGTTGGCGGTGAACCATTTTTATATAGTAATTTAATTCCGTTGTTAAAGAAATTAAGCAGCAAGAAGGACTTAGAAATTATTATCACAACTAATGGAAGTATCTATAATGAAAAATTCATAGAACCTCTCAAGTCTGTTAATTTGAAATTATTAAAAATAAGCTTACATTCATTAAAACCAGAAGTTTTTTCTAAATTTACCGGGACAAAAAATCAATATAATAAAGTTTTGACCAATATCGATAAATTTTCAAGGTTTTTTAATATTGGTATTAATACAACCGTTACAAAATTAAATTATGCAGAGCTTGATAGAATAATTCATTTTTGCCGAGAAAGAGGAATTAAATTTTTGCATATTAGCCAATTAACAACATCTGGTAAGGGCGCAGGGATTAGAGACGAAAAATTAACATCAGATCAGATTAAGAATATTGAAGATGAACTAAAAAAACATTCAAATAATAATCTTAGCATTAGTTATGATAACCATATTTTTTGCAGTTTTGGCCAAAAATTATCAATTAACCCAAATAGCGATATCTATCCTTGCCCCGCGTTGATATCTTATCCGAAATATAAAATTGGAAATATATACTCTTCAAGTAGAGAATTCATTAATAAAATAAATAAATTTAATGCAATAAGAACCCAAAAATGTTTTGTTGAAGAATTTATATCCTAACTTGTAAAATAAATATATGAAACAACGACTGAAAACTTACAATGTAAAAAGCGTCCATCTAGAAATCACAGGGAGGTGTAATTTAAGCTGTATTTATTGTTATAATAGTCAATTTAATGATAAGAAAAAAATATCTGAGGAAATGTCTACAGAAGATATAAGAAGACTTATTAAAGAGGCGAGCGAAATGGGTTGCAATAGTTTTACCTTTTCTGGTGGAGATCCTTTTTTAAGAAATGATATATTCAAAATTATAAAATTTTGCAAAAATAAAAAGGTAAATTTTTTAACCAATGCAAAATTACTGACAAAAAATTTTATAAAAAGATTGAGCTTATTCCCGCAAATAAATGAGATTAAAATAACCCTCGATGGATTTAGCGGACATAATAAATTAAGAAGGGGAAGTAATTATAAAGATGTTATAAAAAGTATAAAAAATTTGAAAAGGGAAAAAATGAAAGTTGTTATTAATACAGAGGTGACAGAAATAAATTTGTCTGAAATGCTTGAATTATATCGTCTTTTAAAAAAATTAAGAATTGATAGGTGGCGAGTGGATTTACCTTTTATATTAGGTAGGTATCGTGAAAATTATGAAGATTTTAAATTGCCAGATTTTGAAAAGTTTATTTTTGTTTTTAAAAACATTTTACTTGATTATTTAAAGAAAAAACCCTCTTTTGAGTTAGAATTATTTAATGTTTTTAAATCAGAAATTACCCCAACTAATTTAATCCAATTTGATAAAAAAATCCACCCTTGTGCTTATAGAACAGGGAGTTTTCCATTAAGACCTAATGGTGATATGATTTTTTGTCCAAGTATGGATATGCCAATGTCTAATTTTATTAAAGAAGGGAGCCTTAAAAAAGCAATTAACAAAAAATACAAAAACAAATTTTATAATATAAAGATTTTAGATATTAAAGAGTGTCAAAAATGTAGATACTTAAAACTGTGCGGCACCGGCTGTCGCGTAGATTCTTATTATTATTTAGGTGATTTCAAAAAACCTGATCCAATTGCCTGTAATATTATGCCCCTAATAGAACGAGAAATTATACCAATAATGCAAAAAGAATTAATGATTTTTTTGAAATCCTTAATTGATAAAAATGCTAAGTACCCACAAAAGTTTGATGTCAATAAATTAGTTGAAGTAGCGAGTACAAAACATAAACAAACTCAAAACTATTGAGCTTCTATCTTTTTATTGTTTTTGAAACACTGATTTTAGTAATCAGTGCAATGTCCTTTGAGAGTCATCATAATAATTTCCTTGTTAATTTATAAATTTTAATCTCTTATTTTGTATTGTATTACTAGTCAGATTTTTTGTCAATAGTTTAAGTTAATGGCATAGGTGGCGTGCCAGCTTCGCTGGCACGAAAAATTGCGGCGGCGGAAAGCGAGGGCGGGCAAAAATTCCTTCCCCCCAACCCCCTTCCTTTTTGCCCGCCCGAGCTGTTGGATTTCAAAATTCGGAATTCGGATTTTCGTCAAAAAATGTTCGAACTTCGTTCAAAAAACACCGCCAATTTTT
>JAHIVA010000008.1 GCA_018816985.1 Patescibacteria group bacterium | reverse complement strand
TGAGTAAATATCAAAAAATAAAGATAAAGATAAAAAATATACGTGATAAAAATAAAAACATAAATCCTGAAAACAAACGCGAGATTTCTAAATTTTTAAGGATTATTTCAGAGTACAAGCAAAAAATTAGAGAGATAAAACACAAAATAAAAGAAGAAGAAAGTAATTCATAGTAACGCCGCCTTAGCTCAGTTGGTAGAGCAACGCTTTTGTAAAGCGAAGGTCCTCAGTTCGAATCTGAGAGGCGGCTCCAGAAATTTAAGAACTTTTTTTAGTATTATCCACTGGCACTGATATTGTTCCCTGAAGTTTAAAGGATTCCTTTATCCTAGCCTCAAGATCACTTAAATCATGAAAACCAGTGAGTACCTCATCGTCTATAACCAGGGCTGGTAATACTGTATCTTTTATTTTATAAATTTGTAGCATAGAGACAACAGCTGATAAGTCCGTACTATAATCAAAAGAATAAACCCGAAGCTCTGGATATAAAGCACGCAGATTTGAAAGTACTAAACTTTCTTGCTCGCACACACTACAATTAGCAGCAGTTGTATAAAAATAAAGAATAAAAGCAGACTTTACCCCACAACGTTCAGAAATCTTTTTGGTTAACAAATAATCCTTAATTTGCAACAAGGAATAATATTTTTTCAAATAAGATACTTCTTCGGTATTCCCTAAATTATTTTGACTCCACGTTAGCTTATTACCCAACTCTTCCAGCTCACCAGAAAACACAGAATCAGAAATATTTTTACAGGAAAGTTCGGAAAGCAGAGAAAATTGAGTTTCTGAAGAAAGAATATCAATAGCTATTTTATCTTGAATAGTTTTTAGTTGATTAATCTTTCGATCACCAAAATAATTACTTAAATAACTGGCACTGATAAAAAGGCTCACTGTAATCAATAAAACAATTAAATATTTTTTCCAATCGATATTATTTGAATTCATAATTTATATCCCCTACCTCCAAGCTGGCTTTCTCTGCAAAATAGTATTATAAACAGCCCTCATAAGCCAAAATGGAGCAATGATAATAAAAACAGGGAAAAAATAAAGTATATCTAAAGATAAAACCCATTTTCCTTCTGTCATTTTTCTTCCAAAAATCATTGCAAAAATTACCAAAAAATAGATAGAAAAAATTAAGAATATAAAAGATTGAGTATTTACAAAAAACGGATCTAGGTCAAAAACCTTACTATTGAAATGAAAACCTATAATTTTAAATTGTAGAATCTTTAAATACAAAAAATTTCCTATATTATAAACAATTTTACCAAAAAGATAAGATACAGACAAGATAGAAATAATACCCATTGGTAAAGTAAAAACTGCAAAATTACCATATTTCCCCTTAAATAAAACATTTTTATAATCAATTGTGTTGTTGATAAAACCATAAATCCAACGTAATCTTTGCCGATAAAGCTTCTTAATTGTTCCCGGAGTACTGGTGTAAACATAGGCATCATTGCAATGTTCTATTTTATAATTATTTTTCTGCATTCGATAAGCAATTTCCATATCTTCTGTATTATGTCCGTGCCGATAATACCCTAAATCATTAAATACTTTTTTCTTAAAAATTGTCATTGGCCCAGGAGTTACATTAATTGCTCCTAAAAAACAAAGCATTTTTTTTAAATAAACACCCATACTGTATTCGGCTTTTTGGGCATTTTGAATAATATTTTTAGAATCAGATACGATTATTGAAGGTGCTACTGCCATAATGTTAGAATCTTTTTCAAAATAACTCATAATTCGGACAAGAGACTCCGGATCGGCAAAAGAATCAGCATCTAATCCCCCAAAAAAATCAGTTTTACAATACTGCAACCCTAGATTTAGCGCTGTAAACTTTCCTCCATTTTTCTTATGAAAAATTTTAATGTTTGGATAATTGCTAAATTTATTAATTGTCTGCCAGGTGTGATCAGTCGACCCATCATCAATAAGTATTATTTGAAGTTTCTCTTGGGGATAGTTTAAATTCAGCAATGAGTGTATTGTTTTTTCAATCGTTTCTTCTTCATTCCAACAAGGTACTGTAATAGTTACAGCTGGATATTCTTTCAATCTAATTTTTCCGTTACGAACAATTATTTTTTTTCTATTTTCCAAAAAAGTAACAAAAAAGAACACCTGCACATAAACAGATAAAAAAATCAAAATATAAAATATAAGATTAGGGATTGAGACCATATTGTTGATAACAAAACCTTAGTTGTTAACATTGGGAGTATACCATATTCCAAAAAGAATGCTATAATGAAGTTATTAATATGAAATAATGCATATATAAATATGGACAAAAATCAAAAACCAATAGTCAGTGCGATAATTATTGCAGGAGTTTTAATTGCTGGAGCAATTTTATTAAAAGACAGTAAAATACCCGACCAAGCAAATCTGCCAGCAAATAACAATGCCATTATCACAGGAAATCCTGCTCCAGTCGGAAAAGAAGATAGGATGCTTGGAAATCCAAATGCAAAAGTTACTATCATTATGTATGAAGATTTTCAATGTCCTTTTTGTGGAGCAATTACTGGTTTACTGCCATCTGACTCACCTGTAATTAAATCCCTTGAACAAATGGAACCAAATTGGACTCCTTTTTTACCAGAAATTATAAATAATTATGTGAAAAATGGAAAAGTATTATTTGTCTATAGAGATTTTCCACTTTCATTTTTAGGACCAGAATCGATAAGGTCAGCAGAAGCAGCCAGATGTGCTGGAGATCAAGGAAAATTTTGGGAATATCATGATTATCTTTTTGGACATCAAAACGGAGAAGGTCAGGGAGCTTTTTCTGACCCTAATTTAAAATCTTTCGCTAAAAATCTCGGCCTAAATGACATTACTTTTAACAAATGTCTGGATGAAAGTAAATATGCCCAAGCAGTTGCAAATTCTTTAGCTGAAGGAACTGCGGCCGGAGTTGCTGGCACCCCAAAAGGATTTATCTTAAAAAATGGAAAAATTATAGGAACCATCGAAGGTGCTGAATCTCTAGAAAAAGTAAAATCAAAAATCGATGCTACGTTAAAATAACTCTTATCTAGGCAAGACCTAGACAGTTTCATTAAAGCTTATCCACTCAAAAATTTCTCTAGAGAAGTCTTTTGGTGTTGGAAAATAGTCTGGAAAAGCGTCTCTGTTTAAAATATTATTTTGTACTCTGTTTTTTCCTAGATAATCAAAATAACTAGAATGCTGACATTTTCCCAAATAGTCTAGGACTTCTTTTTTGTTACGAATTCCATTCTCTTTCCAATCTTTATCTATGAGCTTAACTGGATTCAAGTGTATATAAGAAAATATATACTTTAGATAATTATCGTCGTCTAAGTGTTCAGCTTTGAATTTTCCCTCAAATAAACTTCCTGTTCTGTTATACTTTTTATTGTAATACATAACATAGGCGGTTGATATTTTCTGCATAAATTTACTAATATCCCCTTTTTCAGTTTGGGTGATTAGAATATGAAAATGATTTGGCATTAGAACATATGCACCAATGTCCACAAGTAAAGTTCCTCTTTCAAAACCATATAAACTTTGATCTTTGTTTAAAGCCTGAATTCTAAAATTGTTTTCGGAATTACAGGCATACAGTAAACTAATGAATCGGTCATAGTCCTTATGGTCATGAAAAATCTTTTGTTTACTGTTTCCACGATTATATATGTGATAATGCTCGTTTGGAACAAAAGGTTTTTTGCGAATAGACATATACCCACATTGTATTACCTTTCTTGTGTCTAGGCAAGACCTAGATGTTTCCTAGTTCTTGCTAGTTGGAAGTTTTTGGTTCTTTTTCTAAAACAAGAAAAAACGGTTCAAAATCAAAATTTTTAAAATCTTTTACTGTAAATTCAAAATACTCTTTGCCTCCCATTTTTTCAATAAATTTCTCTACTTCTTCAGCTCCCCTGTGTATTTCCTTCTTAAGGCCAAAACGGGCATAATCCCAATCCGGCAACTTGTCAATTAGTCGAAGTAATTTTTTAGCCTAGCTATTTTTTCATGCTGACGAAGTTTTTCATGAACCTTCGCTTCAATTTGACGAATACGCTCACGAGTCACTCCAAACTCTTCCCCCACTCTTTCAAGGGTATGCTGAATACCATCCAATAGTCCATAACGCATCTCTAAAATTTTTCGCTCTTTAGGATTAAGCTCATCTAAGACATCACGAATCTGGTCAGACAAGATTCTACGGGAAGATTCTTGGTCAGGACGCAAAATTTTATCATCTGGAATAAAATTTTCCAAGGTTGATTTATCATCATCGTCTCCAACCGGCTGTTCAAGAGAAACTGTTTCCTGTGAGATATTTTCAATCACATGAATTTTTTCAACAGGAATACCCATTTCCGTTGCAATCTCTTCGGCAAGTGGCTCCCTGCCCAAATCCTGACTAAGTCGGCGATGAGTTTGTTTATATTTAGAAATTGTTTCCACCATATGAACTGGAATACGAATAGTTCTCGATTGGTCGGCTAAAGCACGGGTAATAGACTGACGAATCCACCAAGTGGCATAAGTAGAAAATTTATATCCCTTGGTCCAGTCAAATTTTTCTACCGCTTTAAATAATCCGAGATTTCCTTCTTGAATCAAATCAAGCAAAGTTAAGTTCGCGCTTCTGCCTACATATTTTTTTGCAATAGAAACTACTAAACGCAAATTGGCTCGGGCTAGTAAATTCTTTGCTTCTATGTCTCCACGCTCAATGCGCCGAGCCAAATCTTTTTCATCGCTTGCGTGAATTAAAGGATATTGTCCTATTTCTTTTAAATACATCTGAATAGAATCATGAATGCTTCCTTTGTTTAAATCCTTATCGTTCAAATCATTATCTAGATTAAGTAAGTTTCCACCCTCCAATACATCAATAGAAGCAACAGCAAACTTTTCATAAAGTTCATCTAAAAATAAAATATTATTTTCTATATCAGGAAAAGTCTTTAATATCTCATCATAGGTAATAAATCCACGCTTTCTTCCTTTTTCAATAAGTCCATCGGCAAGCTGAGCTAATCGTTCCACCTTCTTTTCAGCTGAAGATAATTTTTTGACTTTTTTTATAATTTTCTTCTTTAAAACTTTCTTTTTTATTTTTTTAACCTTGGAAATTTTTTTCTTTATTTTTATTTTTAATTTATTCTTTTTTTTCTTTTTTATTTTTTTCTTTTTCATATTTTATTTCTTTAAACGATTATTTTTAATATCTTGTATCATATTATTTAAAATTTGACATTCTTTTAAAATTTTCATTGATAAAATATCGTCTTTTGCATCCTCGGCCTTATGCAAATCTCCTATCTTACACTCCAATTCTTCTTTTAAATACTCTTCTTTCAAATTATTTATCATCTCTCCAACTTCTTTTCCTATTTCAGTATATCCTCCATAGAAAACCTCAGCTTCAAAAATCAAATCCTCTTCGTCAATTTTTGTTTTTTCCAACAACTGGGAGGGTGTAGTTTTTAAAATCTCTGACAAATCTCCAAGTATTTTTTCAAAATCAATCACTTTTTCCTTTAAACTTTTCTGCCAAAGAATAATACCCAATAATCTACGTTTTATATAATCTTTTCTATGTGTAATCTTGAGAACTTCTTTGTTTTCTTTTACCTCTTCCTTTTTATATTTCTGCTCTTGCTCTTTTTTTAATCTTTCTCTAATATCATTTTCACTTATCCTGGATTTATTTGATATCAAAGATATAAAATGTGATTTTTTAACAGGATTACTTATTAAAGATAACAAAGGTACAATCTTATTATTTATTTCTAATTTAGTTTTTAACACATCATTATTTTTTTCAGCTAATACTTTATCTAAGAGAAATTCAATAATGTGCTTAGAATTTCTTATAACCTTCCTCCAGGCATCCGGACCTTTTTGAGAAATAAGGTCTGCCGGGTCCATCCCTTCAGGTATCTCTGTGGCTTTTACGTTCATATCCGAAAATAAAGCAAGGGCAATCGGTGTCGCTCGGATAGAAGCCGCAAGACCAGCCTTGTCCGCATCAAAAATAAATATAATGTTTTGAGACAAACGATTTATGATACCCAAATTATTAATTATATTATTTTCTCCCCTATCTTTATCAACCAGCGCAGTTCCAGAAGTGGCAACGGTATTTCTAAAACCCGCCTGATGGGACAAAATGAGATCAAGTTGTCCTTCTACCATAATAGAAAAGTTATTCTTTTTAATAAACTGTTTTGCCTTATCTAATCCATAAAGAACGGAGGATTTTTTAAAAATAGGTGTATCAGGACTATTTAAATACTTAGCCGACTTCCCATCATCTTTAAAAATTCTTCCAGAAAAAGCAATAATTCTTCCACTAGAATCAGCAATAGGAAATATAATTCTTCCGCGAAATCTATCATACATACCTTTCTCTGTTTTTTTTACCAACCCAGCTTTTTCTATCACTAACTCTGAAAAACCTTTCTCTAAAAGATGTGAATAAAGTAAATGCCACTCTATTGAAATAAAACCAATCCTAAAATCTTTTATCGTTTTATCTTCTAATCCTCTTTTCTTTAAATATTCCAATACTTCTTTATTCTTCGTTAAATTTTTCTCAAAAAACAAACTCGCTTCTTCCATTACTTCATATAATTTTTCTTTTTCACCCTTATCCTCTTTGGCTTCTTTATTGTAAGGTTCAAGTATAACACCCGCCCTATTTGCTAAAAGCTTTAAGGCACCCTTAAAATCAAGCCCCTCAAATTCTTCCACAAAAGAAAAAATATCTCCTGAAGCCCCACAGCCAAAACAATAATAAGTGCCTCTGTCAGGTGAGATAAAAAAGGAAGGAGTTTTCTCATTATGAAAAGGACACCTCGCTTTTAAATTCGCGCCTGCCTTTTCGAGTTTTATATAAGAAGAGACCACTTCTTCAATTGATAGTCTCTCCTTAATTTTATCAACGGGAGAATTCATCTTGTTTTTATTTAATTGTTATTAACAAGCTAAAAACTATTCTTCTTTTAACGCAGAAACGTTGCTTTTAAACCCAGTGCCAGCCGGAATCAGCCTTCCAATAATAACATTTTCTTTCAATCCTCGCAGAGTATCCACTCCCCCTTTAATGGCATTTTCAATAAGAACACGATTGGTATTTTGGAAAGAAGCTGCTGATAACCAGCTTTTAGTACGCAAAGAAACTTCAGTGATACCAAGCACAACTATTTCTGCTTTTGCTTCCTTATTGTTGAGTTCTCTAACTCTAGTATTTTCCTCTATGAAAGCAGTATTTTCAACAATATCTCCAACTGAAAAATTAGTTTCACCGGCATCTTTTATTTTTCGGCGGGAAAACATTTGACGAATAATAATTTCCGTATGCTTTCTGCTAATTGAAGCGCTTTGCAACTCATAAACTTTGTTTATTTCTTCAATAATATATTCTTCCACCAATTCTTTATTTCCCAATCTAAACATTTGAGCAATATCCGCTGAACCGTCAGTTAAAAGCTGTCCCTTTTTTACCTTTTCACCAACTTTAACGATTGGCATACGACGAAAGGCTACCACATATTCTATTTCATTTACTTTACCGTCAACTTTACTATCGGATAATACTTTAATTATATTTTCCTTGCTATCTTTAGCTCCAATAGAAATTACCTCCCCATCGGTTTCAGAAATGATAGCAGGATTCTTTGGAATACGTCTTTCAAAAATTTCTTCAACCCGCGGAAGACCTGTGGTAATATCCGTTCCAGCTACTCCTCCGGCATGAAAAGTACGAAGTGTTAATTGAGTACCTGGTTCTCCAATTGCCTGAGCAGCAATTATTCCAACCGCTTCTCCTTCTTCCACTAAACGGTTTCTTCCTAAATCAAGACCGTAACACATAACACAAATTCCATGCACTGTTTTACAATTTAATGGAGAACGAACAAACACTTCAGTAAAACCTGCCCCCTCAATATTGTAAGCTTCTTCTTTAGTAACCAAGAATCCCCGCTTGTAAACTACCTTACCGTCTTTGTCTTTTAAATCAGCCGCCAACACTCGTCCACGAATGTTTTTAGAAAGCGGAATTTCAATTCCAGAAATATTTTCTCGCCTAATCATTTTGCCTTCTTTAGTACCACAATCAATTTCCGTAACAACCACATCTTGAGCCACATCCACTAATCTACGAGTCAAATATCCAGCCTTAGCGGTATTAAGTGCCGTATCGGATGCACCCTTGCGGGCGCCATGAGTAATAACGAAATATTCAATCGGGGAAAGTCCTTCCTGATAACAAGGAATAATCGGAAATTCTAGAATTTTACCTTGGTTGTTTTGAATCAATCCAATCATTCCAGTCATTTGCATAAGAGATGACATTGTACCTCTAGCCTTAGAAGTAAATAAATCATAAGTAGAACCTTTTTTATCAAGAGTACTAGGTAAAACTTTTTCCAAATTTTTCTTAACTTGTGTCCAAATTTCAATAATTTTTTGATATCTTTCATCTAAAGAAAGAAGGCCTTCATTCCATTGTGTAATTATATCTTCTTCTAATTTTCTGCCTTCCTCTATGATTTTTTTCTTTTCTTCTGGAACCTTGATGTTGTCTAATCCCCAGGTAGTGCCAGAAACAGTAGAATACTTAAATCCAAATTCTTTAATTTTATCCAGAATAGTAGGAGTATTTTCTACTCCGGAATGGATAATAAGCTCATCTAGAAGAGAAGATAATCTGTCTTGGGTCATTTCATCATTTACATAAGAAAAATCGTTTGGCAAAATACTGTTAAAAAGGAGTTTTCCAACAGAAGTCTCAAAAATTTCTCCGCCAAATTTTTTGTATTTATGTGTGTCCGTTGCCAAAACTTTTATTTTTGCACGCATACTTATAATCCCATAATCATAAGCAGTAATAGCAGTATTGGGACTAGGAAAATATTTACCTTCGCCCACCTCCCCATCAATCAATTTAGTCATCCAATAACTACCAAGAACCATATCCATACGGGGATGTACTATTAAATCTCCATTTTGTGGTTTAAGTAAATTTTTATTTGAGGCCATTAATTCTTTCGCTTCAAATTGCGCTTCTTCTAAAAGCGGTACATACACTGCCATTTGGTCTCCATCAAAATCAGCGTTAAAAGCCTGACAAACAAGAGGGTGAATCTGAATAGCATTTCCTTCAATTAAAATTGGATTAAAAGCCTGAATTCCTAAACGATGCAAAGTAGGTGCTCGGTTCAAAAGAACGTATTTTCCCTGAATTACTTCTTCTAGAATTGCCCATACTTCGGAAGAACGTTCTTCGATAAGTTTATTGGCTCCACGAATATTAAAAGCAAGTTCTACCTGTAAAATTTTTGAAATTACGAAAGGCCGAAAAAGTTCCAAAGCCATATGTTTTGGCAATCCACATTGATTTAGTTTCAATTCAGGACCAACCACAATGACACTACGACCTGAATAATCTACTCGTTTTCCTAATAAATTTTGACGAAAAAGACCTTGCTTAGATTTTAGGTTATCGGAAAGTGATTTAAGGGGACGTTTTTGAGATTGGCTCATAGCTGCTGAGTCATTCTGTTTGGCAATAGAATTATCAATCAAAGCATCAACTGCCTCTTGAATAATTCTTTTTTCATTTCTTAAAATAACGTCCGGAGCATTAATTTCTTTTAATTTCTTTAGACGATTATTGCGATTTATTACACGACGATAAAGATCATTCAAATCACTAGTGGCATGACGTCCACCGTCTAAAGCCACCATTGGGCGCAAAACTGGCGGGATAACCGGAATAACAGTTAAGAACATCCATTCGGGTCTAATTTCAGCATAAGTCATTGCCCGAATTAAGGAAAGTCTTTTTTGTAGTTTTTCTTTTTCAGCCGTACTCACTTTTTCAAGCATCTTCTCAGTTAAGTGTTTTAATTTATTTAAATCAAGATTTTTAAAAATAGAATAAATAGCCTCAGCTCCAATATTGGCTTCAAAACAAGTTCCATATTTTAAAGAATAGTGATGAAAAGAAATTTCATTCAAAACTTTTCCTTCGTAAATTTCTCCAATTTCTTTTTTAGTAATAGAAAGTAAAGTTTTTAATTTTTCACGAGTATCCGAATCATTTGAATTTTTAAATTTAGTTTTATATTCTTTATCTAAACCAGACAGAACAAGCTCTTTTTCCTCTTCATTAACTTTAGTAATAATATAGCCAGCAAAATAAATTACCTTTTCTAAATCAGAAACAGATATATTAAGAAGAATACTCATTCGTGAAGGTACTCCTCGTAAAAACCAAATATGCGAAACCGGAGTGGAAAGTTCAATATGTCCCATTCTTTCCCGACGCACAATCGAACGCGTAACTTCGACCCCACATTTTTCACAAATAATATCTTTATAACGAATCCGACGATATTTCCCGCAATAACATTCATAATCTTTTTCCGGACCAAATATTTTCTCATCAAAAAGACCTCCCCGCTCGCTTCTGCCAGTGCGATAATTTATCGTTTCTGGCTTGGTAACTTCTCCAAAGGACCATTCTTTAATTTGCTCTGGAGACGCTAAGCGCAAAGCAATGGAATCAAATTCAGTTGTATTAAGAGTTTTCATATTATTTATTTTCTTTTTTTAATTCAACGTCAAGCGCCAACCCTCGTAAATAATTCAAAAGCACATTAAATGAAGCAGGAGAATTAGGTGATTTGATCGTTTCGTTTTTAATAATAGAATCAAAAGCAGCGGATCGACCGAGAATATCGTCAGATTTAATAGTTAACATTTCTCGAAGAGTATAGGCTGCGCCATAACCCTCAAGTGCCCAAACTTCCATTTCTCCGAATCTTTGTCCTCCACCTTGAGCTTTTCCTCCTAAAGGTTGTTGAGTAATGAGAGAATAAGGACCTACTGAACGCATGTGAATTTTATCTTCTACCATATGGTGAAGCTTGAGCATATACATATAACCCACAGCTACATCTTGCTGAAAAGCTTCTCCTGTTCGTCCGTCAAAAAGTTTTAATTTACCATTTTCTGGCAATCCAGCTTTTTTTAATTCTTCTTTTATTTCTTCCTGTTTCGCTCCTAAAAACGGAGGAACAATTGCCTGATAACCAAGACTATTTGCAGCCATACCTAAGTGGATTTCCAAAATTTGTCCCAAATTCATACGGGAAGGAACACCAAGGGGAGAGAGAATAACATCCACCGGCGTACCGTCCGCCATATAGGGCATATCTTCTTCAGGAAGAATTGTGGAAATAACCCCCTTATTTCCATGTCTGCCTGAAATTTTATCTCCAACTGAAATATTTCTAATTTGAGCAACTTCAATAACAATTTTTTTAATAATGCCTGCCTCAAGAGTATGGCCCAATTCGCGAGAAAAAATTTTTACTCCAACAATACGTCCACGTTTACCATGTTCCATTCGCAGAGATGTATCTTTTACATCTCGGGCTTTTTCAGCAAAAATAGAACGTAATAAACGTTCTTCTGGAGTAAGTTCTGTTTCACCCTTAGGGGTAATTTTACCAACCAGAATATCATTCTCTCTTACTTCTGCTCCAATCCGAACAATACCGTCTTCATCCAAATCCTTCAATCTAAGCTCTCCGACATTTGGAATATCCCGTGTTGTAATCTCAGGCCCAAGTTTAGTATCACGAACTGCACAAATAAATTCCTCTACATAAACCGATGTGAATTTACTTTTCTTTACCAAACGTTCAGAAATAACGATTGCGTCTTCATAAGTTGACCCAGACCAAGACAAAAAAGCCACAAAAATATTTTGGCCAATTGAAATTTGTCCATTTACAGTACTACTTGTGTCCGCAAGCACATCACCCTTCTTTACCTTATCACCGATATTTACTAACGGACGCTGATGAAAAACAGCAAAATTGTTATTTCTTAGAAAATTAATTAAAGGATATATTTTTTCATCCTTCTCGTCACTTTTGTTTTTAACAATTATTTTTTTAGCATCTAGGTAGGAAACAATACCATCTTCCAGAGCCAAAACTAGCCTACCTGAATCCCGTGCCGCCAATTCTTCAATACCAGTTGCAACAAACGGTATTTCCGGTAAAACACAAGGCACAGCTTGCTTTTGCATATTACTGCCCATAAGTGCACGATTTGCATTATTGTGTTCCAAAAAAGGAACCATAGAAGTTGCTATAGAAAAAGCTTGATTCGGAGCCACATCAACAAAATCAACCTTGTCCCTAGAAACCATTCCTGGTTCTATTTTAATCCTAGCCTCTATTTTATCTTTTGTTATTTTGCCATCTTCATCATAAGGAATCCCAGCGTGTGCAATATTATATTTTTCCTCTTCCAGGGCATTCATATAAACGATTTCTCCAGTTATTTTACCGTTTTTTACTCTGACATAAGGAGTTTCAATAATTCCAAATTCATTTATTTTTGCATAAGTTGAAAGATGTAAAATAAGTCCGATATTCGGCCCCTCTGGAGTATGGATAGGACATACTCTTCCATAATGTGAAGGATGCACATCCCGCACTTCCAACCCAGCACGTTCACGAGTAAGACCTCCGGGTCCAAGGGCCGAGAGAGTACGCAAATGCTCCATTTCACAAAGCACATTTTCTTGCGCCATAAATTGGGAAAGTTGATTAGTAGTAAAAAATTCTTTAATCCGAGCTTGAAGCGGTCGCTGGTTGATGATAGCAATTGGCATAGCTGTATCCACGTCAATAATAGACATACGGTCCTGAATATTTCTTTTAATTTGCATCATACCAGTACGTACTTTTTGTTGAAGTATTTCTCCGACAAAACGTACGCGCCTCTGACCTAAATGGTCTATGTCATCAGCCTTAGCTAGGGGTGTATTGTTTAAAAGAATAATATGAGAAATTACCGTCACTAAATCTTCTTTAGAAATTATTCGGCGATCCATTTCTTCTTTATCCATTCCCTTTTCAAAACGCTGATTAAACCTAAATCGTCCCACCGGAGAAAGATCATAACGTTCCGCTGTAAATAAAGAATTAATAAATTCTCTGGCATTATCAGCCGTAGCCATATCTCCGTCTCGAAGACGCTTGTAAATCTCAACACAAGAATCATTTAAACTTTTGACCCCATCTTTAGCCAAAGACGCCTTGATTATTTCTTCAGCCACAGAATTACCAGAAAACGCTTCCAATATCATTTCATTCGTTTCGTAACCCATAGCCCGCAATAACGCAACTGCAGGAAATTTTCTTTTTTTATCTATTCTTATATAAATCCCCCCATCTGATTCCGACTCTATCTCAATCCAGACTCCACGAGCTGGAATAATTTTTGCCCCAAAATATCTTGTCCCCTTATTTTCAGATTCCGTAAAAAATACCCCAAAACTTCGCGCAAGCTGAGGAACGATAACCCGCTCCACTCCGTTGATAATGAAAGTTCCGTGCGAGGTCATTAAGGGAAGTTCTGACATAAAAATCTCCTGTTCTTTAACAGTGCCCAATATTTTATTGGTTAATTTTACCCGCGCCTTGAGTAAGCCCTGATAAGAAATTTTGTTTATTTTAGAATTATTTTCATCAATCTTGGATTCACTTAAAGAAAAAGAGGTAAATTCCAACTGAAATTTTTTTCCAGAATAGTCTATGATTGGAGAAAATTCTTTAAAAACCTCCCCGATTCCTGTTTCAGTCAACCATTTGAAACTTTTTAATTGAGCCTCAATTAGATTCGGAAACTCTACTAGAGGTTTCTTATATCGGGAAAAATATTTCTTCGGACGCTTGATCTCTTTTTGCATATTTTAGTTGCCCTAAATAAACAAAAAAAATAAAAGAAAAACATAGGAGAAAATGCTTTTCTTTAACTTCTTTAAATTTATTAAGATATGATTAAGTTAAAAACCCTAGTAATAACTACAGCATACAACACTAAGATTGCATCCAATACTCAATCAATGAATCTAGAGTAGCCTACTCTATTTCACCTTTTTTGTCAACTATAAGCTGTGGATTAACTCATTGAAAGCTTCCTAATTTTTATAATTTTTCAATAACCTGCTCTAATTTTAAAAATCCAAATACTTTCTCACCTAGAATTTTTTTCAAAAAATACGAAGTTCTGTCTTTACCCATCAGCCAGATGAAACCTAAAACGATAAGTAGAGTAGTTCCCGGTATCGGAGTTATATAAAAAGTCACTCCAACAATGATAAAAAGTATTCCTAAAATTATATGCAGTTTTTTCCATTCTTTCATGATAATTTTATTTTAACTTAAATATCTATGACTTACTTTTTCTCCACTCTTCAATCTTAGCATGGTTTCCGGAAAGTAGAACTTTTGGAACTTTATAATTTTTTCCTTTGTATTTTAAAATTTCCGGACGAGTATAAATTTCACTACTTGAAACTCTTTCTTCTTCCAAGGATTCATATTTCCCTAAAACTCCTTTTATTTGTCTTGAAATTGAATCAATTAAAATCATTGTTGGTAATTCCCCACCTGTCAGCACGTAATCCCCTACAGAAAATTTCTTAGTTTTTAATATTTTATCAACTCTCGCATCAATACCTTCGTATCTACCACAAATCAAAATTGTATCTGTGTAATTTTTTGAAATTTTCTTAGCCGAAATAGTGGTAAATTTTTCTGCACTCGGAATAAAATTAATAATAAGAACTTTCTTGCCCTTCACAACACTCAAGATTTTCGCTATTGCTTTTAATATCGGCTCAGCCCGCATTACCATTCCCGGACCTCCTCCATAGGGCTTATCATCTACAGGCCTATAGTTATTTTTAGGAGCTTTTATAAAATCCCGTGGATTATAAAATTTTATAGAAATAATTTTATTTTTTATCGCCCGACCAATAATAGACTCATTTAAATATGAGTCAAAAATGTCTGGAAAAATTGTAATTATATGAAAACGCATTAAATTTATTATATCAAAAAATCCCCTCATTGTGAGGGGATTTTTATTTAAATTCCTTTCAAATCTTCCATTGCTTGGTCAACAGTCTTCAAAGTTGGAGCACTGTTCGTGGGTCCCATTTCCCGTTCTGTTCTTTCGGGCCTCGTGCTTCCCTCCGGTTCGTTAATTTTCAGATTAACGCGTGCATTGTTTTTCATCCCGATAATACGAAGCAGAGTACGAATAGCTTTAGCAGTATTCCCCATCCTTCCAATAATCTTGCCCATATCAGCCGGATTTACGGTTAGTGTTATAAGCACGCCCATTTCATCTAAGGTTCGCTCGATTTTAACATCATTTGGGTTATCAACAAGCGCCTTGACTACATATTCTAGAAATATCTTATCAGCTTCTTCTGTCATAATGTTTTCTGAATTTAATTATTTTTAATATTTTACTAATCTTCGCAGCATACGACCGAATGACTGCCTTAAAATTATACTTCACCCCACCATAGCGAGGCAAGTTATTTTTTAGCTTTCAACTCTTTTCTCTTTTTTGTGGGTTTCTTTTTAGGCAAAACATTAACTTTCTTACCTGAAATAATTTTATCTTGTACTAAAAAATTATGCATTGTATCTGAACATTTTGCCCCCTTAGTAATCCAATACTTTATCCTGTCAGTCATAAAATTTCTCTCTTGCGTCACATTATTCATTCTGGGATTATAAGTACCTAAAATTTCCAAAAACCTTCCGCTCTTAGTACTATTTTTAGAATCAGTCAAAACAGCCCGAAACGTTGGGTCGTTCTTCCTGCCTATCCTTTGTAATCTTATCTTTAACACAAAGATAGCTTATCATAAAAAATTTAAAAAGCAATACAATTCATATTTTTATGTTATATTAGGAGAGTGAAAAACCAAATAAGTAAAACAATAAATAAAGTAGAGGGTATTATTTCTCTCTCTTCTAGGGGCACCGGATATGTCGCGGTTGGAGAAGAAAAGAATAAACAATATGACCCAGAGATTAATTTTAGGCACTTAAATACCGCTCTGCACGGAGATCTAGTGGAAATAATTCTGCACCCTAAGGTTTCTTCAGGAAAAGAGAGGCAAACAGCTGAAGTCTCAAGAATAATTAAGCGTGCAAAAATACGTTTTGCGGGAGTATTAGAAACAGAAAATAAGTTGTTTTTTTTAAAACCAGATGATCTAAAAATGTATACTGATATTTTAATACCGGAGAAATTTTTAAATAATGCCAAAGCAGGACAAAAAGTTTTTGTAGAAATAGTTTCATGGGAAGATTCCCGTAAAGCTCCAGAAGGAAAAGTAGTAAAAATTTTGGGTAAACCAGGCAATAATAATGTAGAAATGCAGGCCATCGCAATAGAAAAGGGTTTTGATTCAGAATTACCAAATAAAGTAGAAGAAGAAGCCAAAAAAATAAAAAGTGGAGGAATAAAAGAGTTGGAGGCGCCCTGCCTGCCGGCAGGCAGGCGTGATTTTAGAAAAACACTGACTTTCACGATTGATCCGACAGATGCAAAAGATTTTGACGACGCAATCTCATTCAGAGAAGTGGAAAATAGCCTTGCTGGTCCCGAGACAAGCTATGAAATAGGTATTCATATTGCAGATGTAACGCATTATGTCAAAATTGGTAGTGCTCTTGATGAGGAAGCCCGAGAACGAGGAACTTCGGTTTATTTAGTAGACAGAACCATCCCAATGCTCCCAGAAATTCTTTCGAATGATTTATGCAGCTTGGTTCCCAATAAAGATCGACTCACTATGAGCGCAGTTTTTATTGTTGATAAAAATGCAAAAATAAAAAACGAATGGTTTGGACGAACAGTAATCAATTCACAAAAAAGGTTTTCCTATGAAGAAGCAGAAAAAACTATAAAAAACACAGAAGCCCTTTTGCATAAAGAACTTTCTGTTTTAAACAATCTGGCAAAAAAATTATTAAAAGAAAGACTTGACCGGGGGGCCATGTCACTTGATCAAGTAGAGGTGAAATTTGTATTAGACCCAAATGGATTACCAATAAAAGTAATAAAAAAAGAACGAGGTGACGCAGAGAAACTAATTGAAGAATTTATGCTTTTGGCAAATAAAAAGGTAGCTGAAGTCCTATCAAAAAATGTTTCTCTTTATCGTGTACATGATTTTCCAAATAAGGAAAAAATGACAGACCTAGCATTCTTTTTAAGGAGCTTAGGGCACAAAGTTTCGCTCCAAGATGGCATTATTCCGACAAGTGAAATAAATAAACTGCTACTCAATTTAGCTGGAAAAAATTCAAAAAGCACCATGAGTGACACGGTTAATCGGGCAGTAATCCGGTCAATGGCTAAGGCAATTTATTCTACAAAAAACATAGGGCATTATGGTTTAGCTTTTGCTTTTTATACTCACTTCACTTCCCCCATCAGGCGCTATCCAGATATTGTCGTGCACCGACTTCTCCTTGATTACTTAGCTGGAAAAAAAATAGCTAAAGAAAAATTACAAGATTACGAAAAAATTGCCAGAATTTCGTCTGAACAAGAAAAACGCGCGTCCGAAGCCGAACGTACTTCCATTAAATACAAACAAGCAGAATATATGTCTAAACGTTTAGGGAAAAGTTTTATGGGAATAATTAGTGGCCTAACACAATGGGGTATGTATGTGGAAGAGATAGAAACAAAATGCGAAGGGCTAGTGCGGATACGTGATTTAAATGACGATTTTTATATTTTTAATGAAAAGAAGTTAGAATTAGTCGGACAGAAAAAGAAAAAAAAGTATCGATTTGGTGATAAGGTAAAAATAAAAGTAAAAGCAGTTGATTTAGAGAAAAAAACAATAGATTATATTTTAATATAAAGTATATTTTGAGAACAAAAAAATTTAGCTTAATGTTGTGGATAATATCCCCCGTATTGCTCGGGATATTTTTTACGTCATTTATATTTTCTACATTAAAAGAAAATATCCTAGAATCAAAAAATAATCAAGCTTCGATAATACAACTAGTCGCACCAGAGAAAGAAACAATAAAATCTCAATATTTTTACACAAACAAAGACACAAATGAACAACCTGGGGTCTCCGCAAAGGCTTTTCTAGTTGGTGATTTAAATACCGGGGAAGTAATTTTATCAAAAAATCAGAATCAAAAATTTCCAATTGCTTCAATCTCAAAACTAATGACTGCTTTGGTCACGAAAGAAATACTAAATCCGGAAGACAGCACGCAAATAACAAAAACAGCTCTCGCTACAGAAGGCAAAAATGGCGAACTAAAGTTGGGAGAAAAAATAAAAATTTCCGACTTGTTCTACCCCCTCCTTTTGGAATCAAGCAATGATGCAGCCGAGGCACTCGCTGAACATTTCGACCGAGATAGTTTTATTGGAAAAATGAATGAAATTGCAGAAAGATTACAAATGACTTCTACTATTTTTAAAGATCCAAGTGGGCTTTCTTCTAATAACCAATCAACCGTTTCCGATTTATTTAAATTAATGGGATATTTAATACAACAACAGCCCGACTTGCTTAAAATTACAACAAAACAGAGTTATTTTAATAAAAAACATAATTGGTCAAACATCAGTCAATTTCTAAACCAAGATGGTTATTTAGGAGGAAAAAGCGGATATACAGATTCTGCCCGACAAACAGTTGTTTCTCTTTTTAATCTTCCCCTTGGACAAAATGGTTTTCGTCCTATTGCTATTACCCTACTTCAAAGCAATGACCGCCAAAAAGACGTAGAGGCTATTTTAAAATATTTAAATAAAAATATATATTACGGCGGGGCATCCGATGCTAGTACTAATTGGGTACAGGAAAAAATTGGCATGCCAGATATCAAAGATCCAAATTTTGTGACCCTTGCTTTCACTGGTGATATAATGCTTGATCGCGGAGTTAGAAATTCAGTCCTTAAAAATTTCAACAATGATTATTCCGCGCTTTTTGAAAAAATAGATATACTGAAAAAGTCAGATATTGTTTTCACTAATCTAGAAGGCACTGTTTCCGACCAAGGTATTGATCAAAAAAATTTATATTCTTTTAGAATGAACCCTGCTGTTATCCCGGCCATTAAAGGCGCTGGTGTCAGTATTGTATCAGTGGCCAATAATCATATGGGAGACTGGGGACGTATTGCTTTTACTGACACTCTAGCGCGCTTAAAGGAAAATGAGATACTTTATATCGGCGGAGGAAACAATAGCACCGAAACTGAAATTCCAATAATTATTGAAAAATACGGAATGAAAATAGGTTTCTTGGCTTTCTCGGATGTAGGACCAAATTGGATGGGGGCAGAAACAGAAAAATCCGGCTTGCTGCTCACCAACAATCCACGTTTTGATGAAATAATCCAAAATGCATCAAAGCAGGTTGATTACCTCGTTGTAGCTTTTCATTTCGGAGAAGAATATCAAACCAAACATAGTGCCAGACAAGAATCTTTAGCACATCGGGCTGTTGATGACGGTGCAAAAATTATTATCGGAAGCCATCCACACGTGGTAGAGGATACTGAAGTTTATAAAAATAGCTTCATTGCCTACTCTCTCGGCAATTTTATTTTTGACCAATCTTGGAGCAAACCAACTATGCAAGGTATGCTTTTAGAATTAAAATTATACAGAGATGGCTCAATGACAGTCAAAAAAAACATCACCCAACTAAATTCCGCCTTTCAGCTGGATAAAATAATTCAAGGCAAAGAAGAAAAAGTTAAATTTCAAAATACGTAAATAATATATACGCTATAGCGTATATTAAAAATTTATTTTGCCCTTCGAAAAACTTAGGACAAAGTTGTTATTTTGCAATCTGGGTGGCTTCTTCGAATTTTACTGACAAAAGCTTAGAAGCTTCATCGGAGCCAATGGTAATGCCATAAAGCACTCCGGCGCGGGACATAGTCTCGCGGTTGTGAGTAACAACAATAAGTTGAGAATGTTTGGATAATTTTTCTAGCATATCTCCATATTTACGAGAATTAGCTTCATCCAATGCCGCATCCGTTTCATCCAGCACTAGAAAAGGAGGCGGATTAACTTGCGACATAGCAAAAAGCAAAGCAATGGAAGTAAGCGACCTTTCCCCTCCCGAGAGAGCATGCAGTTCTTTCACTTTTTTATGTGGCAAAGAAACATTTATTTCTATTCCTTTTTCAAAAACAATATTTCGCTCGTCTTCTGATTCATCCCCATTACCTAAATCTTCCTCATCAAATTCAACCATTTTTTTCTTTTTACTTTCTAGTACAATTGAAAGTGAGCCATGTCCACCACCAAACATAAGGGAGAAAAATTCTTGAAATTCTTTATTGATTTTTTTAACTCCCTCTTTAAACTCTAAATCTATTTTTTCTTTTAAATCTAAAATAAGTTTTTGTAAAGATTCAATACTCCTAGCTAAATCTTCCATCTCCTTTGCTAAAAATTGATCTCGTTCTGAAACCTCTTTAAATTCTTTCATTAATTCTATTCCATTACCAAGACCAGCATCTTCTAATCTTATTTTTATCCGTTCAATTTTTCTTTTTAAATCCTCTTGTGTATTTTCTTTTTTTTCATCTTCTATCTTATAGTCTTTAAAAGACAAAACCTCTTGTCCAACCAAGGTTGAGCCCTCTTTTAACTCATTTTCAAACGCTTCTCTGCGGCTCCTCAAGTTCCCCTCTTTAATAACTATAAGCTCTAAGGCTGAAGAAAGCTCTTGACGCCTTACCTTCCAAGTAAATTTTTCACGCTCCAAATCACGCAAAGCTTCTATTTCTATATTAATTTCCCTTTTCAGTATTTCTACTTTCTCAGCCAACTGTTTTTCTTCTATCTCTATCTTTTTTATTTCAGCTAACGTATTTTCTTGTAATATTTTTAATTCTGCCAATTCTTTTTCTTCATTCTTCTTTTTTTCTATCTGTTCCGGATGCATTTCCTTAATCTCATTTCCGCATAACGGACAACGACCGGAAATTTTAACCTTATTTTCTTTCACCTCAATCATTCCTTCCATTCGTCCGAGCTTTCGTTCCATTTCACTTTTTATTCCATGAATAAAATTTATTTTTTGTTCAAAAATTTTTAATTCATCTATTTTTTTATTACCTTTAGAGTTATTGCCATCTTCGGTATCGGAAATTTTACTCAATACGTTTTTGAGTTCGTTTTCCAATTTATTTCTTTCCGCCGATAAATCTTTTTTTTCTTTTTCTAAATAAACACTTTCTTTGCTAAAATATTCTCGGTAAAGAATTACCAGCCCTGTCTGCATTTCTTTTGTTTTTTCAAACTTTTCTACTTGTTTTTTTAAAAAATTAAGGTGCGGAGCATTTTCCCGTCGCTGAAGAACAACCTCTTTTATATTTTCATTTGTTCGTTCCAATTTTCTCTCAGACTCTTTTATTTTATACTGGAAAATCCTAAGCCCAAGGGCGTCTTCCACCATTTCTTTTCTATCTTTGGAATTTGCGTTTAAAATTCTGTCAGCTTCTCCTTGCGAGATGATATGATGTCCCGAAGAACCAATATTAACCGAGGCCAACAAATTGTGAATGTCTTTTAGTCTGACCTCGGAACCATTTAAAATATATTTATTCATCCCGTCAGAAAAAACTTCCCGAGAAATTGAAACAATATCATAATTCAAATTTATATCTTCTCCTCCGTCATTTGTTAGCTTAAAAATTTTATCAGTATTATTAAAATAAATAGTAACAACAGCCCGTGAGCCTTTGGGTAATTTTTTTGATCCTTTAAAAACAAGATCAGAGCCCCCTTTCCCACGCATTGATTTCATAGATTGTTCACCTAGGACAAAACGAATAGCTTCTACAATATTAGACTTACCGGAACCATTCGGCCCCACGATAGAAACAATTGGGGTATTAAACTCCAAAATAGTTTTTTGAGCAAAAGATTTAAAGCCATTGATTTGCAGTGTTTTAAGTCGCATTATTTTGTTTTAATCAAACCAATTTTTTACTTTTAAGGCAGCTAAGGCAGAATTCTGTTCGGCTTCTTGTTTACTTTGACCCTTGCCTTCTGCTATTAAATCTTTCCCAAAATAAATTCCCACCGTAAAATGTTTTTCGTGATCTGGACCCGACTCGTGCAGAACTTTATATAAAGGAGTAAATGACATAAATTCTTGCGCTTTTTCCTGCACCAAGCTTTTGGCATCCCGCCAAAGTTTCTTATTTACTATTTCTTCAGTTTTAGGTAGAAGAGTTTTAGTCACAAATTTATCCACAACATCATAACCTTGGTCCAGATACATTGCCCCAATAAACGCTTCATAAGTATTGGCCAAAATATATTGCCGTGCCTTACCAAAATCTTTAGCTTCCCCTTTAGATAAAAGTAAGTAATCATTCATCCCTATTTTTAAAGCAACTTCGGAAATAATAATAGCATTCACGAGAGCGGAACGAAGAGCGGTCAATTTTCCCTCCGAATAATGCGGATATTTTTTATAAAGAAAATCCGTAACAATAAGTTCAAGAACTGCATCTCCTAAAAATTCCAGACGCTCATTATGAGAAATAGCAGTGGCTGGATTTTCATTTATAAAGGAACGATGTGTAAAAGATTGCTTGAGTAAATCTTTATCTTTAAAAATTACTTTTATTTTTTTTTCAAACTCTGAAAATTGAATCATTTTATTTATTATTTTTTACTTATAATTTCAATCGCTTTGCTAAATAAAGGTATTATATCGTTATAAATACGAAGTTCTGGAATTACAGCAAGCTCAAACCATCTTGCTCCATCTAATCCACCTGATTTTTCCAAAACAAGTTCCTGATACCTGCTCTCCGCTAAAAAATAAATTACTTTTTTTAAACTTTTTCCATTCACGGGATGAGTTGCTACGTATTCATTTTCGCCCAATTTTTCTTCTATTTTAATATCCAGCCCAATCTCTTCTTTTATTTCCCGGATAGTTGCCACTTCTTCATTTTCTCCTTCTTCCACACTACCTTTAGAAATAGTCCAATATCCAAAAACATCATGGACCAAGGCAAACATAATTTTGCCGTCTTGTTTATTGTCTTTTCTAGCATAAACAAGCGCTCCGCCCTTTTTATCAACCGGCAATTTAGTAATATCTAACATTTCTTCCCGTTTCTTTTTTTTACTAATTTGCTCTTTGCCGGGTTCCCCTATCTCTTTATAAACCGCCCCCAGCACGCCATTGACAAATTTACTGGAATTTTCTCCACCAAAAGTTTTCGCCAATTCTATCGCCTCATTAATAGCCACCTTAGGAGGAACCTCTTTCCGATCACCAAAAATAAGTTCGGCTAAGCCAATTCTTAAAATATTCCTGTCCACAATAGAAATTTTATCAAGAGGCCAGTCTGGTGCAGCCTTTTCTATAATTTCATCAATTACTTTCTGTTTTTTAAAAACTTTTTCCAGTAGCGAAAACACAAAAGTATCGTCCTCAAAACCGGGAGCAAATTCTTTTAAGTTTCTTTTTAATACATTTTTAATTTCGTCACTAACCAGATTGGCATTTTTTTTATCAAGAGGTAAAAAATCCCACTCAAAAAGTGTCTGAAGAACTATTGATCTGGAAAGGTGCCTATTTGCCATAAATTAATGAACGAATGTAAATATAATTTATGAGCATCCCGAAGCGCACTTGCGCGAGGGACGCCATAATTACTTATTTTCTTCCGCTTTTTTTGCCTTAGCTTTCTTTTGTTTCTTTTCGGTTTTTTTAATTAAATCTAAAACCTTTTTACCGCGATAAAAACCACAACCTAAACAAACCGTGTGTCGTCTTTTTAAGGCCTGACAATTTTCACATTTAGAAAAACTTGTGCTCTCAATCGCATGATGAGAACGCCTGTTTGCCGTATGTGATTTTGTATGTCTCATTCGTATTACCATAATGTACCCATCTTAGCATACTATGAGTTAAAAGCAATTTTGTAAAAAAAGATAATATGTTATGATAATAATCTATGGAAAAAAAGGAAAAATTGGTTAAAATTCGTCATTCATTGTCTCATTTAATGAGTATGGCAATACAAGAATTATACCCGCAAGTCGGTTTGGGTGTCGGACCAGCTATCGATGATGGTTTTTATCAAGATTACGATTTGCCAGAAAAAATTACTCCGGAAATTTTACCCAAACTGGAAAAGAGAATAAAGGAAATGATAAAAGAGAATATTGAGTTTAAACAGCACGATGTAGACTTTTCTGAAGCCTATAAGTTTTACAAACACGACCCTTATAAAACCTGGTTTATAGATGACCTGAAAACACAGGGAGAAAAAAAAGTTAGTTTTTATAAATCCGATTGGTTTGATAATCTTTGTGGTGGGCCACACATCGACTCAACCAAGGAAATTGATCCCAAAGCTTTTAAACTCGACCGCATCGCTGGCGCTTATTGGCTAGGAGATGAGAAAAATAAAATGCTTACACGTATTTATGGACTTGCTTTTGAAAATAAAGAAGAATTGGATGCTTATTTAAAACAACGCGAAGAAGCAGAAAAAAGAGATCATAAGAAATTAGGAAAAGAATTGGGATTGTTAATGTTTCATGAAACTGCACCAGGAATGCCGTATTGGCTACCTAAAGGATTACTTATTTACAAAGAACTTGAAAACTATTGGAGAAGTGAACACGCTAAAATGGGGTATCAAGAAATAATGAGTCCTCTAATAAATAAATCTGAACTTTGGAAAATTTCTGGACATTGGGACCATTACAAAGATGATATGTTTATTGCGGATATGGGAGAAAATGAAGTTTATGGTATTAAACCCATGAATTGCCCAAATGCAATGTTAGTGTTTGAATCTATGCAATTAAGTTATAAAAACTTACCTCTTCGCTTGTCTGATACAGATAGATTACATAGATATGAAAGATCTGGAACACTGAATGGGTTATTGCGATGTCGTTCATTTCAACAAGATGATTCTCATAATTTTATTACGGAAGACATGATTGCTAGTGAATATGAGCATATTATGGAAGTATGTAAAAATTTTTATGGAATTTTTGGTCTTGAATATAAATTCAGACTAGGAACACGACCAGAAGGTTATTTAGGAGAAATTGAAACATGGAATAATGCAGAAAAAATCCTAAAAGCTATTCTTGAAAAATCAGGAAAAGAATACTCAATAGCTGAAGGTGATGGAGCATTCTATGGACCTAAAATAGATATAATTATGAAAGATGCTATTGGTAGAGATTGGCAAATGGGGACAATGCAACTTGATTTTCAGCTTCCAAAAAGATTCAATTTGGAATACACAGATAGGGATGGAAAAAGAAAAACACCTGTGGTTATACACAGAGTGATATATGGTTCTCTAGAAAGATTTATGGGCATAATGATCGAACACTATGCTGGCGCTTTTCCTCTCTGGCTCTCACCTGTGCAGGTAAAAGTTATTCCCGTTCGTACTAATCACAACGAATATGCGAAGGAAATTTTTAATTTATTGAAAGAAAATAACATCCGTGCCGAATTGGATGACGAAGAAGCAAACTTGGGTGGAAAAGTCCGTGATGCTAAAAATAATAAAATCCCCTATTGGATTGTAATTGGTGATAAAGAAATAGAAGCCGGAAAAATAACTCTAGAATCCCACGACCATGGTCAGCTCGGCCAAATCTCCAAAGAAGAACTAGCGGAAAAACTATTAGAAGAGATAAAAAATAAGAAGTAATTTAAAATTTTCTAGATATCAATTTCCGCCAGCTTGGCATTACTTTGGATGAAAGATTTACGAGGTGGAACTTCGGAGCCCATCAGAATATCAAAAATCTTATTAGCTTCTTCGGCATCATTAATTTCTACTTTCTTAAGCACCCGATGACTTGGATCCATTGTTGTTTCCCAGAGTTCTTCCGGATTCATTTCCCCAAG
>JAHIVA010000098.1 GCA_018816985.1 Patescibacteria group bacterium | reverse complement strand
CTAATCCTCTAGCAGCAACATCCGTACAAACTAAAACACTTGTCTTAGATCCATTAAATCCTGTAATAGTATCAGTTCTTTTATTCTGACTTAAACCACCATGAATTGCAGTTGCATTAACACCATTTAATTTCAAAGTCTTTGTAACAAACTCAGTATTTCTCCTTGTATTACAAAAAACCATAACTAAATCTTTTTTCTCATTTTGTAACAAATGTGCTAATAAAGATAATTTCATGTTTTTATCAACATTGTAATAAACTTGCTTTAACTTTGTAGGATCAACCATTTTAACAGCTGAAACTTTTCTAGGATTAATCATATGTTTATTTGATAATTCTTTAATTTTCCTATCGATAGTTGCTGAAAAAAACAAAGTTTGTCTATCTCTAGGACAACTATGAATAATCCTTTCTACATCTTCTAAAAAACCCATGTCAAGCATTCTATCTGCTTCATCTAAAACCAAAATTTTAACTTTATTTAAATCAACAGTCCCTCTTTGCATATGATCTAAAAGTCTACCAGGTGTTGCAACAACAACTTCTGCCCAGTTTAAATCATGTATTTGTGGGTTGATAGCAACTCCGCCATAAACAGCAGTAATTCTAAGTTCTTTTGTTAATTGTTTTATCATGTCTTTTACTTGTTCTGCAAGTTCTCTTGTTGGTGTTAAAACCAATGCTTGCAAACCTTGTTTAGGAATTACTTGTTCTACAATTCCACAACCAAAAGCTAAGGTTTTTCCTGAGCCTGTTGCACTCTCACCAATAATATCTTTTCCTTGAACTATGTCTTGGATAGATTCAGCTTGAATTTGAGTAGGTTTTGTAAATCCTAAATCTTGGATAGCTAACTGTAAGCTATCGCTCATATTAAATTCTTTAAATTCATTCATTTTATATTACTCCGTAGCACTTATCTAGAAAAAGCGAAATGTGTTAACAAGTGCTATCTCATCGTCGATTATGCTCTATTAATATATTTGTTAATCCCCCCCTTTATAAAGTTATCTATTTTGTAGTTACTATGAAGTTGTTAAAATTCTATCCCTTAATACTAATCAAAGGTTTAAAAGAGAAATGCAGATTAATTTGAGTTGAAGTTATCAATATATTTAAAAAGAATTAAAATCATGATAGATATATGAAAAAAATAATGTTTCTAGTATTAATTGTAAGTTTACTAATTGTGAATATTTATTCAGTTGATGCTTGTAGTTGTAGGATGCCAAAATCCCCCTTAGAAACTTTAGAGCAAGCAGACGTTGTTTTTGCAGGAAGAGTAACAAGTGTAAGCTCTAATCCATTTACTTGGACTAAAACAGTTAATTTTTTAGTTTCAAAAATATGGAAAGGTACAGAAAGAAAATATATTACTGTAACAACTGCAAATCATGCTGTAAGTTGTGGTGCTGATTTAAAATTGAATAAGGAATACATTGTTTATGCTTATTCTATTGAAGATACATTAACTACAAATTCATGTTCTAGGACAAAACCTTTATCTTCAGCAGAAGAAGATTTAGCTGGGTTTGGACAAGGAAGTCTACCAACAGATTATAGTGTTGATCTCTCTATCCCAATAACTACTTATTTTATATGGGGAGGAATTTTAATTATAGTTATCGTATTGATTTCTGTGAAAAAGAAAAAGTAAACAACACTTTTCAGCCGAGCGCAACTCTAAAACAATTCTTTTTCTTCAAGTTCATCCAAACCTCTTTTAATTCTTTAAGATACATAGAAACAAAAAAAGTAAACTCATAGTTCTTATATTCTCCTTTCAAAATCCAAATACAACTACTGCCAAGTAACTACAAATAGAAAGATTTATAAATAGGGAGATTTTATGGATATTTAACTTTTGGAGGTTTAAAATGACACTTTATCAAAAAATTGCAACATATGCTTTAATAGCTGTTACTACGCTTGGTATGTTTGGATGTAAAAGATCTGAACCTCAACCAGAAAGATTCATTGAAGGAACTTTAAAAAATGATAAATATGTTACTGAAACTGGTATTATGAACTCTAGAGGGTGTTATTACTTAACATTAGATACCTCAGAGGGTTTGAAATTTTCTTCCACCCTCACTAATCCTGAAAAAATGGATGGAACACTAGATCCAGGCGACAAAGTAAAATTCAAAATCCCCGAGTGGCAAACTGACAGGGAAAATGATTTTGACCTCAGTTTAACAGACCTTGTTGAACTAAATGGTGAACCTGTTTCTTTTAGTTATCCTTGGGAAGAGTAAAAT
>JAHIVA010000049.1 GCA_018816985.1 Patescibacteria group bacterium | reverse complement strand
TCGTGTTTCCCGAATCATTGTGACTTTGATTTCTCCAGGATATTTTAGTTCTTGTTCGATTTTGACGGCAATATCATGAGCCATCAGCCTAGCCTCAGTATCAGATATTTTTTCTGGGGTTACAAAGATGCGAATTTCACGCCCAGCTTGCAGGGCATAAGATTTTTCTACTGCCGGGAAAGCATTTACTAGTGTTTCCAGCTCTTGAAGTCTTTTTAAATAATTTTCTACTGAATCACGGCGTGCTCCTGGGCGTCCGCCAGAAATTGCATCAGCTGTTTGTATGATAATTGACTCAATTGTCTCATAAGGATAATCTTCATGATGGCTTTTTATGGCGGTAATAATTCTCTCGTCTGCGCCAAATTTTTGTAGGATACGCATTCCTATTTCAACATGGGTTCCTTGTACTTCGTGGTCTAGGGCTTTACCGATATCGTGAACCAAAGCTGCTGCTTTAGCAATAGCCACATCTGCTCCAAGCTCTTCAGCTAACATTCCCGCAATGTGCGCCATCTCAATGGAATGTTGCAGGACATTTTGTCCGTAACTTGTGCGGAAATACAGTCTTCCAATAATAGCAATAATTCGTGGATCAAAATTAAATATTCCACATTCATAAACCGCTTGTTCACCTTTTTCTTTAATGATTTTATTTATTTCTTCTTTTGCTTTTTCCACCAATTCTTCGATTTTAGCCGGTTGGATGCGTCCATCCAGAATTAAATTTTCCAACGCAAGTCGAGCTACTTGTCTTCTAATAGGGTCAAAAGAAGAAATAACTATTGAACCAGGGGTATCGTCCACGATTAGTTCAACTCCTGAAGCTCTTTCAAAAGCTCGGATATTTCTTCCTTCTTTACCGATTATCTTTCCCTTGATTTCATTATTCGGGATAGAGACAACCGTAGTCATCAATTCGGAAGCAGTGCTGGAAGCTAGGCGTTGGATAGACATAGCTAAAATATCCTTGGCTCGTCGGTCCAGTTTTTCTTCGTTATTGTTTTCAAGTTTTTGAATTCTAACTAAAATATCTTCTTCATATTTTTTTTCAATATCCTTAAAGAGTTCATCTTTAGCCTCGTTTTCGGTTAGTTTAGCCACTCTTTCTAGTTCATTTATTTTTTCCGTTTCTATTTTTAATACTTTTTCTTGGATTTTTTTTATTTCTTCTACTTTTAACTTGATTTCTTCAGCTTCTTTATCCACTTCAACTTGTCTGGAATCTAAAAATTCATCTTTTTTAATAAGTCTTTTTTCTGTTTCTTTAAATTCATTTTCTTTCTTTTTTTCTTCCTCTTTCAGATAAGCAATTTGCTCTTCGGATTTTCTTTTGGCTTCATCAGTTATTTTTTGGGCTTCTTCTTTTGCCCCAATCATCATTTGTTTAATATCTATTTCAATAGACCTTCTTTTTCCTAGAGCAATAATCAGACGAAGATAATACCCAACACCCGCACCCAAAAGGAGCACTGCGACACCAATCAGAATTATTATTGTTACGCTCATAAGCTTTGAGTCAGCTTACAAGAACAAGCCACTATATTTGTGATTTTATTTCTTTCAAGAAAAAGACCTTAGTAAAAAGATTTGTATTTTTGCTCATGTTTTCTCTTGTAAACTTCATAATATATGGAATATTCCCGTGAACCGACTATAAATTAAATGAAATAAATTTTTAAAATTTAACATATTTAATATACCAAATTAAAAGATAAATGTCTAGTTTTCTTGTTTCGGAGTGGAATTTTTTGATTTAGTGACTATTTCATCAACAATTCCATATTTTTTAGCTTCTGTCGCATCCATAAAGAAATCTCGTTCCACGTCTTTTTCTACTTGAGGCAGGTCTTTACCAGTATTTTTTGCTAAAAGTTTATTTAAACTGTCTCTTGTTTTTAAAATATGTTTGGCGGTGATGGCGATATCCGTTGCTTGGCCTTCTACTCCACCCATTGGCTGGTGAATCATAACTTCGGCATTAGGCAAGATATAGCGTTTACTTTTTTTACCAGCTGATAGAATTATAGCTGCACCGGAAGCAGCGAGTCCGACACAAAAAGTGGAAATATCTGGACGCACATGGTTCATTGTGTCGACAATGGCCATTGTTGAGGTAACCGATCCCCCGGGAGAATTTATATAAAGAAAAATATCTTTTTTTGCGTCTTCGGATTCAAGAAAAAGAAGTTGGGCGATAACAATATTGGCAGCATTGTCGTCTATTGGTCCGGCTAAAAAAACAATTCTTTCACGCAAAAGGCGAGAATATATATCATAGGCTCTTTCTCCAAATTGTGATTTTTCGATAACAGTTGGTATTAACATATCTATATGATATCTCAATTTTGTATACGAATCAAGTATATTTATTTTTTTGGAAATATTTTTTAATTTGAATTTTTAGTTAAAAACTGTTAGCATAAAATTGTAAAAGGATTTAAATATAGGCCCTCATAGTTTAATGGATAGAATGCGAGCTTGCGGAGTTTGCGATGTAGGTTCGATTCCTACTGAGGGCACACATTGACACTATTTAGGGTTGAAACTTTGGCAATATTGAAATTTTTTAGTAGAATGGTATATATGATGGATAATTTAAAATTTGCCTTATTTTCAGTTGTAGTTTTAGGAGTGCTTGGACTTATTGCGTATTGGTCTATTTCCACTTTGCAGTCGGGTGCTGAATTTGCAGCTAGTCAAAAAATAGGGCAACTGCAAAAAGAAAATGAGGATTTAGCAAAACAATTAGTAGATCTAACGGAAGAATTAAAAACTTTATCACAGGCACAATCAATAGAAGGCTCCATTTCAGAGCCGATTCCAGTGACAGTGACTCCAGCTCCTACTCAACCAGTTACCTATAAAAATCAAAGCTTGATAAATGAATTGCAAAATCTTATAACCAATAATGTTTTAATGAAATTAAAATCTAGAGGCACACGAGTGGGTACGGTACAAAATTTTCTAAATATTTACAACAATACTTCTGATAAAGTTGACAATGATTATGGAACAAGTACCCAAAAAGCGGTAACTGCTTTTCAAAAAGACCAGGGATTAAATGCAGATGGAGAAGCTGGCTCTGGTACTTTTAATAAGATGATTAGTTGGTTGAAAAAACAGGGCTAGTTTAGCCGGAGTTAAAATCCAAGAACTTCCATAATTTTTTCGGCAGCATGCTCTTTCATTTCAACTTCCGCAATATTTTTTGAAAGCATAATTGAATGAATATCGGCGATAATTGTTTCATCTATCGGCATAGAGATAATTGGCATAAACGCTCTTTCTGAATGAATAAAAAGTGTCGGTTTTGCTTCTTGAACCCAAAAAGATTTAATATTTTCATAGGGGTAAAGACGGTTTCTAATCATTAATCCCCTTGAGTTTAATTCATAGGTAACTACGTCCGGTTTTTTAATCGCAAAAAATCCCAATAAAATTCCAGAGAGGATAAGTAAAACTGCAAAAAAATAATTTTCAAAAATAATTGCAGCAATTGAGCTAGTGACTACAATAATACCAAGTGCCCAAAACCAGTCTGGATTTCGGTCTCTTTCTTCATACTCCAAAGCGGACCAAACTAATTTTTCATTAGACTTTTTTATTATCTCCATCTATTAATTATAACAATAAGTGAGAAGCATAAACAAGTTTTTTATTTGTTTTTATTAATTTTTTAGTGTATACTAAAAAATAGTGAGATAAGAGCCAGTTTAGTCGACTAGCTATTAGCACTTTTATCATTAATTTATTTAACAATATGGACGATACAACAAAATGTTCTGTTTGCGGCAATGCTCCTTGTACTTGCCCAAAACCAGAGACTCCAACTCCAGAAGCTTCAATTCCAACTCCGGAAACTCCGGCTCAATAAAAAAACAAAACCCCTTTTTAAAGGGGTTTTGTTTTGGTTCATATTTAAAAGAAAATAGTTTTTAATTTATTTTAAAATCCAATTAAACAGATAACCCGTAAATATTATTCCAATAGTTACAATTCCGGCGAAAATGAAAATAAGTTTTATTTTCATTACTTTTTTTAAAATCATAAATTCAGGTAATGATAAAGCAGTTACAGACATCATAAAAGCAAGTGTGGTGCCGAGAGAGACTCCTTTCTCCATTAAGGCGGATATTAAGGGGATAATTCCGGCCGCATTTGAATATAACGGAATACCAATAAGAACAGCAAAGGGTACAGCATACCACTTATCACTACCTGCGTACTGGACCAAGAAATTTGCGGGAATATATCCATGTATCCAAGCACCCAATCCTATGCCTATTAAAATGTAAGGCCAGACTTTTTTAATAATACCCAAAGTGTAATCTAGGGCATAGTAGATTCTTTCTTTTTTGGTCAAGGTTGGTAAATCAATATTTATATTAATTGAATTTTGGTAGACAAAAGACTCAACTAAATTTTCTATTTTTAATTTATCTATTATTATTCCTGAAAGAATAGTAATTATTAAACCACTTACAAGATAAATAAATGCGATTTTCCAACCAAATAGGCCGAGAAGAAGGACCAAGGCAACTTCATTAATCATTGGTGAAGCTACCAGAAAAGAAAAAGTGGTCCCAAGTGGCACCCCTGCCTGAACGAAACCTAAAAATAAAGGAATAGCCGAGCAAGAGCAAAAAGGGGTGATAATTCCCAAAAGTGCAGCCAAGATATTATTAATATATTTATTTTTGCGAGATAAAATTGCCCTTATTTTTTCTGGTGGCAAATATGATCGGATTATTGAAACAATAAAAATAATAACAGAAAGAAGAATAAATATTTTTAAGGTGTCAAAAATAAAAAAATTTACAGCTGTGGCAAGTAATGTATTTGGAATAATATTAAAAACTGTATAAGTTAGCCAGTCAACTAGTAATTGTATTGGATAGAAAATATTCATAATTTTCAATTATATCACAAACAATTATGCTCGTTTTTGTAAAAGCGGAGGCGGTGAGATTCGAACTCACGGTGCCTTGCGACACTCCTGTTTTCAAGACAGGTGCACTAAACCACTATGCGACGCCTCCAGTTATTTAATTTTTACCGAGCTTATTTTAATCTAGAGACCCTATTGCACCAAATACTACCCGACACCTCCAGATACTTCAAATTTGTATTTATTTTTTAATTAATCCCCATGCTTTACCGAAATCTTTTCTTACTTCAATCCATTTTTTGTTGGCAATTTTAAAAATATAAAAGATTTCCAAAATTCCAACAGTATTTAATAATAATAAAATAACAAACCATTTCTTTTGATCTCTTTTTGCGGCTAGCCACACAGCGTAGATTTTCCAAGGAATAGTCCAAAGGGTTAAAATTAATAAAAGTATTAAATTGTCTGATAAATATTGGTTCATATTGACAACAATAACAGAAAATATCTTTTTATGCTACTATTTTTCCATATGAAGACAGAAGTAAATTCAGCTAGATTTTTAGGTATTGACTATGGAACGAAAAGGATTGGCTTAGCCCTCTCGGATGAAAGTCACATCTTGGCTTTTCCAAAAGAAATTATTCTAAATGATATGAACACTTTTAAAAAAATTGGTGATTTAATCAGGCAAGAGAAAGTAGAAGAAATTGTTGTTGGGGAGTCGGTGGATTTTTCGGGGAAGTTAAATGCCTTATCGGGTAGAATTGAAGTTTTTATTTTGGAATTAGAAGAAAAATTTAAATTGCCAGTGCGTAAACAAAAAGAATTTCTAACTTCAGTAGAAGCAAGACGTTCTTCAAATGAAAAAAAAGATTCAAATAAGACTCAAGCGCATAGTAAGATAAAACAAACAAAGTCCGGTCGAGTAGATGCCAGAGCGGCTGCACTTATTCTTCAGCGGTATTTAGATAAAATAAATAGATAAGATAAGTAAACTTGTTTATGTTCCTTGTTTATTGATATAATTATAAATATGTTTAGTGATTCATTCAATAAATTCTTTTTTAGATTTTTCCCATTGCCTAATTTTTTTTCAGAACCTTCTTTTGGTTTAGATATTTCAGATGAATCATTGAAATTTGTAGAACTAATTATTACAAAAAATGGTGTTAGGTTGGGGCGATATGGTGAACGAAGCATTCCACCTGGAGTTATTGAGTCAGGGAAAATTAAAAATTCAAAAAAAATGGAAGAAATTTTGTCAACCCTTAGAAAAGAAGAAGGAGTAAAATCTGTGCGGGTTTCCCTGCCGGAAGAGCAAGTTTATCTTTTTGCTTTGAAATTGGAAAAGTTGGGTTTGAAAAACATTCGAGAAGGAATTGAATTAGCCCTTGAGGACCATGTGCCAATTCTGGCCCAGGATGCGATTTTTGATTATGATTTAGTTAGTGAAAATACACAAAGTTTGGAGGTTCAAGTTACCGTTATTCCCAAGAATGTAATTGAAAATTATTTGTTAATATTTAAACATTCTCAAATATCGGTTAAGTCTTTTGAATTAGAGGCTCAAGCAGCTTCCCGGGCGGTTATTAAAAAAAATGACGACAATACTTATATGATTATAGATTTCGGAAAAGAAAGAACTGGTATTTTTATTGTTTCTGGGGGAATAGTAGTGTTTACCTTTACTCTTGATCTTGGAGGAGTGACGCTAACGAAGATGATTCAAAAAAATTTTAATGTAAGTCTTGAAGAGGCGGAAAAAATGAAACAAGAATATGGATTGGAACGGAATACTAAAAATAAAGAAATATTTGCCGTACTTTTAAACAGTGTTTCTGTTTTACGCGACGAAATAGTTAAACATTTTCTGTATTGGCATACGCATAAAGACGAAAAAGGCAGAAATAATCCTACTATAAAAAAGATAATTTTTTGTGGTGGTGATTCTAACTTAATCGGTCTAACTGAATATATCTCTGTTAGTATGAAGAGCTCAGCAGAGTTAGCTGATGTTTGGACAAATATTTCAAATTATGAAAATTATATTCCAAAGATTACTTTTGAAAAGTCACTTTCATTTGCTACAGCTTTAGGCTTAGCACTAGGAGATTTTAATGATATGGGCTAAATTAAGATGATAAATTTAATTCCAAAAGAAGAAAAGAAGAAAATGATTAAAGCTTTTTACTACAGATTAGGAATTTTATTTGTAGTGATGCTTAATTTATGTCTTTTGGTTGCCTTTTTCTCTATTTTACCATCGTATTTTATTTCTTCTGTAAAAAATTCTTTAATTAATACAAGACTAGAAAATCAAAAATTAAAACTGCTTCCCCCTTTAGGTGAAGAGTCTCTAGCTCTTATTAAAGATATAGATAATAAACTTAGTTTAGTTGAAAAGTTTGAAAAAAATAAATTTCTTGTTTCATCTGAAGTGATAAACGCTATTTTATTACAGAAAATACCAGATATTAAAATTACTCAAATTTTATATAAAAACGATGAAATAAACGGTAGGAAAATTAGTATAACCGGAATAGCGCCATCCCGCGAGGTTTTGCTTTTATTCCGTCAGTTATTAGAAGATAGCCCAGCTTTTACAAGTGTTGACTTGCCGATTTCAAATTTTGTAAAAGGATCTGATATTAATTTTCATCTGAGCTTAATTCCTTCGGAACACAATAAGTGATTTTATAAAATATATGAAAAATAACTTTCAAAAAATATTATTGTTTATCTTTATAATACTTCTAGTATTGTTTTGTTTAGCTTTTGTGTTTTTATATCAAAAGATAGGTGATAATAATCAAAAAGGGCAACAGGGTGCAATAAATTTACAAATAGAGGAGCATCGATATGACGAAATCGTGTCTCTTAACCAAATGCTTCAAAAAATAGTTCCAGAAAGAGCTTTGTTGGAAGAGCATTTTATTAAAAGTTCCGATGTGGTTCCCTTTTTGAATACAGTTGAAAAATTAGCGAAAGAAGCCGGAGTTTCTTCTCAAATTAATTCAGTTGATGTTAAAGACAACATGAGTCTAAAAGTCGAGTTAAGGGCATTAGGTGGATTTAAGGCAATCTATAAGTTTTTAATATTACTAGAGGACTCCCCATATTTGCTTGATTTTTCATCAATGAACTTGCATAAGCTTTTATCTTCATCTGGGTCTGGTAAAAATGAAAGCAATTTGAGTTGGGAGGTTGTTTTTCAAATTAAACTTTTAAGTTTTATTCCATGAAAATAAATTTTTTTAAAAAAGAAAATAATTTTAAGAAAAAAGATTTTGCTTTTCATCCAAATTTTTTCTGGAAGATTATTTTAATCAGCACAATGATTATAATTTTCCTATCTTTACTTTTTGGTTATGGCCTTTTTAAACAAACAAATGAAGAACCCATTTTACCACTTACTAATAATGATGGGCAGTTTCCTGTAGTTAATAAAGATCGTATTGAAAAAGTTTTGAACTTTTTTTATACCAGAGAAAAAAAATCGATAGATATATTAAATTCCTCTTCTTTCATTGTTGACCCGTCGTTATAAAAATGTTAGTTTTAATGAGTTCTATGAAAAAATCTTGCGCGGTTAGCTCAGTTGGTAGAGCAACTCATTTACACTGAGAAGGTCGGGGGTTCAAGTCCCTCACCGCGCACATGGCCCTTGTAGTTCAATGGATAGAACGAAGCTCTTCTAAGGCTTTGATGTAGGTTCGATTCCTACCAAGGGCACCAGAGATGTCAATAAAAATAAAAATTCTATATGAAGATTCTAATATTTTAGCCATAGAAAAGCCCTCAGGTATTTTAGTGCATCCAGATGAGAGGAGTGAAGAAAAAACAATTCTTGATTTATTTTTAAAAAAATATCCCAAAATAAAAATAGTACACCGCTTAGATAAAGAGACTTCGGGCGTGATGCTCTTGGCTAAGAGCGATAGGGTGCATGAATTTCTTAAAAAACAATTCCAAAATCGGGAAGTGAAAAAAACTTATGTTGCCATTGTGTCTGGTTTTGTGAAAAATGATCATGGTTTTATCAATAAACCAATAGGCCGGAGTCCGAAAGATTTTCGTCGGTATTTGTCTGGCCGCGGTGCAAGGGGGAAAATGCGTGAGGCTATTACTGAGTATAAAGTTTTAAAAAGGTTTGAAGATAAAAAATATGGAAAATTTACTTATTTAGAAATAAAACCGAAAACCGGCCGAACGCATCAAATCCGCGTGCATTTGAAATATCTAAATCATCCAGTTGTCTGTGATTCTCTTTATAACCCTAACAACCCTTGTCTGAAAAGCTTAAAACGTCTAGCGCTTCATGCAAAGTCTATAGAGTTTAAAAATCTAAAAGGTGAAACTTTAAAAGTAGAATCAGCTATTCCAAAAGAATTCAAAAAAATGGTAAAATAATGAAATGGAAGCCCAAATTAAGGCTTGCTTGAATTGCCAAAAAGACTTCACCATTGAGTCAGAGGATTTTAATTTTTATGAAAAAATAAAAGTGCCTGCGCCTTTGTGGTGCCCGGAATGCCGAATGATTCGACGCTTGGCATGTCTTAATAGCTGGTCTTTTTTTTATCGTAATTGTGATAAGTGCGGGAAGCGTACACTCTCTATGTATCCGTCGTCGCAAAAAATTACCGTCTATTGCCAGCCATGTTGGTGGGCAGATGATTGGGATGGTACAGAATATGCAATAGATTACGACTCCGATAAACCATTTTTGGCTCAAGTAAAAGATTTATCTAGAAAAACCCCATACAGCGCACTTGAAACAGGTTTTTTGACTTTAAAAAATTGTGATTATTGCAACTCAATCGGTTATTCCAAGAACTGTATGCTCGCCACCTGGGCAGATAATTGCGAAAATGTTTATTTTTCTTCAATTTTAAATGGAGCTAAGGATACAGCCGACAGTCTACGAATTTTTAAATCTGAATTATGTTATGAGTCTATCGGTCAGCGCAAGTGTTACCGTATTTTTTATTCGGAAGAATGTGATGATTGTACAGATGTATGGTTTTCTCGCAACTGCTATGGATGTATGAATTGCGTCGGTTGCGTGAATTTGCGCGGAGCTTCAAATTGTATTTTGAATGTTAAATATTCAAAAGAGGAATATGAAAAAAAATTAAAAGAGTTAAAATTAAACACTCGTTCTGGGATAAAAGCAACAAAAAAAGAAGCGGAAATTTTTTGGAAAAATTTTCCTTATCGTTCTTTCACGGGCGATACTTTTAACTTGAATGTCACCGGGGAATATATTTACAAATCTAAAAATTCCAAAGAAATGTACATTGCTAGCCATACAAAAGATTGTAAGTGGTGTCAATTTGTAACCTGTAAACCAGTAGAAAATTGCATGGATTATTCAGGTTGGGGAGATAATGTCGAGCTTGTTTATGAATCTTTCATTGTGGGAGACAGTGCTAGTGATGTAAAATTTTCAGGCTTTTGTTGGTCGGACTTGTTTCATGCCGAATATTCCCTTTGGTGCATAACAGCTAAAAATAATTTTGGCTGTGTGAATCTAAAACGCAAAAGCAATTGTATTCTAAATAAAGAATATGGAAAAGAAGAATATAAAATTTTAAAAGCAAAAATTATTAAAGATATGAAAAAAAATCCGTATATGGATGAACAAGGGAGAGTCTGGCCTTATGGAGAATTTTTTCAGCCAGGTTTTAGTAAGTTTGCCTATAATAATTCTAACGCTTGCAAATTTTTTCCAAAATCAAAAGCAGAAGCGCAGAAGTGTGGATATTTTTGGAATGATGAAAAAGAACAACAAGTCGAGGCAACTATATCCGGAAAAGATTTACCCGAAACTATTAGTGAAGTGAATGAATCAATTTTAAAAGAAGTGATTTCCTGCACTACCTGCGAGAGGAAATATAAAATAGACTCATTGGAATTTGATCTTTTAAGAAAAATGAATATACCATTACCAGATCAATGTTTAAAGTGCAGAGAAAAATCTCGTTTTGCCAGAATGCAAATTCCAAAATTTTACGACCGAGAATGTATGAAATGTGGCGAAAAAATAAGAACCTCATATGCCCCAAATCGGACAGAGACGGTTTATTGTGTTGAATGTTATCAAAAAGAATTCGCTTAATTGCCTTTAAAAAACTTTTGTGTTAAAGTGCTTTTGTTATGACAGGAGATAAAATCAATAAAATTAAATTTAGTCCGGTAGATATTGAAGAAAGAAAAAAGCTTGATTTTAAAGCTGGGGACACTGTTTCTGTTTCTTCAAAGATTTTAGATGAAAAAGGTAAATCCCGTTTTCAGGTTTTTGAAGGTATTGTTCTCGCTAGAAAACATGGCACCGAAGCAGGGGCTACTTTTACTGTTAGGAAAATCGCTTCAGGCGTCGGGGTGGAAAGAATTTTTCCAATATATTCTCCAATGATAGGCAAGATTAAAATAACCAAAAGAGCTCATGCTCGCAGGTCAAAACTTTACTATATTCGTACTAAAGCGGTAAAAGATGTTCGTAAAAAAATGCGTTCAGTTACCAATCAAGAAGAAAAAGAAGAGGTAACAGAAAAAACGGAATAATTTTTTAATTAAAAAACATAGCCTCATTTTAATGAAGTTTTTGTTTAATTAATAATTGGTAGACGCTACTACCTTGAGGTAATATAATGTATCAATGGGGAAGAGGGGACCAAAACCTAAAAAAATTATAAATGAGAAATGGACTGCAAATTTAGCTTACGCAATAGGTTTAATTGCTACGGATGGATGTTTATTGGGTGATGGTTTGTTGATTGATTTAACTTCTAAAGAGAGAGAACAGTTGTTAAACTTTTCTAAGTGTGTTGGGGTAGATTTTAAGATAGGAACAAAACAAAACAGTAATGGAGATAAACAATTAAGAATTCAATTTAAAAATAGAATTTTTTACGATTTTCTTTTATCTATTGGGCTAACTCAGAGAAAATCATTAACTATGGGAAAACTAAAAATACCCGATAAATATTTTTTTGATTTTTTACGGGGATGTTTTGACGGAGATGGTTGTTTTTATTCATACTGGGATCCAAGATGGAGGTCAAGTCACATGTTTTATCTTGAATTTATTTCTGCAAGCAAAAAATATATTGATTGGCTACGAAAAGAATTAAGTGTGAGGTTGAGTGTTTTGGGGCATTTAGGGAAAAGTGGGAAAGTAAGTACTTATCAACTTAAATATGCGAAAAAAGAAGCACTAGCGATTTTGAATAAAATGTACTACAATCCAGAAGTTATTTGTTTGTCTAGGAAATTTTTTAAAATAGAAAAAGCTCTTAATGTCGAAAAGACGCAACAAAAAAAATATGCGCGAGTGCTGTAACTGGTAGCCAGGCTAGCTTGAGGTGCTAGTGTCCTCACGGACGTGGGAGTTCAAGTCTCCCCTCGCGCACCAGTAAATATTATGGATAAAAATATTTTCAAATTAATAGGAGCTATCGGACTTATTCTAATTTCCGTTGGTTTATTATTGAAAAACAGAAAACATCAAAATACTCTATATATAATAGGGGGAGTTTGTTTGGAAATTTATAGTATCCACATCAAAGATACTATATTTATAGTTTTGCAAATTATTTTTATTTTTGCTGCTTTTTATGATCTAGTTAAAAATTAAAAAATCTATTTTAGTAGCGTTTTTCTGCTTTTTTTGTTATAAATACCAGCACATGGTGCCTATGGTGTAATGGTTAGCACTAGAGCTTGTGGAGCTCTTAGTCAGGGTTCGAATCCCTGTAGGCACCCAATTATTTTTTTTCCATATCATCCTCTAAATTTTTCTCAATATCATTTAAACGATGAGATATTTCACTTACTTCTTTTTTTATTTCTTTTATTGTGCCAGTTTCTATTTTTACTTCCTCTTCTGTTTTTTCAGCCAATTTCTTTTCTCCTTTTAAGCCGGAGATTATTATTTCACTGCCGATAAAACCGAAAACAAATAATCCAGTAGATAAAAGCAAGATACTACCTAAAATTAGAGATAAGGGTCCGTCCCACCAAGGCAGATTGTTTAAGTCAATAGAAGAGTTTTGTTGAAAGGAAAAAACAAGATTAGTTATAAAATCTGCAGTATGCCAAACTCCACGCCAAAAAAGAACTATGCCAACACCACCAATGATTGCATATAAAATAGGATAACGACTCAATCTTCCCCTTATTTTGTCCTCTAGCTTGTCGAAAAACTTAACAATATCTTTTAGCATTTTTGTATTATAATATATCTTATGCAGTTATTGCAAAATATTTGGAATGATGAAAATTTAATAAAAGTTTTAAAAGAAAAAGGAGTGGTGGTAATGCCGACGGATACTATTTATGGAATAGTTGGGCAAGCATTGAGTTCGGCAGTTGTTTTACGTATTTATAATATAAAAAAACGTGCGCCGGAAAAACCCTTCATTATTCTAATTGGAGAGATTGGCGAATTAGAAAAATTTTCTATTATTTTATCCGAAAAACAGAAAGATATATTAAAAAAATACTGGCCTGGTCCGGTAAGTATTATTCTGGATTGTTCCGATGAAACACTTTTGTATTTACATCGGGGGACAAAAACTTTGGCTTTTAGGGTGCCTGCTCAAGAAAATCTTAGAAAATTATTATTGCAAACAGGGCCCCTCGTTGCACCTTCAGCCAATCCCGAAGGATTGGCTCCGGCTCAAAATATATTTGAAGCAAAAAAATATTTTAGTAATGCGGTTGATTTATATGTAGATGGAGGGGAAATCATTAGCCAAGCGTCCAAGGTAATTGAATTGCATAAAGATGGAACCAGTAAAATACTAAGACCTTGACTTTTAGCTAGAAATATTCATAATCATAAATGAGTAAAGTAGGAACTTCCTGCGACTGATTCCGGCAGAATCCGGAAAATGTTTTTTTGAAAGGAGAAGAAGATGATAAAGGAAAATTTTAAACCACTTCGTGTGGTGGTACTGAGGGGGGGGGTTGAAAAAAACAATCTGCTTTTTGGGATGAGGATTCAACTTGATCGCCGTCTTGAAGAATTTGGGATAGTTTTTTCGGGGATAGCTCCCGAAATAACTGTCGTTGTGAAAAAGTTGGTTGAGAAGGGTAACCTTCTTGACATATTGGGACATACGGCCAACGACCTTGAACGTCGTCGGCTGATGGGGAGCCAGTTCTTGGATTATTTGATGTTCCATTTCTATGGGCATCGTACATTAACTGTTTTAACGAAAAATAACGAAGAGGTTGCAACTAACCTCTCCAACGTTTTTATTGTTGAGGCCGAAAGATTTCAGGAGAATAAAATTTTTGTGTCTCCATTGTTATTGAAAGATCGTGTCTCTGTCGGCCCGCACTTTATTTTTCCATAAATCCAAAACCGTTTTTCTAGTCGTAAAAAACCGACATGGAGGGACGGTTTTTTACTTTTTAATTTGAAATTTTAATTTTTAAGATAGAATCAATGGCGTAAATATGTCATACTCTAAATATGACCTTTAAAGAATATTGGAAAACTTTGGGGCCGGGGCTTACTACGGGTGCCGCTGACGATGACCCGTCCGGGATTGCCACTTATTCCCAAATGGGTGCTTCGCAAGGCTTCCGTCTCATTTGGTTGGCGCTTTTTACTTTTCCATTAATGGGGGTGGTACAGGAAATGTGCGCTCGCATTGGGCTGGTGACTGGTGTCGGACTGGCTGCTAATATAAAAAAACATTACTCAAAAAAAATTCTCTATTTCTGCACAACACTTTTGCTTTTTGCTAATGTTTTTAATATTGGAGCAGACTTGGGGGCCATGGCTAAAGGCACACAGCTTATTTTTCCTGCTTTAAACTTTACTTTTTTAATTTTTCTTTTTGCCACACTTTCTTTATTTCTGCAGATTTTTATTTCTTATAAAAAATATTCCAAATATTTAAAATACCTTACTTTCGTTCTTCTAGCTTATGTTGTTTCGGCTTTTTCCGTTAAGATAAACTGGATTGAAGTTTTACAAAATACTGTCATTCCGAGCTTTCATTTTTCTAAAGAAGTGATTATCCTTATTTGCGCGGCTCTCGGTACCACCATTTCCCCATATTTATTTTTCTGGCAATCTTCGCAGGAAGTTGAAGAAGAAATTTTAAAAGGAGAAAAAACCATAGAAATGCGCCGGGAGAATAATACTATGCAGGATATGAAAAATATGCGGATTGATGTTTGGTCTGGGATGTTTGTTTCAAATCTGGTAATGTTTTTTATTATTGCTGCCTGTGCTGCCACCCTTTTTGCAAATGGAATTACTAACATTACTTCTGCAGAAGAAGCGGCCATCGCCTTGCGTCCTTTTGCGGGGAATTTTGCTTTTATTCTTTTTGCTCTTGGGATTTTAGGCACCGGACTGCTTGCGATACCAGTACTCGCCGGCTCAGCTTCTTATGCCATTTCAGAATCTTTCGGTTGGAAGGAGGGTCTTTATCGGAAATTAAAACAAGCCACTTCTTTTTATGGAGTGATTATTGTGGCGATGATTTTGGGAATTATTTTAAATTTTGTCGGCTTGCATCCAATCAAAGTACTTATATATTCTGCGGTTTTGAATGGTATCATTTCTCCATTTATGATTTTCTTTATTGTTCATTTGAGTGGAAATGAGAAGATAATGGGTAATTTTAAGAATAAAAAAATCGGTAACATTTTCGGCTGGTTAACCTTTGGATTAATTTCTCTGGTAGGTATCGGGGCAATTGTTTCCTTTTTTATTTAGTATCAAGCATAATTTTACTAATCATATGAAAATTGAAAACAATTACAACTTATCTAAATTAAACACTTTCGGTATTAACGTAAATACTAAATTTTTTGCAATGGTGGAATCTGAAAAAGACCTGGAGGAACTTTTCAATTTACCGGAATTTAAAAATAACAAAAAAATATTTTTAGGTGGTGGTAGTAATATGCTTTTTACTAAAGATTTTGAAGGTATAGTTGTTTTGAATAAATTAAAAGGAATAGAAATTGTTAAAGAAGATATTGAAAATGTATTAATTAGATCTATGGGGGGGGAGTTTTGGCAGGATTTAGTCGCGTTCACTGTTGACCATGGATATTGGGGTATTGAGAATTTAGCCGCTATCCCGGGGACAGTTGGTGCTACCCCAGTACAAAATATTGGTGCCTATGGAGTGGAGCTTAAAGATACCCTTTATGACGTGGAGGCTTTTAATATAGAAAATGGAGAAAAGAAAATTTTCAGCAAAGAAGAATGCGAATTGGGGTATCGAGAGAGTATTTTTAAAAATAAACTAAAAGGAAAATATTTTATTTCAGCGGTGATTTTAAAATTAAGTAAAAAACCTGCCCGCCAATTGGCAGGCAGGGGAAAAAAGATGTATCCCGCCTTGCGAGATTTTTTAGAAAAAAATAAAATTGAAGTTAAAAATTCTAAAGATATTAGTAATGCAGTCATAGCCATACGTCGTAGTAAACTTCCAGACCCAAAGGTTTTAGGCAATGCCGGTAGTTTTTTTAAAAATGTTTTTGTTAGCAGGGAGCATTTACGGGTGTTGCAAAAAAATTATTCTGATCTGCCGTATTTTGAAGATAATGGAGAAATTAAAATTCCAGCCGGATGGCTAGTTGAACAATGTGGTCCCACCGACGGGATAAGCTGGAAAGGATATAAATCAGGCAATGTCGGTGTTTATGAAAAACAATCTCTGGTTTTGGTAAATTATGGTAAAGCGAGCGGTGTCGAGATTCTTGATTTGGTAAACAAAATTATTGTATCTGTAAGAGAAAAATTCGGTTTGGAATTAATGCCGGAAGTTAATATTGTTTAAAAAAATATAGGGTGTATAATTAGGTTATTAAAAAGCTAATAAATTTTTGAATTATGGAAGAAAATAAAAAAAATAATATGAATATTGTGCTTGCAATTGTCATTTGCTTAGTTTTAGCGGGAATTTTAATTTTTATTAGCATTAACAATAAAGTAAATATGTCTTCTAATAACAATGATATAAATAAAGTTGCCGAGATGGCCAAAGCCGGAGACACGGTGTCTATGAATTACACTGGTCGGCTAGAGGATGGTACAGTTTTTGATTCAAATGTGGACCCTAAATTTAACCATGTGCAACCTTTTGATTTTACCCTAGGCGCTGGTCAAGTAATTCCCGGTTGGGATAAGGGAATAGTTGGGATGACCGTTGGTGAGAAGAAAACTTTAACTATCTTACCAGAAGATGCTTATGGAGCCAACGGAATTCCTGGAGTAATTCCGCCCAACTCTACTTTAATTTTTGACGTCGAGCTTATTGGAATTAAATAAAGAATTAAATTTATGGAAATACCAGAAGAAAATAAAAAAAGAATATATCAAACATTGTGTGTTTTACTAATTGTTTTGTCGGTCTATTTTACGGTTAAAATATTTTCCGAAATAAAGAAAGACAGCCTGCTAGGGGAGAGTGCTCAGCCCGCTACCATTTCATTTTCCGGCCATGGGGAAGTTACGGCTGTGCCTGATATTGCGAATATTTATTTTACAATCAGTAAAGACGCTAAAACAGTTAAAGATGCCCAGGCGGGGGTAGCGGATATTGAGAAGAAAGCCTTGGATTTTTTAAAAGAAAAAGGAGTGGAAGATAAAGATATTCAAACTGCCAATGCCTCTTTTTATCCAAAATATGAATATAGGAAAGCTGTTTGTCCGCCAATTCCAATGGATGCTGAAATAGCCGGAGTGACTGTCTCTCCATCTTCCTCTTATTATTGCCCTCCCAGTAAGCAAGTGCTTATTGGTTATACAGCTAACGAGAGTGTGACCATTAAAATTCGTAATACAGATACTGTCGGTGATATTATTCAAGGTATTGGGATAACTGGTGTTTCTGATTTAAATGGTCCGAATTTCGCCATTGATAAAGAAGATACGCTGAAAATGCAAGCGAGAAAATTGGCCATTGATGATGCAAAAGCAAAAGCGAAAATCTTGGCGAAAGATTTAGGTGTTTCTTTGGGTAAAATTACTTCTTTTAATGAAAATGGAAATTATCCAATTATGTATGCCAAATCTGTAATGATGGATTCTGCGTCAGAAAGAGCTCCTACCCCGGCAATAATTCCAAAAGGCGAGAACATAATAAGTTCGGATGTGACAATAACTTATGAGATCAGGTAGAGTTATTTATCTTCTCGTGAATTGACTATTTTAGAGAAAAAGAGTACCATTAAAAGAGCCCTTGAAAGAGGGCTTTTTTAAAAAATGTCAAAAATTACCGAATATTTTCAAGAAACAAAAACAGAATTAAAGCATGTAATCTGGCCATCCAAAAACCAGACGTTGTATTATACTTTGATTGTCGTTATTTTGTCTGTAATTATTTCATATTATTTGGGTGTTTTTGATTTTATTTTTTCTCAAGGCTTAACAAAGATAATCACTCCTTAAAACCATGTCAAAACAAGAAACACTCGGAGCTAGAAATTGGTATGCTATTCACACTTATGCAGGATATGAAAATGTTGTGCTTCGTAATTTGCGACAGCGTATTGATTCCTTGGGTATGAACGATAAAATTTTCAATGTTATTGTCCCGATTGAAAAAAAGATAAAGATTAAGGCTGGTAAGCGCGTAGAGGTAGAAGAAAAAATTTATCCGGGTTATGTTCTAGTGGATATGATTGTAACCGATGATTCCTGGTATGTAGTACGCAATACTCCGCGTGTAACTGGTTTCGTGGGTGCAGGAATAAATCCTGTTCCACTTAAAAGCGAAGAAGTTGAGTATCTATTTAAGAAAATGAATGTAGGTACGACTAAGCATAATATTGATTTAGCTGTCGGAGAAACTGTTTTGATTAATGATGGTCCTTTTAAAGATTTAGAAGGTAAGGTAAGTTCTGTTGACCAGGTTCGTGGAAAAGTTAAAGTTCTTGTTTCTATGTTTGGTCGGGAGACTCCGGTAGAATTGGATTTCTTGCAAGTCAAGAAAATCTAAGGAGCAAAGCGACTATAGATTTCTTGATGCCGACCGCTTGGTGGCGGCCAAGAAAATTGCATTTATAAAAACTTTATAGTAATCTAAAAAAATGGCAAAGAAAATAACCAAAAAAATAAAATTACAAATTCAAGCTGCTAAAGCTACTCCCGCACCTCCGCTTGGTCCCGCGCTTGGCCAAGCTGGTATTAATATCGGAGACTTTGTGACTAAGTTTAACGCTGCCACCCAAAAGATGGCAGGAGATAAGGTTGGAGTTTCTATTACTGTTTACGAAGACCGTAGCTATGATTTTGTAATAAAAACCCCGCCGGTCACCGGACTTATTTTAAAAGCAGCTGGAGTAGAAAAAGGTTCTGGTAAAAATGCTTCAACTAAAGTTGGGAAAATTACCCGCGCGCAAGCCTTAGAAATAGTCAAGAAAAAAATGGGAGATTTAAATGCTAAGGACGATGAAGGTGCCATTAACATTATTGCTGGTTCTGCTCGTTCTATGGGGATTGAGGTAAAATAACACCTTTTATTTGCTACCAATATATTATGAAAGTAGCAATTGTTGATAATAATACTAAAAATTTAACGAAAATAAAAAAACTTTTAAAAGGTTGTGAAATTTTAGTTTTGTCACTTAAAGAATTTAAAACTAATCTTGTAAAAAATTATAATCTTGTAATTTTAACAGGAGGTTCTGGAATACGACCAGTTCTTAATAATTCGAAATATTATAAAAATGAAATTGATTTTATAAAAAAGACGAAAAAGCCTGTGATCGGCATTTGTCTCGGCGCACAGATTATAGCTTCAGCAGCAGGATGTAAGCTGAAAAAACTTTCCACTAGAGTTCAGGGTATTGAAAACGTAGAAATAAATAAAAATTTTTATAAAAAAAATAAAATAAAAGTATATGAATCTCATCGTTTTTCCATTATGAAAGCTTCAAAAAAGATTGAAGTACTTGCTTGTTCCCTTGATGGGATAGAAATTTTTAAACATAAAGGTAAAAATATTTATGGAATACAATTTCACCCCGAGGTGTTGGTTCCTAAAAATGATGGAAAAAAGTTATTTGATTATATTTTTAAACTTATTTCTTCAACACCATTTTCTTAGACTTTTCTATTTTTAATTTTAGCGTATAATCAAGACATGAAAAAGACTGTTAAAAAGGTTATAAAACACAAAAGACCGTCTTGGGATGAATATTTTATTGGAATGGCAGATTATATTGGATCTAGAGGGACTTGCGACAGGGGTAGGGCCGGAGCAGTTATTGTGAAAAATAAAAGAATTTTAGCTACGGGCTATGTCGGTGCGCCGGTAGGCTTGCCTAGTTGTGATGAAATAGGTCATGAAATACACACTGTTTTAAATGAAGACGGAACAAAATCCAAACATTGTATTAGGACATCTCATGCAGAACAAAATGCGATAAATAATGCCGCGCGAGTAGGAGTCGCGATTGAGGGAGGTACTTTATATTGCAAATTAACACCTTGTTATAAATGTGCTCAGAGTATTATAAATTCCGGGATTATAAGAGTAGTCGCTTTAAAAGACTACCACGGAGCAAAGAGAACTAAGGAAATTTTAAAAACGGCTAAAATAAAATTAGAAATATTGGGAGATATGCAAGTTTATAAAGACATGTAGTTTTGTTGTATGACTGATTTAAAAAAATTACAAAAAGAAGTAATGAAGAATAAACTGGAAAAAGGATTTAACACAACCGATGTCGCTTTAGAATTTTGTCATGCACATGAAGAACTTTCCGAGGCCTTTCATAAATACAATAAACGTGAAGGTGGCGTGGCGGAAGAATTTGCCGATGTGGCAATATTTTTACTGGGCATGTCAGAAATTCTAGGTTTTGATTTAGAAAAGGAAATAATTAGAAAAGTTGAGATAAATAAAAATAGAAAATATAAAAAAGAAAAATCTCCCGATGGTAAAGATGTTTTTATCCGGATTAAAACAGACGAAGATCCTTAAAACTTACCTTAGGACGATATCGTGCTCTCCACGTTTAATATCAAATCTATCCATTTCTTTGTCTAGATGTATCACTAAACCAGATTTTTTGAAAAGTTTTAATAAGGTATTAGCTATCATTTTCGCTTTGTTTCTTAAAGTTGGATGTACAAAACGAGTAGATCTCAATTCTGCTAAATAAATTAAAGCAGGAAGATTCCCCGTCAATCTATTAGATGTATTGTAACCCATGGCTATGTAATATTGCTTTTCTTCTTTTGAAATTTTTAATTTTTTTATTTTCCCTTCTTGTTTTTTAATGAATTCTTTGGCTTTAACTTTTAATTTCTTTGGTAATTCTTCCAAATACCATTTCCCAAAACTAATTTCTGTGGTTAAAAGGGGCATTCTTTGAATTACTGCTCGGTGTCTTTGAATATCACGGAATGATCCAAAGTCCAACAAAAATTTAAATTGCAAGGTTCCGGCTTCAGCGAGATGCTTGGGCAGTTCGGTTTTTATTGATCTTTCCTCTAAAATTTTTCTTGAAAGTAAATTTTTATTTATTGAATTGTTAACCATTTTAAAATTCGGGCAATTTTTATCGTGATAGTAGTAATCTTTTTCCATCCATTTTTTATTATAATTTTCTGTATTTTTATGATGTTTATGGCCAAATGAATTTGGAAAAGCCAGACGTAAAGCTTGCTCTATTGCTTCTGCTAAGTTTCTAACCTCCATTAATGGGTGATGACGAAGTAGTATTATTTTATCGGCAGCTTGTCTTAAATTCGTGTGCCAGGCAATGTTTGTAGTTGATCCGGCCGGTAGAAATCCTCTTAATATATCGAAAGCTCTAGCGTCGATTGCTTTATTATATATGCTCTCTTTTTCTCCAGAGCCTAGGGGGAATTGTATTTTTAAGTATTCTTTAGTTTGTTCTAGTGCTTCGGTATAAAATTTTCTATATGATTCTAAAATTTCTTTTCCTTCTTTAGTGCCAATTGGGTTTTTAAATGGCTGAGTTTTGAAATCAACATATCTGGTTGAAGATTCTTGTCCTGAATAAAGGGGCCAGTCTTGAATTGCTTTTGCCGCCAACATAGAGATTCCTTCAATAAATATTGAAGTGCTACCACAGTCACCAATTGATTTATGTCCGTATCCGACATAAAAATTTTTCATAAAATTATCTGGTCCTTTGTCGGCTAGTATTTCGAGATGGCTTTCTAGTCCTCCGGTAGATCTGGAATGAAGTGCTTGAAGCATTGCTTCTGCTTCCGGTCCTATCACAGACCCAGCATTGAGTATGATTACCTTTCCTCCACCTTTGATTTGTGCCTGGCTATGTTTGAGATTTTTTATATCTTTATTTTGCATATTATCATTATAGCAACAAATAAGAAACAGAAACAAATTATTGACAAAATAACGCAACAATGCTATTCTTGAAACATCATTCTCATCTATAACATATTGGGAGTGACCCAATATGTATAAATCTCATTCGGGAGCTCCGAGTAAATTCGGACGACCCAAATTTGCCTATAAAGCAAAAAAATTTAATAATTCTCGCCCTTCTTCCTTTTTGGCAAGTAGGTCTTTTAAAAAAAGTAGGGGAGGCAATAAAAGATCCCGTGGTGAACGGATAGATTTTTCTCGTTTCGTTAAGAAAAATATTTATGTGGAAGAAAAACCGTACGTGTCCAAGTATACTTTCGCGGATTTTCCATTTAATCCCCAACTGCATAAAAATATTACCAGAGCTGGTTTTATCAATCCTAGGCCGATTCAGGATAAGGCGATGTTGGTTGTAATGGAAGGCAAGGATGTCTTTGGTATGGCTAATACGGGTACCGGCAAAACTGCGGCTTTTCTTTTACCTTTAATTGAAAAAATTGTAAAAACTAAAGGTCAAAATAAAAGAGAAACAGTTTTAATAATGGCGCCAACTCGTGAGCTGGCATTGCAAATAGAAGCAGACTTTAAAAATCTAGCTTTTGGTTTTGGGATGTTTTCGGTGGCTTGCGTAGGAGGTTTGCCGATTATGAAACAAATTCGCGAAATAAAAATGGGAGTTTCTTTTGTTATTGGTACACCAGGACGCTTGCGTGATTTGATTGATAAAAAAGTTTTAGATCTATCTACCTGCCATAGTATAGTTTTAGACGAGGCTGACAGAATGTTGGATATGGGGTTTCGAGATGATATGGTTTATATAATTGGCAAAACCAATAAAGAGCGCCAGACCCTTTTCTTTTCTGCGACTCTTTCTCCTGAAATTAAAAAATTGACCGAGCATTATTTAAAAAATCCTGTTTTTGTTTCTGTTATTTCTGGCGAAACATTAAAAAATATTAATCAAGATGTAATTCGTGTCCGTAGCAAAGAAGAAAAATTAGAAAAATTGCATAACGTTTTAAAGCAGGAAGGTTCAGATAAAATATTAATTTTTCGGGAGATGAAACATAGCGTAGACACTCTTACCAAAGAGCTTGGGCAAATGGGTTTTAGGGTTGGTGGTATTCACGGCGATAAACGTAGTCGTGAACGTATTCGTATTCTTGATTCATTTAAAAAAGATCGAATTAATATTTTGATTGCGACTGATGTGGCAGCGAGAGGACTAGATATTCCAGATGTTACACATGTCATTAACTATGACGTGCCTCAAACTTATGATACTTATATACACCGCATCGGCCGTACTGGTCGCTCGGGCAAAAAAGGCACCGCACTCACTTTTGTGCCAGCGTAAGCGGCTGTCAAACACCCGATGTTTGACAGTTACATGTTGTTTGGTATAAAATTAACTCATGAACCGAGATAATATTTCAGTGAACGAGTATTATCATATTTACAATAGAGGAGTAGGGAAAAAGATAATTTTAAAAGACGATAGGGATCGAGCTAGGTTTCTTTTCTTGATTTTATATTTTCAAACAGAAAATAATTTTCCGCAAATTTCTAGAATTATATCTTCATATGTCAAACATCGGGTGTTTGACATCAAAAGTGATTTGACTACAAAAAAATTTGTGGAATTAACCGGTTTTGCTTTAATGCCCAATCATTTTCATCTTATTGTAAAAGAAATAAAAGAAAGAGGAATAGGAAAATATATGCAACGAGTTTTAAATTCTTATACAAAATATTTTAATGCGCGTTATGGTGTTTCCGGGCATCTTTTTGAGGGTCCTTATAAAGCTGTTCACGTTGAAAGCAATGAACAACTTTTACATCTTTCTGCTTATGTACACTTAAACTCAAGAGAATTAAATGAGTGGCGTAGAAAAGAGGAAAGTTTTCCGTGGTCAAGTTACCAAGATTATGTTAAAGAAAATCGATGGGGAAGTCTTTTAGAGACTGGGATTATCATAGAACAGTTTAAAAACAGAAAAGAATACAAAAGTTTTGTAGAAACCAGTGGAGCAAAAGAAATTAAAGACGAGCTTGTTTTAGATTGATTAAACTGTCAAACACCCGATGTTTGACAGTTGGTTGCTTATTGAATTCGCCTTGTTATAATTACTTATATGAAAGAAAGTTTACCAAAACAAAATGATAACAAAATGAATCGTCGAGAATTCTTAAAAAATTTGGGAGTGGGTGCAGTGGCCGTGGGTGCCATTGCTGCTGGGGCTTATAAGTTTGATAAGTTTTTGAAAAATGATTCTGCTGAAAGAAAGGAGCATGAAAAACAAGGAGAAGCGGTAATTGTGAAGAAAAATCATGAGGAACCATCTAACCAAGTACTGATGGCAGGAAAAATTTCAGTAATTGTTCCACATCCAGAAGAGTGGATAATAATTTTAAAGATAAAAGAGTTGGAAACTTCTTTTTCTATATTAAAAGAAGATTATGAAAAATATAACATCGGAGACAAGGTTCCGGTAAAATATGACGATAGGGATATGAGAGTAAATGAAATTTTAACTAAGGAGAAAGAAAAAAACAAAAAACAAAAAATAAAAAAATCCCCAAATGGGGATTTTTTTATTTTGCTTGGATAAGTCCAGCTTTGAGAAGCGTGGCATAGGTGCCACGCTTTTTCATGGTACGCATGCCGCGGGGACTAACTTCTATATTGATTGATTTATTTAGTTCAGGAACAAAAAGCTTCTTCTTTTGAAGATTGGGGTATTTTCTTTTCTTGCCAGTTGGGTTAAATTTAGTGGCACGGGTTCTATTAGAATATCCGCCTCCGACGATTGAACTTTTTTTTGTTACCATGCATGTTTTCATATGTAGTTTTCATATGTTATCATAGAATTTATATGGACGCAACCAATGCAATTTTTTATATAGTGATACTTGTTATGTCAATAGTGATTCACGAAGTTTCGCATGGTTTTGTGGCGGAATATTTCGGTGATGAGACAGCACGCAGGGCTGGACGCCTGACCCTAAACCCCATTCCTCATTTAGATATTTTTGGTTCGATTCTTTTACCGGCGCTTTTAGTTTTGTCTCAGTCTCCTTTTGTTTTTGGCTGGGCAAAACCAGTACCATATAATCCCAATAATTTAAGCAATCGAAAATGGGGAACGATGGCTGTCGCGGCAGCCGGAGTACTTTCCAATCTTTTTATTGCTATTTTATTTGGTATAATTATTCGGCTTGCATCTGGTTTCAATATGTCAGTTGGTTTTTATTTTATAACTTCGGCTATCGTTATTGTAAATTTAGCCTTGGCGATTTTTAATCTAATTCCGATTCCACCGCTGGATGGTTCTAAAATTCTTTTTTCCTTACTCCCAGAATCAGCTTTTTCTTTTATTCTTGCTTATGAGAAATATTCACTAGTTTTATTGCTTATGTTTATTGTTTTCTTTTCTGACTACCTATATCCGATTTTAGCTTTTCTTTTTCATTTAATTACCGGGCTTTTGCTTTAAAGGTTTGCAATTTTTATACTAATATAGTATATTTTGAGTTGAGTCTTCGGACTCTTTTGTTTTGTAATAAGTTAATTTAATGCCAACAATCAACCAATTAATTAAGAAAAATAGAGTGAAAGTTCACTCCAAACATAAAACAGTGGCTCTGGCTCGTGGCTTTAATGTCCTGAAGAACAGACCGGTATTTTTTCCTTCGCCTTTTAAGCGAGGAGTTTGTACTAAGGTTTCCACGACTACTCCCAAGAAGCCAAACTCTGCTCTTCGTAAGATTGCCAGAGTGCGATTAACAAATGGAATGGAAGTAACCGCTTATATTCCTGGTGAAGGACATAATCTTCAAGAACATTCTGTTGTTATCTTGCGTGGAGGAAGAGTGAAAGATTTAATCGGAGTCAGATATCACATTGTCCGTGGAGTTCTTGATACTCAAGGAGTAGAAAAAAGAAGACAGTCTCGTTCGCTTTATGGAAATAAGAAACCTAAGAAAGAGGTTAAGAAATAAAAATAAATTTTATGCGTAGAAAAGTAAAAAATAGAAATGTAGTAGAACCTGATTTTATTTATAATTCTCAAAAATTAGAAAAGTTTATTAATTATATTATGTGGTCTGGTAAGAAGGAAACTTCCAGAAAAATAATGTATCAGGCCCTAGATATTATTAAGGAAAAAACAGGTAATTCAAATCCTTTAGAGGTTTTTGATTTAGCGTTAAAAAATGCTGGTCCACTGACAGAAGTCCGTTCCAAGCGTATTGGAGGAGCCAACTATCAAGTACCTAGAGAGGTACGTGCCGAAAGAAGACTCGCTCTAGCGATGCGCTGGATTCGTGACGCGGCTCGTAATAAAAAAGGTTCTCCTATGTATATTAAATTAGCTGATGAACTTATCGCTGCTTCTAAGAATGAAGGTACAGCCATTAAAAAGAAAGAAGATACTCACAAAATGGCCGAGGCCAACAAAGCTTTTGCCCATTTTGCTTGGTAGTTCGACTATGCTCACTATAAATAATTAAAATATATGGAACGAGATTATCCTTTAGAAAAAGTTCGCAATATTGGAATTATCGCACACATTGATGCGGGGAAAACGACTACGACTGAGCGGGTGCTTTTTTATACTGGTGTATCGCATAAGATTGGGGAAGTGCACGATGGGGAGACGACGACAGACTGGATGGAACAAGAACGAGAACGCGGAATTACTATTACTTCTGCGGCTGTAACTTGTTTCTGGACACCTACGTATGCTGACATAAAAGATAAATCAAAGAAACATCGTTTTAATATTATTGATACCCCTGGACACATTGACTTTACGGTAGAAGTAAAACGTTCTCTCCGTGTGCTTGATGGTGCTGTTGTTGTTTTTGATGGTGTGGCTGGCGTAGAACCGCAATCTGAAACGAATTGGCGTTATGCGGATGAAGCGAAAGTTCCTCGTGTCTGTTTTATTAATAAATTAGATAGGACTGGCGCTTCTTTTGAACATTCATTTTCTACTATTTTAGATAGACTGACAAAAAAAGCTGTTCGTATGCAGATTCCTATTGGATTGGAAGAAAAACATGAAGGAGTTATTGATTTACTTCAAATGAAAGCTTTTTATTTTGAAGGAGAAATGGGTAATCTTGTGATTGAAAAAGAAATTCCAGAAGAATTAAAAACTGAGGCAGAAAAATTTCATAGTGAACTTGTCGAAAAAATAGTAGAGACAGATGAGGTGATGATGACTGAATATTTAGAAGGAATGATTCCAAGTATCGAAATATTAAAAAAAACTTTACGTAAAGCTGTAATTGCTAATGAAATTTTCCCAGTCTTTGCTGGTTCTGCGTTAAAAAACAAAGGTGTTCAGTTGGTGCTTGATGCGGTTGTTGATTATTTACCAGCTCCGACAGACATTCCACCAATTGATGGCATAAATCCTGACACTGAGGAGCCTGCGGTGCGTCACGCTTCCGACGTTGAGCCGTTTTCAGCCCTAGCTTTTAAGGTCGCGACAGATCCATTTGTTGGGCAAATTATTTTTTTCCGAGTTTATTCAGGGAGTTTAATGGCTGGAAGTTATATTTACAATCCACGTACTCGCAACAAAGAACGTATCGGACGAATCTTGCGGATGCATGCGAACGATAGAGAAGAAGTAAAACAAGTTTTTGCCGGAGAAATAGCCGCAGCCGTAGGATTGAAAGATACCATTACTTCCGACACACTATGTGATGAAAATAATCCAATTGAATTAAATCGTATTGTTTTTCCAGAACCGGTTATTCAGCTTCGTATTGAGCCGAAAACAAAAGCAGACCAAGAAAAAATGGGGATGGCGCTTAATCGTTTGGCGCAAGAAGACCCGACTTTTAAAGTTACCACTGATCAAGAAACAGGCGAGACTATTATTGCGGGAATGGGAGAACTTCATCTAGAAATTATTGTGGATCGATTAAAAAGAGAATTTACAGTAGAAGCTAATGTGGGTAAACCACAGGTTGCTTATCGGGAAACAATTACCGGAAACTCTGAGGCTGAAGGTAAATATATTAAGCAATCAGGTGGACGTGGAAATTACGGACATGTGAAGATAAAAGTGAAACCAATGGTGATGCTGACCAAAGAAGAAATGGAAGATTTGCCGAAAAATACCAAAAGATCTGAAGGCTTTGAATTTATCAACAGTATTAAAGGGGGAGTAATTCCGCAGGAATATATTGCGCCTTGTGAAAAGGGATTCAAGGAAGGATTAGACCGCGGAGTGGTGGCTGGTTTTAAAATCGTTAATGTTTCGGTAGAGCTTTGGGATGGAAGTTATCATGAAGTTGATTCCAATGAAATGGCTTTCAAGATTGCTTCCAGTATGGCTATTCAAGACGCTTGTCGTCGAGCCAGTCCGGTTATTCTAGAGCCGATGATGAAAGTGGAAGTTGTCACTCCAGATAAGTTTATGGGAGACGTTACTGGTAACCTTTCTTCTAAGCGTGCTTTAATCGAAGGAATGGAAGATCGTGGAATGAATAAAGTAATAAAAGCAATAGTGCCTCTTTCGGAAATGTTCGGTTATATGACCGGCTTGCGTTCTATGACCGAAGGCCGTGCCGGTTTCACGATGGAATTCTTCCGTTACGACATTGTGCCACAAAACGTAGCCGAGACTATTATTGCTGCGAGGAAATAAAGCTTCAAAAAACACCTAAGGGTGTTTTTTGTTATATAATAAAAAAATGAGCACCGAAGGTCCAAACATAAAATCGGAACAGAAAAAGGAAATACCTTTTGATTGGTTTATCGGTGTTGGTAGAAAAGACCTTGGAATTAAAACCGTTGGTTTCTCTCCTACATTTTATAAATTAGGAGAACAAAAAATAAAAGAAATGGGTTTTACTATGGAAGAATTGGAAGCCAAAAAACGCGAATTGGAAGAAAAATACAAAGGCAAAAAAAATGCCAAAGAAATTCCATTTGAATTTAAATTATTAGACGGGGTCTTGATTTGACACCCTGTAGCACAATGTGCTACACTTGATATATGAGAACAACCTTAAATATTTCAATACCGAAAGAGCTAAAGCATGAAGTAGAAAAACAAGTCAAAGCGGGCAATTACGCTTCCGTGAGTGAGTTTTTTAGAGATGCGGTAAGAAGCTGGAAAGAAGAACAACTTGTAAAAGAAATTCGTGAAAGTCGGGCCGAAATAGCTCGTGGGGAGGGAAAAATTCTTAGATCACTAGCTGACCTGGATTAAAATTATATTTTTATGCAGATAATTTACTCTTCAAAATTTGAGCGTGAATATAGAAAGCTGACTGCTGAATTAAAATTATCCGCAAAGAAAAAAGAGAAAATTTTTAGAAAAAATCCTTTTCATCCATCACTTGAGACACATAAACTTTCCGGTAGATTATATCCTAACTGGGCTTTTTCTATATCATATAGCTATAGAATAATATTTGAATTTGCTTCGGAAAAAGTAATCTATTTTCATTCGGTAGGCGACCATGATATTTATAAATAACACCACCCTGTCTGGGTTGACATTTTTTCTTAATTTGTTAGTATCTAAACAACTGCACTTTCTGCAGTTTTTCTATTGCTTTTTTGGCTTTAGATATTATTAGTTAATTAAAGTTAGTAGTTAAGCCTTAGTGACTGGTTCTCGTACATTAAGTCTTACTTATTAGCCTAAATAAAATTATGGCAGAAGAATTTAAGAGAGATAAGCCGCACATTAATGTCGGCACCATTGGTCACGTGGACCATGGCAAGACCACTTTAACCGCTGCGATTTTGCACGTGTTAAATATGGCTGGTAAGACGGTTCGTCTTCGAGGAGTTGATCAAATTGATAATGCTCCTGAGGAAAAATCTCGAGGAATTACTATTAACATTTCTCACAATGAGTATGCGACGGACGCGCGTCACTATGCGCACATTGATGCTCCAGGACACGCTGACTACATAAAAAATATGATTACTGGCGCCGCTCAAATGGATGGTGCTATTCTCGTAGTGGCTGCAACTGATGGCGCAATGCCCCAGACTCGTGAACATGTTCTTTTGGCCAAGCAAGTAGGAGTACCAAAGATTATTGTTTTTCTGAATAAGTGCGATATGGTTGACGACAAGGATATGATTGACTTAGTGGAAGAAGAAATTCGTGAGCTTTTGACTAAGCAAGGATTTGACGGGGCCGGAGCTCCAGTTATTCGTGGTTCTGCTCTAAAAGGTATTGAAGCAAAGTCTCTAGATGATGAATGGGCCAAGAAAATTCTTGAATTGGTAGATGCTCTTGATACTTACATACCAATTCCGGAGCGTGATATCAAGAAACCTTTTTTGATGCCAGTTGAAGATATTTTTTCCATTGAAGGACGAGGAACAGTGGTTACCGGAAAAATTGAAAGAGGGTTAGTGAAAGTTGGAGAAGAAGTAGAGGTTGTTGGAATTAAGCCAACTCAAAAGACAACAGTAACCGGAATTGAAATGTTTAATAAAAATCTTCAGGAAGGGATGGCGGGTGATAATGCTGGAATTCTTCTTCGGGGTTTAAAGAAAGAAGACATTACCCGCGGACAAGTTCTTGCTAAGCCGGGGACTGTTACTCCGCATGATAATTTTACCTGTGAAATTTACGTTTTGAAAAAAGAAGAAGGTGGACGTCATACTCCTTTCTTTAAAGGTTATAAACCTCAATTTTATATCCGAACGACAGACGTGACTGGTGATGTGACTTTGGCCGAAGGGACAGAAATGGTAATGCCGGGTGATACAGTAAAAATTACCGTTAAGTTAGTTACTCCGGTTGCGCTTGAAGAATCACAAAGATTCGCTATTCGTGAGGGAGGTAAGACCGTCGGTGCAGGAGTTGTTACAAAAATTCTTGGTTAAAAATCATAAGTTAGACTTAGGGGAATTCCCCTAAGTCTAACTTATGGAGAAAAAGTTCATGGCAATAACAGAAACAAAAACAAAAAAACCTAAAGTGGCAAAAACCACAACAGTGAAAACCGTAAAAGCACCTAAGACACCGAGAGTTTCTTCAAAAAAAGAAAAAGAGAAACCTACTCATGTCGTCGGAGGTGAGAATAAGGTGATACTTCGCATTCGGGTACGAGCTTATGAAAGTAAAATACTTGACAGCTCAGTCAAACAAATTATAGACACTGCTATTCGTTATGATGCGCAGATAGTAGGTCCGGTGCCACTCCCAACTGAAATTAAAAAATATACAGTTAATCGTTCTGCTTTTATCTACAAAAATAGTCGAGAACAATTTGAAATAAGAGTGCATAAAAGATTAATTGATATCATCAATCCAAATCCTAAGACCGTTGAAGCTTTGACTAATTTAACTCTTCCTTCTGGTGTTGATATTGATGTGAAAATGATGTAACTACGAGCTTAATGCCACATAAAAAACATGAAATTTATTTTGGGGATAAAAGAAAATATGACAGAATATTTTTCCGATACTGGAGAAGTTGTTCCAGTTTCTATTGTTTCTGCCACACCCAGTATCGTAACTAGAATTTTTGAAAAATCAAAAGACGGTTATGATTCTGTGCAAGTTGGTTTTGGGTTGCAGAAAAAGGAAAGAATTACAAAGTCTCAAGCAGGAGCAATGAAAGGAGGTTTTTATAAAACTCTTAAAGAATTTAGACTTAAACCGGCAGATACGGTTAGTGTTAAAGAAGGTGATAGTATTGATGTTTCAATCTTTACTCCTGGAGACAAGATATCAGTATCCAGTATTTCCAAGGGTAAGGGCTTTCAAGGTGTAGTAAAGCGTCATGGTTTTTCTGGCGGTCCACGAACTCACGGTCAAAAACATTCTGAACGAGAGCCTGGAAGCATTGGTGGAGGATTGCGTACCCACGTTCCTAAGGGAATGAGAATGGCAGGTAGAATGGGTTCTAATCGTATTACTCAGAAAAATCTGCAAGTTATTTTTGTAGACAAGGAAAACAATTTACTGCTAGTTAAGGGAGCAATTGCTGGTCGCCGTGGAACTTTAGTGGAAATAGTACAGAGATAATTTTTATGGAAGCAAAAATGCAAACAAAAATATATGATCAAAAAGGTGCAGTGGCTGGATCAATAGATCTTCCTGCTAAAATTTTTGCTGCTAAATGGCGGGCAGATTTAGTGCATCAAGTAGTGGAAGGAATGCGTTCAAATAAACGCGCCGGAACAGCCGACACTAAAGATCGTGGAGAAGTGCGTGGTGGAGGCAAGAAACCCTGGAAACAAAAAGGAACCGGACGAGCCCGACACGGGTCTTCTCGTAGTCCTATTTGGGTTGGTGGAGGAGTTACTCACGGACCCTTGGCTGAAAAAAATTACAAAAGAAAAATATCCAAGAAAATGCGTGCGCAAGCTTTATTTTCAGTTCTTTCTAAAAAGTTTAAAGATGGAGAAATTATTTTTATTAATACTCTTTCTACCTCTTCAATAAAAACAAAATCTGCAGTGGAAGTTATGAAAAATTTAGCCAAAGCTTCTGGGTTGAAACCGCTGGGCAGTTCAAAGAAAGCTCGAGTCCTAACAGCTCTTTTTGGGCGTGATGAAAAAATAGAAAAGAGTTTTAGAAATTTGCCTCAGCTTCAAATAGTTTTTCTAAAAAACTTAAATCCATTAGATGTTTTAAACCACCAATATCTTTTAATAGAAAATCCAGTCGAAGCAGTTAAATTTTTAGAATCCAGAGGTTAAATAGTTCCCTAAGTCGAACTTAGGGGATTTCCCCTAAGTTCGACTTAGGGAACAAAATCATTATGACAATACAAATTATTAAAAATCCAAGAATTACTGAGAAAGCATCTTTTTCCGCCGAACAAAATGTTTACACTTTTGATATTACCGCTTCCGCTAATAAGACAGAAATCAAAAAAGCTATTTTTACTCTTTATAAAGTAAAGCCGGTGAAAGTAAATGTTTTAACTGTGCCAAAGAAAAATGTTATGTGGAAAGGTAAAAAGGGGACAAAGGGTGGTGGTCGGAAAGCCTTGGTATATTTAAAAAAGGGTGACAAGATAGAATTTATATAATGAAAACATACAAACCAACAACCAAATCAAGAAGGCAAATGACCAACGTGAACTACCGCGAAATTTTAACCAAGTCAAAACCGACTAAATCACTGACTTATGGTTTCAGGCGTAGCGTCGGCAGAAATAGTGCTGGACGTATTACCATGAGGCATAAAGGTAGCGGGCACAAACGCCTCTATCGCGCCGTTGATTTTTTGTATAATAAAAAAGACATTTTAGCTAAAATAAAAACTATTGAATATGATCCAAATCGCTCGGCTTTTATTGGATTGGCTGTTTATAAAGATGGAGAAAAAAGATATGTAATTTTACCTAAGTCTGTGAAAGCTGGTGATTCTTTTATTGTTTCTGAAAAAGCAGAAGTTAAAACAGGCAACAGATTGCCTTTAAAAAATATTCCAGTTGGAACTTTTGTTTATAATATTGAAATTAAAAGAGAGGGAGGTGCTAAGATTGGTCGTTCGGCAGGAATTTTCGCGCAAGTGGTGGCCAATGCTGATGGTTACACCAATCTGAAAATGCCTTCTACTGAAATAAGAAAAATAAATGAAAATTGTTGGGCTTGTGTCGGGACTGTTTCCAACGAAGAACATCATTTGGAAAATTACGGCAAAGCTGGACGGAGTCGCTGGAAAGGCATTCGTCCGACAGTTCGCGGTACAGCAATGAATCCGGTTGACCATCCATATGGAGGTGGAGAAGGCAGACAAGGGCGCGGAACTAAGAGACCGAAAACAAAGTGGGGTAAAGTTACCGGCGGACGCAAAACTCGTGGACCAAAAAAATACTCAAATGTCTTTATGGTTTCTAGGAGAAAGACCGGGAAGAATAAATAATTTTCGAAAAAAGGCCTTGCCTTAAGGGGAGCCCAAGGCAAGGCCTTGAGGAGAAAGTTTTCCACATTTTCTATTGCTTGCATTGATAATATGTGTTACAGATAAATAAAGCCTGTTCTTTGTACTGTCGGTGTCTTGACCGATGGGGGAACAGGTTTCCCACTACTTTTTGGAGGATTGAAAAATGTGCCACTCTTTTTTGAAAAATAGGGGCAACTCCACGAAAAAGGCGATGATAAAAAAACTCCGGGAGGCAAGGGGATTACCTCCCAAAAAAGGTAGGAGGGGGGGGCGACTTGAAAAAGTATCAGCATCCAAACAATAAATAGCGTCAAGTGCTCGGGGTTCGGAAGAGTTTATCTCTCTCCGAACCCCACACAATTTTAAATATTTTAAACGGCTCAAAGGAAAATTGAGCCTTTCGTGTTTTTATTGACTTTTTTCTTGAATTTGTTAGTATGATTCAAGGCTCAAATGAGAGCCGTTTTGTTTGTCTAAAGAAAAAATACATGACTAGAAGTATCAAAAAAGGATTAAATGTTGATGAAAGGCTCTTGAAAAAGATTGCCGGCAAAAACCCGTTACAAACTCCGATGGTGAAGACTTGGAAGAGAGCCTGCGTGATTTCTCCAGAGATGCTTGGTTTTACTTTTGGTATTTATAACGGTAAAACACATATAGAAGTTTTGGTCACGGAAGATATGGTGGGGCATCGATTAGGTGAATTTTCCCCAACTAAGAAATTTATGAAGCACGGAGGAAAGATGCAGAAAGAATTGGAAATGAAAAAGAAAGAAGCCGAAATAACTCAAGCTAAGTCTGCGACTGCCGTCTCCGAGGACGCTAAGGGCGAGAAAAAATAATTCGACAGGCTCACTATAAATAATTATTAAAACAATGAAAGCATTTTTAAAAAATTACAGACAGTCTCCGAGAAAAGTTCGCTTAGTAGCTGGACTAATCAAGGGTAAAAACGTAATGCAAGCAATTGTTGAGCTTGATTTTTTAGCTAAACGTGCAGGGTTACCGATTAAAAAACTTTTACTTTCCGCTGTCGCCAATGCTAAAGAAAAGGGAATGGAGGCGAATAATTTATTTATCAAAGAATTGCGAGTAGATAAAGGTATTACAATGAAAAGAATGATGCCGGCAGCTATGGGCTCAGGGCACAGGATAAATAAGCGTACTAGCCACCTGAATATTCTTTTAGCAGAAAAAAAAGTTAAATAATTATGAGTAAAATAGTTCACCCATATGCACATAGATTGATTATATTAAGAGACTGGAAGTCTCGTTGGTTTGCTGATCCTAAAAAATATATTTCTTATTTAAAAGGAGATGTTTTAATACGTCAATATTTAGAGAAAAAATTACGAGGGATGTATATTTCTAGTATTGAAATTGAGAGAAGTAGAAAAGCGACTCGTTTCATAGTTAAGACTTCCCGACCGGGCCTTTTAATCGGCCGAAGTGGTGAGGGAGCGACCAAGCTCAAAGAAGATATTTTAAAGAAAATGGATAAATTGAAATTGGTTCGACCAGAGGATTTTAAACTTGAAATCCTTGAAGTTTCTAATCCAGAAGCTGATGCCGCTATTGTTGCTTATATGATTGCCGAAGGGTTGGAAAAAAGAATGCCTTATCGCCGAGTCATTAAGCAAATTATTGAAAAAGTTATGCAGGCTCATGGAGTAGAAGGTGCCAGAATTGTTTTGTCCGGCCGACTGGGGGGAGCCGAAATTGCCCGTACCGAAGAATTGAAACGAGGATCTGTTCCGCTTCAGAGCTTCCGCGCGGATATTGATTTTAAGCGTGAACGGGCTACTCTTTCCTATGGAGTAGTGGGGATTAAAGTTTGGATATATCGGGGTAAAATTTTTAGCGATAAAAATACGAAAAAAAATGAATCATTAGAAAATAACACTAAGACAGATTCTGATTAAATTTATGTTAACTCCTAAAAAAGTAAAATTTAGAAAATGGCAAACGGGACGCTCTAATCCAAAAGCACGGACAGCAGATACGCGTGGTATTAAGTTGGTTTTTGGTTCTTTCGGTTTAAAATCCGAAACTCAGGCGCGAGTAAAATCAACTCAGATTGAATCTGCCCGAAAAGTTATTTCTCGTACCTTGACCAAAACTGGTAAATACTGGATCCGTATTTTTCCAGACCGTCCTTTTACCGCCAAAGCGGCTGAAGTAGGTATGGGAAAAGGAAAAGGAGATCCACAGGGATATTGTTTTGATGTTTTACCTGGACGAATTATTTTTGAAGTAGATGGCGTGGAGGAAAAGGTTGCGCAGGAAGCTTTACGAAAAGCTGGTTCTAAACTTCCGCTAAAAACACGCATTATCAGCAGAGCTCATAATCAATAGTTCGACAGGTTCACTATAAATAATTAAGATATATGGCAAAGAAAATTAACAATTTCAAAGAGATGAAAAAAGATGAGCTTAAAAAAGAACTCATCCTTTTACAAGAAAATTTGCGAGTACTGCATTTTAAGGCGGAAGGTTCTAAATCAAAAAATGTAAAAGAAGCCTCAGCTCTTAAAAAACAAATAGCAAGGATTTTGACAGAAATTAATAAGTAATATATGGAAAATAAAGCAAAAAAAATAAAAGGAATAGTTGTTTCAGATAAAATGAATAAAACTGTGGTTGTTTCTGTGTCCAGATTTGTTAAACATCCTCTTTATGGAAAGTTTTATAAAGTCAATAAAAAATTCAAAGCTCACGACGAGAACAATGAATCAAAAATAGGCGATAAGGTGGAAATAATTGAAACTCGACCAATATCAAAAGATAAAAGATTTAAAATAGTTAAAAAATAATTTCCCGCATTAAGCGGACAAAAATGATACAAAATGAAACTTTAGTAAAAATAACAGACAATGCCGGAGGCACCGTAGGAAAGGTGTTTAAGATTTTAGGGTCTTCAAAAAAAAGATATGCCACGCTTGGTGAGCTGGTTATTATTTCGGTCAAAGTAGCTAGTCCAAGAAAAGGAGTTAAGAAAAAAGACGTGCATCAAGCAGTGGTTGTTCGCACAAGGAGCGCCTACCGACGTAAAGACGGTTCTTATATTCGTTTTGATGATAATGCTGTAGTTATCTTGGAAAAAGGAAAAAAAGATCCGAAAGCGGGCCGTGTTTTTGGACCGATTCCTAGAGAATTAGCTGAAAAAGGATTTCAAAAAATAATTTCTTTAGCGCAGGAAGTAATTTAAAAGAGTACAAGGTCTTGCCTTGGCAATCTTAAAGGCAAGACCTTGTACACAAAAAAGTATATGAAAATAAAAAAAGGAGAAAATGTAAAAGTGATAACAGGAAAAGATAAAGGAAAATCTGGGAAGATTGTTCGTGTTTTAGTTAAAGAAAATAAGGTTATTGTCGAAGGATTAAATATGATGAAAAAACATCAGCGCCCAAGGAAGTCTGGGGAGAAGGGAAGTATGGTTAATATAGCGATGCCGATTGATGTTTCAAACGTTAAAAAATTAGATAAATAAACATATGACAAAACAATTAACTGTAAAAGAAAAAGAAAGAGAGGCTTTTGAAAAAATGAAAAACTTTACTGGGGCGTTAGGCTCGGAGTTTCATTTTAAAAATATTTTGGCTGCTCCAAGAATGATGAAAGTCGTTATTAATGTTGGGACTGGAACGATGGTAAAAAAAGATAAGAACAAAAATGAAGATATTGGTGACCGTTTGGCGAAAATTACTGGTCAAAAAACTGCTTTTCGCGGAGCTAAACAATCCATTTCTTCTTTCAAGATTCGTCAGGGTGATCCAGTCGGAATTGTTGTTACTTTACGGGGCAAGAGAATGTATTCTTTTTTAGAGAAACTTATTAATATTGCTCTTCCTAGAACAAAAGATTTTCGTGGTATTAATCGTGTGGCAGTAGATAATATTGGCAATTTAACTATCGGGATAAGAGAGCATACGATTTTTCCGGAAACAGCTGATGAAGATATTAGGGATATTTTTGGTATGTCTATTACACTGGTTTCTTCTGCTAAGAATAAAAAAGAAGGTACCGCTTTTTTTGAAATCTTAGGGATTCCTTTTAAAAAGGAGGAAGAAAATAAAAAATAAAAGTTGACTAATTAAGCCCAATTTGCTAGTATCAAAGGGTCCAGAAGCTAGGTTTGATCTGTGTTTCTCCTTAAGGCTTTCTATGAGGTTTTAAGAAAACACACAAGATATCACCTAATATATGGGCAATATTTATTTATGGCAAAAACATCAGTCAAAGCAAGAGCTTTAAAGAAACCAAAATTTTCCACTCGGGCTAAAAATCGTTGTTTTCGCTGTGGGCGGGGTAATGCTTTTATGAGAGACTTTGGTATTTGTCGTATTTGTTTTCGGGAATTAGCCAATGAAGGAATGTTACCAGGTGTTCGTAAGTCAAGTTGGTAGAAATATAACCCTATGTCGGACTTAGGGGAACTCCCCTAAGTCCGACATAGGGAATAAAACAAAATGGATTCAATTTCAAATATGATAATAATAATGAAGAACGGGTCACTAGCAGGCAAAGAGTCTGTGTTAATTCCTTATTCTAAGATGAAAAATGCTATCGGTGAATGTTTAAAAAAAGCCGGTTATGTTTCTGAAATTTCTAAAAAAGTAAAATCAGGACACCCTGTGCTCGAGGTAAATTTGCTTTATGTTGACAAAAAACCGAAAATTGCTGAAGTGGAAAGAATTTCTAAACAATCTAGGCGTGTTTACTTTAGAATGAAAGATATTCATTCTGTTCGAAATGGAAAAGGGTTATTAGTGCTTTCAACTCCAAAAGGAATTTTATCAGGTAAAGAAGCTCGTAAGGAGCAAGTTGGAGGTGAGGCGTTATTTAGAATTTGGTAGTTCGACAAGGGCTTCGACTGAGCTCAGCCGAAAGTCCTCACTATAAATAATAAAAATATATGTCAAGAATAGGAAAACAAGAAATTTTAATACCAGCCGAAGTAAAAGTAACTCAAAATGGCAATACTTTTACAGTAACAGGCCCTAAGGGAACTTTAACTAAAAGTTTTAGAGACGATATTGTTATTACTATTACTGACCCCGCCAAAGATGGGGCAAGTAAAACCATAAATTTAAACATAAAAAGAAACGATAAATTTTCTAAATCTCTTTGGGGGACTTATGCTTCCCATTTAAAAAATATGATTGCTGGAGTAGTTACGCCATATCAAAAGAAATTAATATTAGAAGGGGTTGGTTTTAAATCGGAAATTAAAGGTAAAGAGTTGCATTTTGCTTTGGGATTCTCTCATCCTGTTATTGTAAAGATTCCAGAAGGAATAACAGCCACTGCTGAAAAAAATAATATTACAATTACCGGAATTGATAAGGAATTAGTTGGAAGTTTTACGGCAGCTATTCGTTCCTTGAAAAAACCAGAGCCTTATAAGGGAAAAGGAATGCGTTATGAGGATGAAGTTATTAGACGAAAACAAGGTAAAAAGACAGTGTAATAAATCCCTATGTCGGACTTAGGGGAATTCCCCTAAGTCCGACATAGGGATAACAATAAAATGATTAATAAAAATAACAAAAGAATAAGATTGAAAAAAAAGATAAGAGTAAAGATAAAAGGGACGGAAACGCGCCCTAGGTTAACAGTTTTTCGTTCAAATAAATTTATTTATGCGCAAGTGATTAATGACTTAACTGGTAAAACATTAGCGCAAGCTAGCGATGTTAAAATAAAAAAAGGAACAAAAAGTGAAAGAGCAAAAGAAGTCGGACAGATAGTTGGTGCTGCTTGTTTGAAAGAAAAAATTAAGAAAGTTGTTTTTGATCGGAATGGATTTAAATATACTGGCCGGATAAAATTAGTAGCTGATGCAGCTCGAGCTGTGGGATTAGAATTTTAACCAAGTAGGTGATTTTACTAAATCATATGGAAAAGACAAATATAAAAAAAAATACTGGTCGTAGATTTTCTTCTTTTAATAGAGTTAAGCCTGAATTTGATCAAAAGATTCTGAACATTCGCCGAGTGACGCGAGTGGTAGCCGGGGGACGTAGATTTTCTTTCAGTGTGGCAATTGTAGCTGGAGATAAAAAAGGAAGTGTTGGCTTAGGTTTGGGAAAAGCTGGAGATACAGCTCTAGCCATCAATAAGGCGCTTCGTAATGCTAAGAAAAATATGGTTAGATTAAATTTAACCAAGACAATGTCCATCCCTCACGAACTTTCTGCTAAATTTTCAGGTTCACGTGTGGTACTTCTTCCAAATAAAGGGCGCGGGTTGGTGGCAGGTTCGGTAGTTCGCGATATAGTAAAACTTTCCGGAGTGAAGGATATTACTGGTAAGATTTTATCCAATAGTAAAAATAAATTAAATAATGCGAAAGCGGTAATGGCTGCTTTTTCTCAAATTTCTTCAAAATACATCAAACAAGCTCCGGAAATTGCGGTTATTGCCAACAAAGAAGTAATTATTCCCGAAGTCGAAAAATAATATGCAAATACATAATTTAAAAAGAACTCATAAAAATAAAAAAGACCGACTAGTAGGTCGTGGGGGTAAACATGCAAAAACTTCCGGTCGTGGAGGTAAGGGCCAGACAGCTCGCGCTGGTAATAAGCGCCGTCCAGAACTTCGTGATATTATTAAGAAATTACCTAAGAATCGCGGTTATCAATTTAATTCCATTCAAAAAGTTTTTATTCTAGAAAAAGATAAGCTTGTTTCTCCAAAAGAGAAATTCTCAGAGATTCGTAAGCGTCTTGGGATAAAAGGAAAGCATATTAAAATTAAATAACTACGAGCTTAACGCCACATAATATTATGCAAAATTTCTGGAATAAAATAAAATTAATTTGGACAGACATAAGCTTACGTAAGAAAGTAGGATTCGTTTTTTTTGCGTTAATAATGTTTAGGTTGCTTTCCTCTATTCCTATTCCAGGAATTGACACAGCTGAACTTTCCAGATTTCTTACTAATAATCAATTTTTTGGTATTTTAAATATCTTCTCTGGTGGCGGACTTTCTAATTTATCGATTATTATGCTCGGTGTTGGTCCGTATATTACTAGTTCTATTATTATGCAGCTTCTTACTATTATGGTTCCTTCTCTGAAGAGAATTTATCATGAGGAAGGAGAAGCTGGGAGAAAAAGATTTGCTCAATATTCCAGGTTGCTCACAGTGCCACTTGCGGCTATTCAAGGTTTTAGTCTTTTATATATTCTTGAACAGCAAAATATTTTAATTAACTTAACCGCTTTTGATCGCATTACTAATTTACTAATTGTGGTTGCGGGTTCAATTTTGCTTATGTGGATTGGTGAACTTATCACTGAATTTGGCATTGGTAACGGGGTTTCTCTGATAATTTTTGCGGGAATAGTTTCCCAGCTTCCTGTTTGGGTCAGCCAGCATATTTTTACTTTTGATGTTTCCCAAATTCCTCTTTATCTTGTATTTGCAGTGGTGGGGGTAGTTATTTTAGCGGGAATTGTATTGGTTACGGAAGCGGAACGCCCAATTCCGGTCACCTATGCGAAACGGGTCCGGGGGATGAAAATGTACGGCGGCGGTTCTACTTATTTGCCTCTAAGGGTCAATCAAGCTGGAGTTATCCCGATAATTTTTGCGCTTTCTATTTTGCTTTTTCCGCAAATGATTGGAACTTTCTTGTCACGTTTTAGTAATGAGATTTTGGTAAATATTTCTCATTTTCTTATGGCTTTTACGCAGACCTCGGTCCTTTATGCGGTCTTTTATTTTATTTTTGTCTTTCTCTTTACTTACTTTTATACTGCTGTCACTTTTGATCCTGAAGCGCTTTCTGCTAATTTACAAAAAAACGGTGCTTTCATTCCAGGGATTCGTCCAGGGTTGTCCACTTCAGAATATATTTCAAAGGTCTTGAGTCGCATTACCCTTCTGGGAGCCGTATTCTTGGGGGTGGTGGCGATTTTGCCTCTGATTATGCAGTTTATCACTGGAAATACTTCTTTTGCCTTAGGGGGCACGTCTATCCTGATTGTTGTTTCTGTTGTTCTAGACTTAATAAAAAAAGTCGATGCACAGATTTCTATGAGGGAGTATTAGTTTTCTCTCCACTTTTTATATTCTGCTACAATAATTTCAACAACCTGCTCTAGGTTGTTTTTGTTTGTATCGATGATTAAATCAAAATTGCTTTTTTCAGTATTGTTTATCTTATATAAATCCCAATACCTTTTTTGTTCGCTGGCAAACCTCTCCCGCATTTTTTCGTAGATATCTTCCAAGGTAGATGTCCCTTCGCTTTGTTGCCTTAATGGATTTTCTTTTAAATTATTCAAAATTCTATTTTTGGCTATTTCGGTGGAAAGATCAAGGTAAATCTTAAATGACTCGGGGATCCAATGATAAGCCGTCCGTGAATCAATAACAATCTTTTCTTTGTCACGCATATCCCGTAGTTTTTGATCTGTCATTTCATCTATCTTCGGATCAGTTTCTGCTCTTTTATTTATCTCATTGATCGATAAACCCAATTCTAGCCCAACCTGTCGAAAAAAATCTCCGGAAGAAAAATGCTGAAAACCGAGAACTTCGGCTACTTTTTTTGCGGTGCTTGATTTTCCGCTTCCCAAACTCCCACAGATTGTAATAATTTCCTTTTTCATAATTTGTGCTATTATAACACATATGCAACCACAAACGTTTATATTTTTTGGAATAATTGGCTCGGGTAAAGGAACTCAGGTTGATTTGTTGCGAGAATATTTAAAAGATAAAAACATAGTATCTGATATTTTATATACCTCAACTGGTGCTGAATTTAGAAAGGTTATTGAAAGTGGTAGTTATACTGGACAGATAATAAAAGAAACTCTGGAAAAAGGGTTTTTACAACCTAACTTTATTACAACCAGTTTATTTACTAATATATTAATTTCTGGAATGAAAGACGAAATCTGTTTAATCGCTGATGGATACCCGCGAACAATTGCTCAGTCTGAAAGTTTTGAAGCGATGATGAAATTTTATAAAAGAAAGAATATAAAAATTATTTATATTGAATTAAGCAAGGAGGAAGCAATGAAACGCAACTTATTGCGAGGGAGAACAGATGATACTAAAGAGGGTATAGAACAAAGATTTAACGAATATGTAAATAATGTAATCCCAGCCATGAATTATTTTAAAGACAAAGTTGGTTACAGTATTTATACTATTAACGGTGAGCAAACAATCGAAAAAGTGCACAAAGAAATTATTAAAACTTTGGGATTTTAAAGAAATGGAAACAATAATAATTTCATTGGGCGGTTCGCTCATCATACCTGAAGAACTGGATATTAATTTTCTGAAAGAATTCAAGGATTTAATCCTAGCTCAGGTTGCCAAAGGGAAGAAATTTGTCATTATTACTGGCGGAGGAAAAATTAATCGAAAATACAACGAAGCAGCCAGGGGAATTGCCAATCCTTCCAACGAGGATTTGGACTGGATTGGCATAGCGGCTCTTAAATTAAATGCGGAATTAATAAGAGTTATTTTTGGTGAATATGCGCACAACGAAGTGATTGCCAACCTTTCCAATAAATTTTCTTCGGAGAAACCGATTGTTATTGGGTCAGCTTATCAGCCTGGGAGCAGCTCGGATTGGGATGCGGTACTGGCCGCTAAAACTGTCGGAGCCAAAAAAATAATCAATCTCTCAAACATTGATTATGTTTATGATTCTGACCCCAAAATAAATCCAAATGCAAAAAAAATTGAAAAAATTTCTTGGACTGAATATCGAGCTTTAATCCCGGCTGAATGGACTCCGAGGCTGAATTCTCCACTTGACCCCATTGCTTCAAAAGTAGCTGAAGAAGAGGGGCTAGAGGTAATTATTATGAACGGTAAACCGATTGATAATTTGAAAAAATGTTTAAATGGGGAAAAGTTTGCAGGGACAATAATTAAATGATTATCATTAAAACACCTGAAGAAATAGAGATAATCCGCGAGGGGGGTAAGCGACTGGCGGATGTGCTTTATAGGGTAAAAGAAATAATAAAGCCTGGAGTTTCAACTTGGGAATTAAATAAATATACAGAAAAATTAATTAAAGAAACAGGTGACTGTCCAGCTTTTTTGAATTATCGACCGGAGGGTGCGAATAAACCTTATCCGGCTTCTTTATGTGTATCTGTTAACGACGAGGTGGTGCACGGAATTCCAAATAAAAATAGAATTTTAAAAGAAGGAGATATTATAGCGCTGGACCTTGGTCTCAAACACCAGGAACTTTTCACTGATATGGCCATTACGGTGGCCGTCGGCAATGTTGCTCCAGCAAGCTTAAAACTTATCCAGATTACTGAGCAGGCTCTTCAGGTAGGTATTGAGGCTGCGCGTGGAGGAAATACTACAGGAGACATCGGTTCTGCTATAGAAAGCTTTATTCATTCGAGAAAAGAAGCGAAATATGGCATAGTGGAAGTTCTTTCTGGGCATGGAGTAGGCCGCGCGATTCATGAAGACCCTTATATTCCGAATTTTGGTAAAGCTGGTAAGGGAGAAAAATTAATTCCAGGAATGGTTATTGCCATTGAGCCGATGATAAACTTGGGCACAAAAAATGTAATCATAGATAATGACGGATATACTTTTCATACTGCGGACAGAAAAAACAGCGCGCATTTTGAACATACTATTTTAATAACGGAAGGGGAAGCGGAAATACTAACTAGAATATAAATTTTATTGTATAATTAGAATAATGGAACCGTCATTCTTTAAGGAAATGCCGAAGTTTAAAACTCCAGAAGAGGAGCTTGATTATTTGCGGGCTCATGTGAAAGCGCGGGAAGAGCAGCTTGTTAATTTTGGACATGTGGAACATGCGAAAGAAAATGCAACTCGGGATGTGATTGGTGAATATAAAAATATCCCAACTGAACAATTCGTTCATAAGAATAATATTATTGGTGAAAAAGAAGTTGAGGGAATAGTTTTGAAATTAAAACCTGAATCTCATGACAATGTGATGGAAGAACTTTTGGGAATTGTTATTACAAAAGGTGTACGAAATGCACTTTCGGTGGTAGGGGCGATGAATAATCCGCACCTCGATGATGATTTTCATCGAATTTTAATCCAATATATGAAGACAGGGCAAGCAGTGTGTGATTTTAAGGAAGGAACACCTATTTATAAAGCTCTTAAAATGACTCTTTTTGAGATTACTCTTCCTCCACCCACCGATGAGGCGGATAAATCAAAAAGTTTTAAAGAATTCATCGGCGCCATGGAGCAATTTTATGCTGGGATGCAATCTATTGGCGAAGGGAAATATAATGAAAAAGAAAATTATTTTACCTTGGAAGTGGCCTTAGGTAATCAAAATGATGAAGTCGTTGTCTACGCTGCAATTCCCAATAAGCATTTATCACTTTTTGAAAAACAGATTTTGGCTTTTTATCACAATGCAAAAATTCGTGAAGTGGCTGATGACTATAATATTTTCAATGAAAAGGGCGGTTCGGTTGGTGCTTATGCCAGCTTTACTCAGCGTGGAGTGCTTCCAATTAAAACCTATGACAACATTGAGCATGACCCTATGAATCCAATTTTAAATGTTTTTTCTAAACTTAAAACTACCGGAGAGGGCGCAGCGATTCAATTTATAGTTGCGCCAGCCGGTGATAAATTTATAAATGAATTCCATATGATTTTAGATGACGTAAAGGATGGTATTTCTGTGAAACACGCTGCCGATAATTTTTACAAATTTAATAAAACTTTTCTAAAAGTTGGGAAAGAACTTTTTTTTGGGAAAAAAGAACACGAAGAAGAAAAGAAAGAGAAATATATGAAAGGTCGGCGAGCGGTGGATGAAAGTGCAACAGAAAAAATTGGCAATAAAATAAAAAGTACTATTATGAAAGCGAACATTCGGGTGATTGCCTCAGGGGAGAGTAAAGAACGGGCGGAGGCAATTCTAAAAGAAATAGAATCTTCTTTTAATCAGTTTTCTGAAGCAGCCAGCAATTCTTTTATTTTTGAACCAGCGAGCGGAGCCGAATTAAAAAAACTTTTTCATGATTTTTCTTATCGTACATTTTCTGCGGACAAAATTTTACCAATGAATTTAAAAGAGCTTTCTTCAGTTTTTCATTTTCCAGTTGGCATTGGCAGTCAGCCTCAACTTAAAGAAGCTAAGGCCGGTATTGCTCCCGCTCCAATAGAAATGGGGCAAGAAGGAATAGTTCTAGGAATAAATAATTATCGGGGCAAAGATACGGAAATACATTTAGCACGCGAGGACCGTATGAGGCATTTTTATGCTATCGGTCAAACGGGCACAGGTAAGACAAATATTATGCTCAATATGATAACTCAAGATATCAAAAATGGAGACGGATGTTGCTATATTGATCCGCATGGCACGGACATTCAAACCATTTTGTCTCGTATCCCCAAAGAACGCATTGATGATGTGATTTATTTTGATCCGGCTTTTACGGCACGACCGATGGGTTTAAATATGCTTGAATATGATCCGAAATATCCGGAGCAAAAAACTTTTGTGGTTAATGAAATGATGGGAATTTTTAATAAACTTTTTGATATGAAAATTGGTGGAGGGGCGATGTTTGAGCAATATTTCCGCAATAGTGCATTTCTGGTGATGGAAGACCCAGAATCTGGCTCGACTCTTTTAGAGATTACGCGTGTCTTAGGTGATAAAGAATTTCGGGATATGAAACTTGCTAAATGTAAAAATCCTATCATTAAGCAATTTTGGATTACTGCTGAACAAACTACTGGAGATCAGTCTCTGGCGAATTTCGTACCTTACATTTCTTCAAAATTTGATAACTTTATTAGCAATGATATTATGCGTCCGGTGGTGTTGCAGCAAAATTCTGTTTTTAATTTTCGTAAAATTATGGATGAAAAGAAAATTCTTCTGGTTAACCTTTCTAAGGGCCGACTCGGTGATATTAATGCCAACTTGATTGGCTTGGTGTTGGTAGGTAAAATTCAAATGGCGGCATTATCAAGAGTGGATATGTTTGGCAAAACAATGAATGATTTTTATCTTTACATTGACGAATTTCAGAATGTTACAACTGATTCCATCGCTTCTATTTTGTCGGAAGCGAGAAAATATAGATTATCTCTTAATATTGCGCATCAATATATTACTCAATTGGAAGAAAATATTAAAAATGCTGTTTTTGGTAATGTTGGTTCAATGGCGGTCTTTCGTGTTGGTACTGAAGACGCAACGTTTTTGGAACCAAAATTCAAGCCTCAATTTACCGCACAAGATATTACCAAGCTTGATAATTACAACGCTTATGTAAACATGCTAGTAAAAGGTCAACCAACCAAACCTTTTAATCTAAAAACTCTGGCACCCGAAAAAGGTAATCCGGAGATTGTAGACAATTTAAAAGAACTTTCTTATGTAAAATACGGTCGTGACCGCACCGAAGTGGAAGCCGAAATTATGGCGAGGTATGCAAGTATGGAATAAAATTATATGGAATCTCATATAGACACATTAAGAAATATTGCCAAGCAGAAAAAGGAATATAAACAAACAGAGGCAAATTTTGGTTATAGTAATGAGTTTAGAGATGGAAGAACGTACATTTGTTCCTTCGAAGGACTTCAATATTTTTTAGAATATGTCAAAACTCTTCCGAACAAAATGGTTTTAGATATAGGATCTGGTGATACAAAAGCCATATCGGAAATTGCTGGTAGCTCTTTCGGGAAAGATTTAGAATTCAAGGCTACTGTGTTGACGAAAAATTCCCGCATAGAACAATATTTAGGTTATGAAAATATTTTTTTTACTTCTGCAGAAACCTTAAAGGGTGTTGAGTCTGGTTCCTATGGAGGTGTAATTTCTTGTTTTTCTGTTACTTATAGTTCTTCACCGGAATTATCTATTAGTAGTATTGATAGGGTTTTATGTAAAAACGGTATTTTTAAAGGTGTGTTTCCACACGAAGATGCTACTATTGGAAGATTTGAAGCCAAAGGTCCAGATGTTTATATAAAATTATTTAAATCTTTAGGCTATGGTACTTATAAAATTGCTGGAATTATGTTGGCAATAAAAAATGGATCTGACCTTGAGGCACAGCAAATTTTTAAAAAAGATATGTATTCCTGCGGAAAACAAAAAAATGTGTTACCTAGGAGCATGGAAGATTAAGAGAATTAACTTTTGCAAAAGTATTTTTTTCTGCTAGAATAGTTAATATGAAACACTTAAAAGAAGAACAGACATATGTAATGATTAAGCCGGACGGAGTTAAGAAGGGTTTGATAGGTGAAGTTATTAAGCGTTTTGAACAAAGGGATTTAAAGATTGTGGCCCTAGAAATGTTTCAACCAACTCACGAGCAACTCCATGATCATTATCCGAAAGATGAGGCATGGATTACGCGATTGGGAGAAAAAACTAAGTCTACCTATGAAAAATATGGATACGATATGCTGACTGATTTTGGCACTACTGATACCTCTAAAATTGGTCCGGAGATAAGAAAGTGGCTAGTTGATTATATGAAATCAGCACCATTGGTTAAAATGGTAATTCAAGGAGTGCATGCAGTGGATATTGTACGAAAACTTGCCGGAGATACTTTGCCATATAGAGCTGTTGTTGGTACTATTCGCGGAGATTTTTCTATTGACAGTCCAGCACTTGCTAATAAAGAAAAAAGAGCTGTGGCAAATATTATTCATTGTTCAGAAACTCCTGAAGAAGCGGAACATGAAATCAAACACTGGTTTGGTAATCAAAAAACTTACGACTATAAACGTTTTGGGGTGGATGAGTAATTTAAAAACAAAAAAACTCTTCTGTCTAGTTGCTTTTATTTTTTTAGAGATTATACTTTTAGTAGGGTTATTTCCGGTTATTACCTAGAACACTATTTTATGGGAGTTTCGATCACGTTTAACCTTGGTTTCTCGTGTCTAACACCCACCTAGCTATTAAGCTATGGTAATACATCAGAAATAGTCCTAAGAAGAACTCCGCAATGGCGGATTTTTTCTTAAAAATGTGTTAAAATAAAATAATGAAAAGAGAAAGGCTTTTAAAACATCTAGTATTTATGATGTTTTTTATTTTTACGGCAGATATTATGGCCCAAAAATTTTATTGGTATTATTCTATTTGGTGGTTTGACATGCCGATGCATTTTTTGGGAGGCTTTTGGGTGGGTTTGTTTTTTTTCTGGTTTTTTTCTACAAAATATTTGCCTATTTTTCAATTGTCACTTGAGAAGATAGATTTTAAGTTAACTTGGAAAATTCTTTTATTTGTACTATTTTTGGGAATTTCTTGGGAAATTTTTGAGATTTATGTTAATAATTATATTGGAAAAACCCCTTTTAATTTACTAGATACTATTTCTGATATTTTCTTTGATTTAGCTGGAGGAAGTTTTGCTTTATTTTATGTTTTTAGGCGAAGTATCCCTACAGAAAAAATTACTGTATAATAACTTCAATGGAAAAAAATGCCAAAATAACGTTTTATGGGGGTGCGGGTTCGGTTACCGGAGCCAATTTTCTTTTAGAAATTGACGGAAAGAAAATTTTAGTTGATTGTGGATTAATTCAAGGGGAAAAATTAGCAGATGATATCAACTGGGACCCATTTACTTATGATCCCGAGACTATAGATATTCTTTTTATAACTCATGGGCACATAGATCACTTGGGTAGAATACCAAAATTAATCAACGAAGGATTTCGCGGAAAAATTTACTCTACTGAGCCTACCAAGGGAATTGCCAGCCCAATGTTAGAAGATATGGCTGGAATTTTGGGTAAGAATACCGATTTAAATTTGGATAAAATTTATAGCTCTGAGAATATTAAAATTGCACTGTCTCTTTGGCAGGGTTTTCAATATCACGAAAAAATAAAAATAACTCCAAATTTAGAAGTAGTTTTTTTGAATGCTGGACATATTTTAGGTTCAGCTATGATTGAATTTATTTATAATGGTAAAAAAATTCTTTTTACTGGAGATTTAGGGAACAGTCCATCACCGATTTTACCTGATACAGAAAAAGTTACTGATGTAGACTATCTCATTATGGAAAGTGTTTATGGAGACAGGAATCATGAATCAAGGGATGATCGCCGAAAATATTTAGAAGAAACAATTGAAAATAATTATAAGAGAAAAGGAGCACTGATTATTCCTACTTTTTCACTAGAGCGTTCTCAAGAGCTTTTGTTTGAACTTAATGCTTTAGTAGAAAATAATCGCATACCAATTATGCCTATCTTTTTTGACTCTCCTTTGGCTATTCGGTTAACGGAAGTTTTTAAACAATATAAAAATTATTTTAATGAAAATTCTCAAAAAGTTATGACGCACGATAAATATTTATTTGATTTTCCGGGGCTACATAGCACTTTAAAATCTAAAGAGTCTCAAATGATTAATAAAATACCAAATCCAAAAATAATTATTGCTGGAAGCGGTATGTCAACTGGCGGACGTATCGTGCATCATGAAAGACATTATTTACCGGACCCGAATAACACAATTCTTTTAACCGGATATCAATCTGTTGGCACTCCGGGACGTTTAATTCAAGAAGGAGTAAAAACAGTTCGTATTACTGGCGAAGATGTAGTTGTGCGGGCGCATGTTGTAACAATTCTTGGATATTCAGGACATAAAGATTCAGATGGTTTGCTGAATTTTGTGCAAGATATGCAAGATAGTGTTAAGAAAGTTTTTGTGGTAATGGGTGAACCAAAGTCAGCGATGTTTTTAGTGCAGAAGCTCAGGGATAATTTAGGGATTGAGGCTTATGCTCCAGAACAAGGTTATAGCGTAATTTTAAATTGTAATATAAAATAGAAATATGGATTCTAAAATTAATTTTTTAAATAAGCATGGACATCGTCAGATAAAGATTTGTGTTTCTGGTGCGGCAGAAACAGGAAATTGTGGAATAGATGCATTGGAAAAAGCCAAAGAACTCGGACGAGAGATTGCTCGCCAGGGAGCAGTTTTGGTAACGGGAGCGACTACTGGATTTCCTTTTTGGACTGCCATGGGAATCAAAGAAGAGGGTGGTTTTTCCATTGGTATATCTCCAGCTGCTTCTGAACGCGAGCATGTTGAGATTTACAAGCTTCCTATTGATTATATGGATTTAATCATTTATACCGGTTTTGGCTATTCGGGACGGGACTTATTACTTACTCGCAGTGCGGATGCAGTAATTTGCGGTTGCGGGAGAATTGGTACTATCCATGAATTTACGGTTGCCTTTGAAGATAAGAAACCGATTGGTATTTTTGAGGGTCCGTGGGAAATGGGAGCCCAGCTCAAGGAAATAGTTGTAAAGGGCCATCGTCCAAATGATAAGATTGTTTCTGGGGCTGATCCTAAAAAACTTTTAGAAGATGTTATTGCTCTAGTTAAAAAAGACAAAGTAGCCGAATATAAAATCGTGAAAGACCCTGTTTCTAATAGTTAGTAGAATTTTAAAAATTCTTTTTATTTAGCAGCCTCTAAAATTTTAGCGAAAGTTTTAGGATGGTACTCGGCAAAAATGGAAAGAATTTTTCTATCTAGCATTATGTTCTTTTGATGTAGTGCGCCGATTAATTTTGAATAAGACATACCAAGCTCGCGAGCTCCGGCATTTATTTTGATATTCCAAAGTTTTCGATTGTGTGATTTTTTATCTTTTCGGTGTGCGAAGGAATAACTTCCGGCGTGTAATAAGGCATCTTTTGCCTGGCGTTCTTTGGTAGACCGTCCATGACGCATCCCTTTGGTTTGTTTTAAGACGCTTCTTCTTCTTTTTAACGCATGTACTCCCTTTTTTACTCTTGTCATGATTTTTTAGCTAAATGGTAATAAGTGGCTTTTAGGTTTGTTTTTAATAACAAAATTCTGACCCTTTTTACCGGCCAGTTGTTTATTGCGTGATTGCTTGGCATTAAAATGATTAAAACCAGCCTTGCGGGAAATTATCTTGCCGTTTTTGGTAAGCTTTAATCTTTTTGAATATGATTTATTTGTTTTCATTCCTTTCATTTTTTTTCTATGGTGGTAGTTAAACCTTTTGGACCTCTTTTATATGCATCTGATATTTTATAATCTTCAGTGATTAAATGTAACACTCTGTCTAAACGTTCTTTTAAAAATTTTTCATCCATATATTTTGCGCGACCAGCAAGGAAAAGTTCAACTTTGATTCTGTGTCCCTCCTTAATCCATTTTGAAGCAGTTTTCGCTTTTAATTCCAAATCATGGTCTCCGGTGCCTATTTTAATTTGAATTGACTTGGTTTCTGTTCTACTTGCTCCAGCCTTGGCCTTTTTTAATTTTTTATTGGCTTCATACTGGTACTTTCCAAAATCCATTAACTTGGCAATCGGGGGATTGCCGTTCGGGGATATCTCGATTAAATCTAAATTCTTACTTTGAGCCAATTCTAGAGCATCTTTAATGCTCAAAACACCGAGATTTTTGTTTTCACTGTCTAAAACCCGAAGTTCCTTCGCCCGTATTTGGTTGTTTATTCTTTCGCGCAATTGATATAAGTAAGTCTTAACTAAAGAGATAATAGCGTATTCGAGCTAGGAAGTCAAATATTTACTTTAGATTAAAATTATGCATAATGAATATAGAAAGGAGGTGATTACAGTGGTTATTGCAGTGGCGATCGTTATTTTTATAGCGGTTTCGGTGACTTCCCTTGAGGGGTTTTCCCGGACCAAGGCAGTTCGGGAATGGCTCGCTCGTTGCGATGTTTGGGCGGACGACATGCTCTCCCTGACTTTTTGGGCAGCCGTCGCGACTGGAGCCCTTACGGCTATGCCTGTATACTTTTTCCTTGCCTGAACAGCGGAACCTGGCGGGTCCAAATCGGGCTCGCCACTTTTTTATTTATAACAACATTAATAAATTACCTAATTCTACCGGTCGGAAAAATTAGGTAATTTTTTTGTTTGTGGAAACTAATAAATGACGTTAGAACTTATTTACTGGAACCTGATGTATGTTCGAGTCTTAAGATCGTTAACACTTGGTAATGGTTGAGTGTTCCCAGAATCCTCTCAAATGATAGTTTATTACTAAAATAGGATAAATACCAACACCAATAGAACCACTCTTTACACCCTCACTCTCTAGGATGTTAACGAAGTTAATGATGTTAAATAACTAAATAAAAAAAATAGGCCTAAGGAAGTGCTTATATTGTTCCAAGAGATATTGCTTTTTTAAAAGAAGCAAAAAATTATCTAATTAACCCTAAATAAAAATGTTATAATTAAAATTATGCAGAAAGAAAATATAAAAGTAGATGTGGTTGTGGGTGTTGTTATTAAAAAAGAGGGTAAATATCTTTTACTTCAAGAAAAACAACCAAAAGCGTATATGCTTTGGAATTTTCCAGCGGGCAAAGTGGATATAGAAGAATCTTTTGAACAAACAGCAGTTCGAGAAGCAAAAGAAGAATCAGGATATGATGTTGAGTTAATAAAAGAAATAGGTATTTTCCAAGCAATATCGACTGATGCAGTAAAACATGCTTTTGAGGCTGAAATAGTTGGTGGAGAATTAAAATTTCCAGAAGACGAAATACTGAATGCGAAATGGTTTTCTTTTGAAGAAATAAAACAAATGAAAGATACACTTCGGGGTAAATGGATAATAGAAGCTATAAGTATTTTAGAAAATAAATAGAATTTTATTCAAACAACAATTCTTATGGTGGAAAATGGATTGCGATAATTTACTTATCTAAATTTAAATTAATCTTTTATTAACAAAAGCAAAACCAGAGCCTTGTTTTATATATTTTTCAAAATCTAAGGCTTTCTTTTTGTCTAGAAATGCACAATACCAAATTAACTCAAATGGAGATTTTGTAGAAGAATATTTATTGGAGCCGTGGTTATGATCATATATTCTTTTCTTCAAGTTTTCCGTTATTCCTTTATAGCACGAACCGTCTTTTTTGCTTTTTAGTATGTAGACATAATACATAAATAAATTGTAGCATGTGGCCCTGCTACGCCAAGGCTTCGCAGGACTCACTGCTTATTTTTATGCTAAAAATCAAAAACCCTCTTTACTAGGAGAGTTTTTGCGCTAAATTTCTTGTGCTGTGCACTGCGAAGCTTTAGCGAAGCAGTGGAGATGGGGGAAATCGAATCCCCGTGCAGAAGATTTTTGTAAAGAAGTCTACATACATAGCACGCTTTTTTTGTTTAAATTAAAAAATTCTTAAACGAGCCAAATATTTTTTAATCGAGCTCCTTTGTTTTGGAAAAAAGTTAGAGCAATCTTTTTCCTATCCCGATAATATTATGCCCCTTCTTATATATCGGAAGTCTATAAGGGAGACATCAGTTTACGCCGAAGCGGAAACTGAAGCGAAAGCGAAATCATTCATACCGAAGTATGGAGAAAATACAGCTTTTGCTTTAGCAGTCAATTTTGCAATTAACATTTGAACAAATTTTTACGAGATTATGTTCATGCTCGGTATGCATCAATAACAATAGACCAACTGTCTATGCCTGGCATCCCCATATTTGTGTTTTCAACGTTCTTTATATTCGCGCCTAATCTCCCGATCAGTTTCACGTTTCTTGATCGTTTCTCTTTTGTCTAATTGCTTTTTGCTTTTTACTAGAGCAATTTCCACTTTAATTTTTCTATTTTTATTATACACTGAAATTGGTACTATTGTCAAACTTTTATTTTTCTCGCTTCCGGCTAATTCAATAATTTCTTTTTTGGTCAGTAAAAGTTTTCGGTTACGCAGTGGGTCATAATCTTTTGGCGCATTTTTCGATTGGAAGGGAGGAATATTTGCATTGATTAAAAATGCTTCACCTCCACGAATAATGACAAAAGCTCCTTCAAGTGACATTTGGCTATTGCGTACAGACTTCACTTCCGTACCCAAAAGCTCAATACCGGTTTCGTATTTTTCCAAGAATTCATAATTAAACCTCGCTTTGCGATTTTCTGCATAACTAGCCATAAATGTATTTTAACATAGATTTTTTAGTTTTTTTGTGTTATTATCTCAAAATGGATTTTAATTTTTTAAATCAAAAAGAACCACAAAACAAAGGTAAAAAGACTCCTAAAAAAACAAAATTCGGAGCCAATATTGCTGGTGCCTTGCTTTTTTTTATGCTGATTACGGCACTCTATTTAATTGTATCTGGAGACGGAAAAGTTACTCCTCAAGTTTCAATTTCCGAATTGGCAAACAGTATTGTGGCGGGAGAGATAAAAACTGTCGTGGTGGAAGGTGATCGTCTAACTATCACTTATCAAAATGATGAGGTGAAGGAATCTAAAAAAGAAGTCAATTCACCGCTTTCACAAACGCTTTCTGATTACGGAGTGACCGCATCGGCTTTGGCTAAAACTGATATTCAAATAAAAGATGAAAGTGGTTTTATGTATTTTCTTTTAAATAATCTTTCTCTTTTATTAACAATAGTTTTTATTGTATTTTTCTTCTGGTATTTATCTAGGCAGGTAAAAGGTGCCGGTATGCAGGCTTTTACTTTTGGCCAGTCCAAGGCGCGTATTACTAATCCGGATGATAAGGTAAATAAGGTAACTTTTAAAGATGTGGCCGGGTGTAAAGAAGCAAAAGAAGAATTAAAAGAAATTGTGGATTTTTTAAAAAGCCCAAAAAAGTTTCTGGATATTGGGGCTAGGATACCAAAAGGTGTAATTTTGACAGGAGCTCCGGGGACAGGTAAGACTTTGTTGGCGCGGGCGGTAGCCGGAGAGGCTTCGGTGCCGTTTTTTCATCTTTCTGGAAGTGAGTTCGTGGAAATGTTTGTTGGGGTTGGGGCTTCTCGTGTGCGGGATCTTTTTAAAATGGCCAAAAAAGCAGCTCCGGCAATTATCTTTGTGGATGAAATAGACGCTATTGGGCGTACCCGTGGGGGAGGTTTCGGCGGGGGAAATGATGAACGTGAACAGACCTTAAACCAAATTTTGGTGGAAATGGACGGTTTCGAACCAAATGATAAAGTTATTGTTATGGCGGCGACTAATCGACCGGATGTACTGGACCCGGCGCTTATTCGTCCTGGACGTTTTGACCGAAAAGTAATTCTTGATTTACCAGATCGCGCGGATCGCGAAGAAATACTTAAAATTCACGCTTTCAAAAAGCCACTAGCCGAAGACATTAATTTGAAATTAGTGGCTGAACGGACGCCAGGTTTTTCTGGAGCAGATTTGTATTCATTGATGAATGAAGGCGCAATTTTGGCGGCTCGGGAGAATCGTAAGAAAGTTTTTCAATTTGATTTAATCCGTGCAATTGAGAAAGTAATGTTGGGTCCTGAGCGTAAAAGTCATTTGCTTTCTAAAAAGGAAAAAGAAATTACCGCTTATCATGAAGCCGGACATGCCATTGTGGCTTCTGTGCTTCCTTATGCTGACCCAGTACATAAAGTTTCTATTATTGCCCGAGGAAATGCCGGAGGTTATACTTTGAAATTGCCACTCGAAGAGCGACGCCTACAATCAAAAAAAGAATTTATTGATGATATTGCTATGTCACTTGGTGGTTATGTGGCAGAGCAAATGATTTTCGGAGATATCACAACCGGACCATCAAGTGATTTGCAAGTGGCGACGAATTTAGCTCGGGCGATGGTAACGAGATGGGGAATGTCGGATGTGATCGGTCCAATAGCTTTGGTTGACTCTGGTGGTCGTCCTCAATATGGTGAAATAGCGGGAAAAGAATTTTCGGAAACTGTTTCTACGAAAGTGGATGGGGAAGTTTCAAGAATTATTGACGATGGATTAAAAACCGCGCAAAAAGTATTAGCTGAACATAAAAAAGCGTTTACCGCTATTGCTTTGAAATTGATTGAAGTGGAAACTTTAGAACAGGAAGAATATGAAAAAATCTTAACTGCTTATGGTATATTATTGAAAAGGAAAGAAGAAATAAAAGCTTAGAAAAACATCCGCCCCTAGCTCAGCTGGTTAGAGCATCGAGCTTATACCTCGAGGGTCCTTGGTTCGAGTCCAAGGGGGCGGACATGTTTAATAGACGGGATATTTGAAGAATTCAATAAAATATTATGATTCCAGAATTTCCACAATTTAAAAAATTAGAATTTTCAGACAAAAAAGATGTCGAAAAATTTACCTCTAAATTTCCACCATATTCCGATTTTAATTTTATCAGTATGTGGATTTGGGATATATCTAACAATATGGAAATATCTCAGTTAAATAAAAATTTAGTTGTTGTTTTCAGTGACTATATTTCTGGCAAGCCTTTTATTTCGTTTATTGGAAAAAATAAAATTTCAGAAACTGCTTTAGAATTAATTAATTTCTCTAAAAAGAATTACCAAACTTCTTCACTAAAACTAATTCCTGAAGAAATGGCAAAAATTCTAATGAAATTAGGATTCTCAGCGATTCCTGATTTAAATTCTCATGATTATATTTATTCCACTTCACATCTGGCAAACATGGATGCTTGGCATCAAAATAGTTCGAGTAAAAGAATTAGGCAATTTATTAAAAAATACCCAGACTTTTTTATTAGACAATATTCTTCAGTTAAAAAAATATCAAAAAATGAATACTTGGAAGTTTTTAAAAAATGGACAAAAAATAAAAAGATAGAAAACTATTTTGAATTAAGTGAGTATAAAGCATTTGAAAAATTATTCCAAGCTGACAATGAAAATATAAAAGTTTTATCATTGTATTTGAAAAATATTTTAATTGGGTTTTCAATATTTGAAATTTTAGCTGATAACTATGCTATTTCTCACTTCATAAAAGCCGATATTTCTTTTCATTCATCGGTTTATGACATATTAAATTTTGAAGAAGCAAAAATATTAAAAAACCAAGGGATTAAATACTATAATTGGGAACAAGATTTAGGAATTCAAGGTTTGAGAAATTCAAAATTAAAATATAAACCCAGTTTTTTACTAAAAAAATATAAAGTTTCGTTGACTTATAACAATTAAGTAATATACTTATTCACATGGTTTGGTTTTTTATAGCACTCTTTGGTTCTTTTCTATATGCTTTAACAAATCACATAGATAAAATTCTATTAGAGAAATATTTCAAAGAAAGTGGAGTTGGCACACTCCTTCTTTTCTCTTCTCTTCTTTCCATTTTTGCATTGCCTTTTTTCTTTTTAGCGGACAGGACAGTATTAGATGTTGATGGAGTTCATATTATTGTTCTTTCAGTGGTTGGAATTCTAAATATACTGGTATTGTGGTGTTATCTTTTAGCTCTAAAAGAAGAAGAAGCTTCGGTTACTATTGTATTTTACCAGCTTGTGCCAGTATTTGGATTAATATTGGGTTATTTTGTTCTTGGTGAAGTACTAACTCAAATAAAACTCATTGCTATGGCGATTGTTATTCTTGGCACGACGATTATTTCTTTTGAGATAGATGTGGAGAATAAGTTTAAACTTCGTCGAAAAACCATAGTACTCATGCTTGCTGCCTCTTTTTTTTGGGCGCTTGGATCAGTTATCTTTAAAGCGGTTGCGCTTGAGGAAAATGTTTGGCGGTCACTCTTCTGGGAGCATCTCATGCTTGTTTTAATAGGTATCATAATTTTTGCGTTTATACGTTCATATCGTAATAAATTTCTATTAGCAATACGCAATAATTCTAAAGCAATTTTGTCTCTTAATATTCTAAACGAATCTCTTTTTATATTTGGGAATATTATATTTTCATTTGCATATCTGCTTGCTCCTATCGCACTCGTACTTCTTGTGGATTCTTTTCAGCCGATTTTCGTTCTGACTATTGGTATATTCTTAACTATTTTTTTCCCGAAGATAACAGTTGAAAAAATACAAACAAAACATCTTTGGCAAAAAATCATCGCTATTTGCATAACTGGGATTGGAACATACCTACTCTTTATTTCATAACAAATACACCTTTCTATCTTCACGTAATATTAAGCTTATGATATACTATCCACAGTACTATGGAAATTAGATATATACATTTTCGCGAGAACTTTTTTTTCTATGTCCTGGCACTACTCATTATTATGATTGGTATTGTTTCTTATTATCGCTTCATGGTTAATCATGATTATTTGGTTAGATATGAAGGCACGTGCGACCCTGTCACAGAAAAATGTTTTACAGGTTGTGAGGATGATGATTGTACTGAAATGTTCTATTATTCCGAAATGGTGAAATACGCACCTGATTTGTACAGGGAATGTGGTGACGATATAACTGATTGCGAAGCAGCTAGCATATGTCTTTCAGAAGACCGTGAGTGCTCTGTGGACTATTGTGACGTAGATTTGGATGATAATATTTGTGTAATTCCAGTCGGGAAAACAGACACATCAATCAATGATAATATTGGATCCGACGAAGAGAACCTTTTACAAATTAACGAGACAGACAATACTATATGATTTGCTATTTATTTCCTGAACCTACATTTTTCTTTTATTCTCCCGATGTGCCTGCGCTATTGTATTATGCGCAAATTCCAGCCACAGTAATTGCACTTTTTTTCAGTTTATATGCCTTTTGGAAAGGCAAGCAGTTTTTACTCAACAGGCTTCTTTTAGCAATCTCTATATTTTTCTCACTTTGGACAGTATCGACTCTTATTGCATGGACAAATATTCACAGCGATTTCATATTATTTATCTGGTCTTTCTTTAGTTTGATTTTAGGTCTGCTTTCAATATTCTGCATTTATTTTATTTATGTTTTTCTTGAGAAGAAGGACGTTTCAGTTCGACTTAAGATTTTTTTTCTCGCATTACTTGCTCCTATTATTTTTCTTGCTTCCACCCCTCTTAACTTGAGTGGTTTTAACTTAACTAATTGCGATGCGTTTGATTTTGAGTGGTTTCCCCTTAAGGCCTATGGCACTTTGCTTGGCGTACTAGCAATGGTTTGGATTCTTATACTGATTATTTATCGATATCGTAAGGCAATTCCCGACTTTAAAAAACAAATAATTCTCATGGGGGTAGGGATTGAATTGTTTCTCTTTTCTTTCTTTGGAATGGAATTTTTAGCGACTTATCTTACAAAAATAGGCTTGTTGCCAAATTCCCAACTCGAATTATATGGATTGTTTGGTATGGTAATATTTATGATTTACATCAGTATTCTTATGGTTCGTTTTAGAGCTTTTAATGTAAAGCTTATCGCAACGCAAGCTTTAGTCTGGGGACTTGTGATTTTGATTGGTTCACAATTTTTCTTTATTAAAACTCCTACTAATATGGTTTTGAATGGTTTTACTTTTGTCGCTTCAATAGTTTTAGGATACTTTTTAATTCGCAGTGTTAAAAAAGAGATAAAACAAAAAGAAGAACTGGTAAAGCTTAATGTTGACCTTCAAGATTTACTTAAACAAAGAGAGTCTCTGGTACATCTCGTTACCCATAAAGTGAAGGGCTCTTTTACTCGTTCCAAATATATTTTTGCCGGAATGTTGGACGGCACCTTCGGGGAAGTAACTCCGGAGTTGAAAAAGTTTGCGGAGCAAGGACTTGAGTCAGACAATATGGGGATTGAAACGGTTGATTTGGTTTTGAATGCTTCGAATATGCAAAAAGGATTAATTAAATATGATATGAAGGTGATTGATTTTAATAATTTAATTAAAAATTCAATATCAGAAAAAGAAATTTCAGCCGAAGCAAAAGGTTTAAAAATTGAAACAGAAATAAAAAATGATAATATTTGTAGTGTTTTTGGAGACTCTATCTGGCTCAAGGAGGTGGTAAACAACTTAATTGAAAATTCTATTAAATACACCAAGGAAGGAAAAATAATAGTTGGGCTGGAAGCTGAAAGTGGCAAAGCGAGACTCTCTGTTAAAGATACTGGTGTCGGTATAACAGAAGAAGATAAAAAGAATTTATTTACTGAAGGCGGACGGGGCAAAGATTCTGTTAAAATAAATGTAGATAGTACGGGTTACGGTCTTTATTCTGTAAAATTAATAATAGAAGCCCACAAAGGGCGTGTTTGGGCGGAATCTGAAGGGGCGGGTAAGGGTTCTGCTTTCTTTGTGGAATTACCTGTAATGACGTAAAACAAAAACGTAGTTTTTTTTGGTACGGATTTTTTGAAGCATAAAAAATCTCTTCGAGCCTGAGGCTCTCAGAGCCGAAGGCCTGAAATTTTCGCGCCGTCGCTCGTCAAACCCCTGCAAAAGCTACGTTTTTAAAAACATACCTTGTTTTATTTTTTTTGGTGTTGCTTAAAGTAATTTTTTCTAAAAATCGCTTAAAATTGGAGTTATCCACTTTACATTAAGGGACTCTTTTCGTGTATAATGGTTTGACATGGAAGCGAGCATCAAAAATTATTTTAAATTTTTTCTAGGACTTATTTTATGTCTGTTGGTGCGTCTTATTCCGTTCCGCGCGCCTAATGTTGAGCCGATTTTAGCGACCATGATGCCTTTTAGTAAGGTCTACGGAGCATTCGTCGGTTTTTCTTTTGCCGTTTTAAGTATTTTACTTTACGATATTGTAACCGGGACACTTGGAATACAAACATTTTTTACTGCTATTGCTTATGGGATACTTGGTTTGTGGGCTGCTCGTTATTTTTCCGCCCAAAAGTGCGTCCCAGGTGGAAAAAAAGATAAATGGGGATATGTGCGTTTTGCAATTTTTGGAACACTGTTTTTTGATGCATTTACCGGTCTTTCAGTTGGTCCGATTTTTTTCCATCAATCATTTTTCGGATCTTTAGTTGGACAAATTCCTTTTACCGCACTTCACTTACTTAGTAATGTTGTTTTTGCTTTTGCTCTCTCGCCCACCATTTATAATTTTTTAATAAGAAAAAAGAAAGAGAAAAAATTGTCGTTTATCAGTATCTTTCATCCCAAAACAACTTAAATTAAAATGAAAAAAACAAAAAAAATTTTAAAAAGTGAATTAAAAAAAATTAAATCAATTCGTAGGAGAACTGGTGAAGTTGTTTCTTTTGAACTTCCAAGGGTTACTCGGGCTGTTTTAAAAGCTTTTGAAGTAACAGGAGAAGGAGGGGAAATAGAATCAGGGGCAGTGTCCAATCGTGTCTTCAGGACTTTGTTAGGTCTTCAGTCAGAATTAATAAGTAAAAATAAAAAAGCAAAATTTTTACCAACAGTTGAAATGGTTCAAGATTTCGTGGAAAAAGAATTAATGAAAAATGGTTTTACCGACACTGCCAAAAAATATATTCTTTACCGCAATAAGCGCTCAGAACTTCGGGCAGCCTTCGGTCCGGTTTCAGAAAATATTAGACTTGCAGTGGAAGAGTCCAGTAAATATTTTTATAGTCCTTATTCGGAATATATTTTTTACCAATTTTATTCCCGATGGGTTCCAGAATTAGGCCGTAGGGAGACATGGATTGAGGCGATTGACCGTTATATGTCTTATATGAAAGAAAATATAGGGGATAAACTTACCACTAGAGAATATACAGATGTTCGAGAAGCTATTTTAAATCAAGATATTTGCCCTTCAATGCGTCTTTTATGGTCTGCTGGGAAGGCTTGTCGTCAGTCCAATGTTTGGGCTTATAATTGTTCCTATATTGCTCCTACTTGTCCTCAAGACTTAGGGGAGATTATGTATATTTCAATGTGTGGAGCTGGGCTAGGTTTTGCGGTTGAATGGGAAAATGTTCAACAATTTCCGCAAATAAAAAAACAAACAAAAGAAAAACCAACTACTTATGTTGTAATAGACAGTAAAGAAGGTTGGGCAGATGCTTTTGTTTTAGGACTCAAGGCTTGGTTTGATGGAAAAGATATAAAATTTGATTATAGTATGATTAGGCCGGCTGGGGCGCGTCTGGAGACTGCTGGTGGTAGGGCTTCCGGACCGCAACCATTAATGGACTTGATGGAATTTGCTAGGCGTAAAATTTTATCAAAACAAGGTCGTCGTCTCTCTAATTTGGATATGCACGATATTATTTGCCAGATAGGAATGATTGTAGTGGCTGGCGGAGTACGAAGGAGCGCGCTTATTTCGCTTTCTGAATTGGAGGATACAGAAATGCGCGATGCTAAAAAAGGACAATTCTACCTGACGGAGGGTCAACGCAGTATGGCGAACAATTCAGCAGTTTATAATTCCAAACCATCTGCCGAAGAATTTTTAAATGAATGGACTGCTTTAGTAAAATCTAAATCTGGAGAACGCGGAATCTTTAACCGAGGTGGACTAGAAAAACAATTACCCGCCCGTCGCTGGGAAGCCCTCAAGGATGAAAGGCAGATAGGAATGAATCCTTGCGGAGAAATTTATTTGCGTTCCAAACAATTTTGTAATTTAACCAGTATTGTGATTCGTCCGAAAGATACAGCGGAAACCTTAAAAAGAAAAATGGAATTAGCAACCTTACTTGGGACTTACCAATCTACTTTGACTGATTTTGGTTATCTTTCAAAAAAATGGAAAGAAAATTGTGAATCCGAGAGATTACTTGGGGTGTCTTTAACTGGCTATTATGACAATAAAATAATCAGGGATGACAAAGTACTTGATGCTCTTCGTCTTGATTCTATTGAAACAAATAAGAAATATGCCAAACGTTTTGGTATTAATGCTTCAACCGCTATTACTTGTGTAAAACCTCATGGTAATTCTGGGCAACTTTTAGGAGTTGGCTCAGGTATGCATCCTTGGTATGCTCCATATTTTATTCGTCGAGTACGTATTTCTCACACAGACACTTTGTTACAAATGGCTCGGGATCAAGGAGTACCATGCTTGCCGGAAGTTGGTCAATCTGAAGCCTTGGCTACTACTTTTGTTTTAGAATTTCCAGTCAAAGCACCGGAGGGAGCAATTTTTAAAGATGATGTTTCTGCTTTAGACTTAATTAAAGAATGGAAAAGACTTAAAGATCACTTTGTGGAACATAATCCCTCGGCTACTATTTATGTGGGACCGGATGAATGGATAGCTGTCGGCAATTTCGTCTATGAAAATTGGGAATCTATTGGTGGACTTTCTTTTCTTCCACGTTCAGAACATGTTTATCAACTAGCCCCTTATGAAGCAATTACCAAAGAAGAATATGAAAGACGAACAAAATTTATCGGTAAAATTGATTTTTCAAAACTCTCTCAATATGAAGCAACAGATAATACTACTGGAGCCAAAGAATTTGCTTGTGTTTCTGGAGTCTGTGAACTATAGTTTGCATTTTTTAAAAAGAGTAGAATAAAGCTATGTTGTATACTAGAAAAGGAGATAAGGGTATGACTAAAACTTTTGGATGTGATCAGCGCATTTCTAAAAGTTCAATTGTCACCGAAGCTCTTGGTGCGCTTGATGAAGTGAATTCCTTTTTAGGGTTGGCTCGAGCTAGAACCAAAGATAAAATTTTTGAAGTCAAAGATCAGAAAATAAAATTTTCCGAGCTTATCTTGGAAGTTCAGCAGAATTTATTTATCGTGCAAGCAGAAGTGGCCGGTGCGACTTTGTCTATTGATGCGGAAAAAGTGATTAAAGTTGAAAAAATAGTTGATGCTATTGAAAAAAAATTACCCCCAATTAAAAATTTCTTTTTGAGTGGAGCCACCAAAGACGGTGCAGTGTTAGATATTGCTAGAACATTGTCCCGAAAAGCAGAAAGGCGTGTGATCGCAGTTAGGGAAGAAGGGAAGGTTGTAGTAAGTGAGGAAACCCTGTCTTATTTAAACAGACTTTCCAGTTTACTTTATGCTTTAGCTCGTGTTGCGAGTCATCTAGAAGGTGCAGAAGAAATAAAACCGGATTATAAATAATTACGCAATTTATTCATCCGGGGCATGCTTTTTGTTTAACTTACTCAAAGTGGAATTCTTGAACTTTCTGCCTAACTTTCTCTTTTAGCAGTGGGTATTTATTAAGTTCTGGGTCTTTTTCAATTAAGATAATAGCTTCAGTGCGGGCGGCTTCTACCATTTTTAGATTTTTTATTGCTTCCATTCCTAGATCGGTTATACCCCATTGTTTTGTGCTCCCAAGCCCTCCCGAACCACGAAGAGTTAGGTCTAGTTCTGCCAATTCAAAACCATTTTTTGCGGTCTTTAAGGCCTTGAGTCGGGCGATTGTTTTTTCACTTTTTGCTTCCGCGAAAATATAGCAATAAGCTTGATGTGAACTACGAATAACGCGCCCCCGGAGTTGATGAAGTTGAGCTAAACCGAAACGTTCCGCTCCTTCAATAATAATGACGGTTGCATTTGGGACATTTACTCCCACTTCTACCACCGAAGTGGCACAGAGGATATTTATTTTACCTTCAGTGAATTCCTGCATAACCTTTTCTTTTTTCTCCTTACTCATTTTACTATGCAAGATTCCTATTTCGTATTCTTGAAAAACTTCCCTTTTTAATCTTTTAGCTTCAGCTTCAGCTGATTTTACATTTAAAGCTAGCTCTTTTTCGGGGTCTGCTTCAAAAATTCTTGGACAGATAACGTAAAGTTGTCTACCATTTTTTAATTCTTGGCGAATTTCTTCATAAGTATTTTCTCTTTTATCGGGAGTAATAATTTCCGTAATGATTTGTTTTCTATCTGCCGGCATTTCATTTAAAAGGGAGAGGTCTAGGTCTCCGTAAATAGTGAGAGCGAGGGTGCGGGGAATTGGGGTGGCAGTCATTGAGAGAAGATGTGGAGCAATATTATCTTTTCGGACAAGTTTTTTTCTTTGCATTACTCCGAAGCGGTGTTGTTCGTCAATTACAACTAGGGCTAGATTTTTAAATTTTACAGTTTTTTGGATAAGTGCATGGGTGCCGATTAAAATTGGGATTTCTCCGTTAGTTACCCATTTGAGAAGTTGGGTGCGGGAAATATTTGTCCACCCACTCGGATTTATCTTAGAAGGGAATTTTCGACAACCTGATCCAGTGATGAGTCCTATATTAATGGGTAAATGCTTAAAGTATTTTATAAAAGATTCAAAATGTTGGGTGGCTAAAATTTCTGTTGGAGCCATATAAGCAACCTGCAAATTTTGTGAAATTTGCAGGTTGTCCCGAGCAGGAGCGAGGGACTTTTTTTGATTTATTGCCACATAGCTGGCCGTAGCTGCTACGGCTGTTTTTCCGCTCCCGACATCACCTTCGAGCAATCGAGACATTGGAAAATTTCTTGCCATATCATTTAATATTGTTTCAATTGATTTTTTTTGTGAATTAGTTGGTTCAAAAGGAAAACGTTTTAAAAAATCTTGCATATCTTTTGTTTTTGGCTTAATTGGAAAAGATTTATTTTTTTTATATTCAAATTTATCATGTTGTCGCTCCAGTTGAATACAGAAAACTTCTTCAAAAGCGAACCTTTTGCGCGCGGACTGTGCATCGTCTTTATTTTTTGGTTTATGAATCCAAACGAGAGCGGTTTTTAAGGTGGGTAAGTGATATTTTTTTAAAATATTATCTGGAATATAATCTTCCAGATTATCCAACGTATGTTCTTTAAATATTTTTTCTATAGTGTGGTAAAACCATTTAGAAGTAATACCACGAGTTTCCATATAAACTGGGTATGAAAAGCCTAAATTAACTAAGCCCTCTTTTCTAAAGAGTGTTTCGTGTGAATCAATTGGCATATCGGGCATTTTTTCAAATTCTGGATTAGCTAAATAAATTCCATTTTTCCCTTGAGTAACCTTGCCTGTTAGTTTCACTGTATCACCGTCTCGCATCATTTTTGCGAGATAAGCTTGGTTAAACCAGGTAATTTTTATTTTTCCCGACAAGTCCGTAATCTCACCTTCAGCCATTGGTATTTTTGATCGAAAAGCTTTTTTTGTTTTTAATTTTGAAATTTTTCCGTAAACTGTTGCCAAGTCGCCAGGAATTAACTCTGAGATTTTTTTTACCTCGCTAATTTCACTATAACGGATAGGAAAATAAAAGAGTAAGTCAGCAATAGAAAAAAGCTTTAGCCGGCGTAAGGCTTTTTTCTGGTTTTCGTCCAAGCGAAATTTTTCTTCTATTTTGTCGCTTAATTCCATATTTGAATTATATAACTAAATATACTATAATGCAGTTATGAATTCCCTACAGCAAACACAAGTTTTTTTTCTGATATCTTCAATTGGTTTTGTTTTTTTGTGGATTTTGGTTGCTATTCTTTTGTTTTATCTTATTCGTATTACTCGCATATTTTGGAGAATTATGGATAAAATAGAAAATAATATAAATAAAATTGGCGACACCACTAAAGAAATGCTTGGAGAATTAAGAGACAGTGCTGTTTTTAATTTTCTTTTTAGAAAAAAAAGAAAAAGTCGAAAAGATTAAAAATTTAAGTCGTAAATTAATTTAATGAAAAAAAATAATAAAATGTCTACTGGGAAAATAGCAGCCGTAGGGGCAGGGTTAGCAGCAGCTGGTGCGGGGGCATATTACTTGTTAGGGCCCAATGCTAAATTACATCAAAAGAAAATAAAAACACTTCTCACTAAAATGCAGAAAGAAGTAACAAAAGAAATTAAGAAAGTGAAAGAAGTCACTCCGCCCCTTTATCACAAAGCGGTAGACATCGTATCTAAAAATTATGCCAAACAATACAAACTGCACGAAAAAGATATCAAAGCTTTTGCTCAAAAAATAAAAGGTGAATGGAGTAGCACGGTTAAAAAAGCAAAAAAAGAAGTAAGGACTTCGAAAAATAAAAATAAATAGTTTTTAGTCTGAAAAAATATGAAAAAAG
>JAHIVA010000048.1 GCA_018816985.1 Patescibacteria group bacterium | reverse complement strand
GCTTTATATGAATCACCAGTTCTTCCAGGTCCAAATCTTTTACTTTTAGGCTGACTATTTCACTGACGCGCAGGCCGGAGCCGTAGGTGAGAGAAATCAGCAGTTTATGTTTGGCATTCCGGATGGAATCAATCATTTTTAGAATTTCATTATTGGACAGAATAACAGGCAATTTTGACGGCCGTTTGGCAAATTTTATGCTAATATGCCGGGGAGGCTTTATGATTTCGCGATAATAGAATTTAATGGCGTTAAGGCATAAATTAATTGTTTGGGAAGCTTGCCCTTTTTCTTGTTTTTGAAGTAAAAAATTTTTAATCAGTTCAATATCTAGTTTATCGTAATTTTTGCCTAAAAAGATGAAATATTCCTTTAAACAACCTAAATAACTGGCGATGGTTTTATTGCTGTAATTTCTTAATTTTAGCTCATTTTTCGTTTGTTCCAGGAAATTATTCATCATGGAATTATGTTATAATAGTAGCAGTTAAATTATTATATCTTAACTTCGCCTAATATGCAAATATCGTATTATTTTACGCAAACAATGCGTGTAATAACGAGTTAGCTGACATATTCCTTTTCTTTCTCTGACTTCGTCAGAATTGTTTAAAAATCTTTCAAATTTCTTTTTTATTTTAATGAGGGGAAGATAGTGGTGTTTTCTCCACGGAGTTTATCCCGCCGAATGGCGGGGCTTCGAAAACGGTTTTATTTTGAGGGGAATAGGAATACAATAATAATGTTAAAAATAATTTATGGCAAATAGCAGTAGTTTCAACAAAGCAAAGGCAGCAAAGAGTGATGAGTTTTATACTCAATACGATGATATTCAAAAAGAGATTGAAGCGTATTTAGAATACAACCCTAATACATTCCGCGGGAAAGCTGTGTATTGCAATTGCGATGATCCGTTTGAGAGTAATTTCTTTCGTTATTTTGTGCTCAACTTCAACAAAATTGGATTGAAGCAACTCATCACAACGAGCTATAAGCCATCACCTGTCGCCAATACGCAACTAAGATTGTTCGGTGACGATAAGACGCTTGCAAAAGCAAAAGGCCGTCCGAAGGTAACCGCAAACAAGTTTATTATCAACGAAGTGAAAGATATAGACGGCGACGGTGAATTCAACTTGAAAGATGTCGCCAAGCAACTAAAAGAAAACAAGCACAATGAATGGACGCCGCTTGAAGCCGACGGCGATTTTCGTAGTCCTGAATGTGTAGAGCTACTTAAACAATCGGATATTGTGATAACAAATCCGCCATTCAGCTTGTTTCGTCCATATATTAAACAACTTTTTGACCACAAAAAGAAGTTTATTATTATCGGCAGTCTAAATGCAATTACTTACAAAGAAATCTTTCCACTCATCAAAAATAATAAGTTGTGGTTAGGAGTCACAATGGATGGACGAAATAAGTGGTTCCAGGTTCCAGACGATTATCCAATAAGAGAAAATGTCGCAAATTCTAAAATAGAAGGCGGCAAGAAATTTCTATTTGTGAAAGGTTGTTTATGGTTTACTAATCTTGATCATGGGCGTCGACATCAGTCATTGCCACTAATGACCAAGGCCGATGTTATAAAGTTTGTAACAAAAAAACCATTTGAAAAGTACGACAATTACGATGCAATAGAAGTGTCGTTAGTGAAAAATACCCCAAGCGATTATAAGGGTGTGATGGGTGTACCGATTAGTTTTTTGAATAAATATAATCCGGACCAGTTTGAAATTTTAGGAGCAACTCAAAGAGGTTGTCACGATGAAGTTCCCGACACAAAAAAATATAACGATTACTGGGAAGTAAGACAGGATGGCAGTAAGACGGGATCATCTGGTGGAAAGACAAATGAAAATGCTAATTTGGTTGGAAATGATGGGAAAAAGAATTATTTTATTAATAAAGATGGCAGGATAATTCAATCTGCTTATCAAAGAATATTTATTAAGCACAGGAAAAAATAATATGAAAACAATTTTAAAAACTCACATTACTGTTAAAGATATTTGCGAAGGGTTCGTTTATAACAAACTTGAAGGCAAGGGTTTGTTTGGTTTGGCTGGCAAGCTGACTATTCAACCAGAATATCAACGCAATTATATTTATGCTTCTGACGGTGGAAAAAGAGAAATGGCCGTCATTGAATCAGTTCTCAAGGAATACCCGATAGGATTGATTTACTTTAATAAAGTTTCTGCCGATAACCTGGAAGTTTTAGACGGCCAACAACGTATTACAAGTCTTGGACGATTTATCACCGACAAATTTGCTATCGTAGACGAAAATGGTTTACAACAGAATTTTAGTGGTATGGCAAAAGACAAAAAAGATAAAATATTAGAAACTAAACTTCTTATTTACGAATGCGAAGGTACAGAAAGCCAAATAAAAGAATGGTTTAAAACCATAAATATTGCCGGTGTTCCGCTTGTCCCTCAAGAATTGTTAAATGCGATTTATTCCGGACCATTTGTTACATTAGGTAAAGAGGAATTTAGCAATAGCCAAAATTCTAATGTTCAAAAGTGGAGCGCGTATATAAAAGGCAGTGTAGATCGTCAAGCATTTTTTGAGAGAGCGTTAGACTGGGTAAGTAAAGGAAGCATTGACGACTATATGAGTCGCCATCGCAAAAACACAAATATCAAAGAGTTAAAGACATATTTCAGCAGTGTCATAGACTGGGTTTCGAGTGTATTTACGGACGTTGAGAGCGAGATGTGTGGATTAGAATGGGGACGACTATATGAAGAGCATCATAAGAAGTCCTACGATCCTGCAAAAGTATCAAAAATAGTGCAGAAGCTGTATGGCGACCCCTATGTTAAAAATCGAAAAGGTATTTTTGAGTACGTTCTTGGCGGCTCAAAAGATACGAGGTTGCTAGATGTGCGCGTATTTGACGAGGCAACCAAAAGATCGGCTTATGCGTCGCAAACAAAGACTGCAAAAGCCAAGGGCAAATCAAATTGTCCCGATTGCGCTATAGGACATGACGCCAACAAAAATAAAATATGGAGTTTTAACGAAATGGAAGCTGATCATGTGTCGGCCTGGAGTAAGGGAGGAAAAACAACAGCCGAGAATTGTGAGATGTTGTGTATAAGGCATAATCGAGCAAAAGGGAATCGATAAAAAGTGGTGTTTTCTCCGCTTCACCGCGAAAATTGTTAATATCCACAGCTTTTCCCCAACATCACTTGAATAGGAAAAAAACTGTAAATATGGAATTTTTTGATCGTAAAATTCCATAAATATCATTGTTTTGCAATATTTCTGCAAAATCTATTGACTTCTGGAAATATTAGTGCTAATATGGATGTAGTACAATTTTTTAATAAGGATCAAAAATATGTTGCTAAACTTCAAAGTCAAAAATTATCGTTCAATTAAGGACGAAGTTGTTCTTGATTTACAGGCCTCGACAGACAAAACCTCAAAAGAACAGGCTGTTTTTGAAATTGGAAAAACAGCGCTTTTAAAATCAGTGGCAATCTATGGTTCAAATGCATCGGGAAAAAGCAATGTTCTAAAAGCTTTTGTGGTTTTTCGTATGATGATTCTAGAGTCATTGCTACGAAGTAACATTAATGTTGCTTTACCGAACGAGTATTTTAAATTAAGTTTTGAAACTGAAAATAAACCGTCATTTTTTGAAATGGAATTTCTTATTGACAATGAGATATTCACATATGGTTTCGAAATTAATAAGAAGAAAATCGTCACTGAATGGTTAAAAGAAGAGAAAGGGAAAAAAACATTATTTGAGAGAACTGGACAGGAAATAAGTACCAATAAAAACTATTTCCGAGAAGCAACCGATCCCATCAAAAAACAAACAGGTGAACGAGTATTATTTTTGTCTGTTCTCGCTGCCAACAATGGTGAGATTTCAAAAAAGGTAGTCCAACTTGTTCAACAGATGAATTATATTTCTGGAACAGAAAGAGGCAAAACTCTTGATTTTTCATTCGGCCAGTTTCTTAATAACCCAAAAATGGCTGAGAAAATGAAAGAATTTATTATAAAGGCTGATTTTGGCGTAATTGATATCAAGGCAAGCGAAAAGATGATTTTAGCTGATCAGTTACAAAACATTCCAGATAAGTTTAAAGAGTTATTTTTAAAAGAAGATTCAAAAATTGCAGCACGCAGACTACAATTCTTTCATAAAAAGCATAATGCCAACAACAAAAATGAGAGCAGCCAACCACTAGATTTTTTTAGTGAAGAGTCTGATGGAACTCAGCAGATGTTCGCCTTGTCGGCTCCCTTTATTGACACCCTAGAAAATGGAAAGGTTTTGTTTGTTGACGAAATCGATGCCAGTTTACACCCATTGTTATGTCAGTATTTAATTTCTATTTTTAATTCCAAAGAAAAAAATCCGAATAATGCTCAATTGATTTTCACAACGCACGACATATCACTCTTAAAAGAGGATTTCCTCCGGAGAGATCAGGTTTACTTTACCGATAAAAGTAAAGACGAGGCGACTGAATTGTTTTCCTTGTGGGATATATCAGAAAGAAAAGGTGTAGATTTTGCCAAGCGATATTTAGAAGGACGATACAGCGCCTTGCCATATCTGAGTGATTTTGAAGATTTAAAGTTTTCTAAATAAATGGAAAAATATCGAGGCAAAAGACTACATCGCGAAGCTCACCCTAAAATTTTTGTTTGGTCACATACCCATAAAGCTGAAATTGAGTATTTTCAAGGTTTTAAAAACCATCTTCGCACCCCACTACTGATGCCTCAAAAGATAATTTGTTGGTCACCACAGAAGCTTTTGGAGCAAGTAGTTGAATGGAAAACGAAAACTATTTCTGAAGAAGATGGCGACCAGGTTTGGTGCATTTTTGACGTTGATGACTTTTATAAAAACGATGGAGCAGCACTAATTAAGGCAGTCCGTTTGGCATCAGATAACAATGTTAAAATAGCATATGCAAATGAGTGTTTTGAGTTGTGGATTTTACTTCATTTTTATAAACCAACCTCCCCAATAAATAGAGGAAGTGACATTGAGAAGAGAATTCAACAAGAATTTAAAAAACATTCAATGGGTCAATATGAGAAAAATCTAAAAGTCTTTGATGCTTTAATGGGACTTCAAAACGAAGCTATAAAAAATGCGGAGCGCATCGTCCCCGAATACAACAGTATTGATTGGAATAAAAATCTAAATGCTGGAGGAAATCCTTCAACCAGCATTCACTTCCTCATAAAAGAGATTAACACACTTATTGGGCATAGTAAGAAGACATGAGAAGGAGTTTTGGGCTTTGGGCATTCACCCCTTTTATTCCCCTCTGCCCGTCGCCCAAAAAAGAGAAAAAGAAATTTGAAAGATTTTTGTAACACATTCTCTTTCAGAGAATAAAAGAAAAGGAATACATCAAGCTAACAGCGTATATCTGGCTCCGGTTCGCCTCCGGCGAGTCTCCGCTTATATCACGCTTCGCGTGACATCAGATATACGCGGACGTTGTATGGCATATACTTTTCTTTTCACGGCTGATGCCTACTACTTTTCTGCAATGAACAAATTTTATTTTCATT
>JAHIVA010000117.1 GCA_018816985.1 Patescibacteria group bacterium | reverse complement strand
TTAACCCAAATTAAATAGAATGTCTCATATCAAACATTAATTCTAATACGAGGCTATAAATTGTTTCACGTGAAACATTGTACGGGCACATAAATTTGCATTATTGCCAAAACTTGTTAACCGATTGTTTCACGTGAAACATTATTCTGGTAGTTTAATGAGAGAATTCTTTAACCCAAATTAAATAGAATGTCTCATATCAAACATTAATTCTAATACGAGGCTATAAATTGTTTCACGTGAAACATTAATTTGATTACTTATACACAGTTTATTCACAAGCTAAATTTACCTTCTTTAATATACGGTCAACAAGGAGTATTTATAGTAAAATTATTAAATTAAATAAATTATTTTACGACGCTTGAGAATTATCAGATTTCTAAAATATAATTTTAGTCACTTCCGATAACCCAATCATGTTTTTTTGAACGGTTTGAAAATCTTTGAAAAAGTTCAGTTTACATTTTTCCTTGTTAAAGAGAAAAAGATTATAATTACGAAAGTTTTAGCGAATTGATTGCCGATTATATTCAAATTCATAGTTTATCGATTGATTAGCCCTAGGATTACGTTTTTTGATTTTTGGAAGATGGTGCAACCCAGTGTATTCAACTTACTTAAAGGGGATTATTAATCAATGTATTTAAAGGTGCTGTTTTCTTTTCTATAATTCAAATAATTTACTACGCCTATTTCAATATTAATGGTAAAATTAATGAGCTCTGCAGAGCATTATTTTTAGGTTCTTAATAAAAAAATAAATTTAAAATCAAAAATTGATTCAAAACAAAAACTAAACATCAATTAATTCAGTTTGAGTAAATGATGTTTATTATTTCACGAGTGGGGAATTTATGAGACTGCGTATTTCTAAATTGGGTGTAATCGCAATCGTATTTTTTAATTTGATTTTTTTTATTACCACGGTGAAGGCTTGCAGTGTTTCGCCATCAGAGCTTGATCTGCGTGTCGAAAAGGGTGATTTTAAGATCGGTTACATCACTTTAAAAAGTACTTCAGCCGAATTATCTGAATATACGGTTTCGTTGCAAAATTTTACCGCTACGGGTGAAGAGGGAAGACTGGATTTTATACAACCAAACAAAGTATTCCAGGATTCGGATTGGATCACGCCAGAAAAACAAACCATATTATTGGAAGGCAGGGATACGCGTGAATTGAAATATACGATTCGCATTCCAAAAGATGCGGAAGCTGGCGGCCATTACATAGCCTTGCTCTTTTCAAACGCATCAACAGACGATGCTGCGACCGGAGGTAAGGCGGGTGCGAAAATTGGAGTGCTTTTTTATTTGGAAGTGGTCGGCAACTCGATCGAAAATTCCGAAATTGAATCTTTTAACTTACTGAATAATACAAACATAAATCGCTTGCCGCTAAAATTTGAAACAGTTATCAAAAACAGCGGGAATGTTCATATTAAACCGGAAGGGGAGATAATCATAAATAATTTTTTTGGCAAAACTACGGCATCAATTCCTTTAAATCCAGATAGTTTAAAAATTTTACCAAATGGTGTGCGCAGATTGGAAAGCGATTGGAGCAGGGAAAGCGATCTGGGTATTACACGACCATCAAATTGGTTTATTGAACTGAAAAACGAGTGGCATAATTTTGCATTTGGGCCATACACTGCCACGGTGCATGGAAGTTATGGCGCCGGCGAACATGCGCTGCTGACGCAATTAAAATTTTGGGTTATGCCTTGGCACATCATGACTTTATTTATCGCATTTTTGTTGATTCTTGTCTTTCTGCAAAAAGTTTATAAAAGCTCCATTCGTAAACGCTTGATACGACAAGCGCATAACAGCCGCAAATGACCGCGCAATTTCGACAGGTTAAAAAAATTGTCTCGACTTTCTTGGTCGCGGGTTTTGTAATTTTACTTGCGGCACCGGTAATGGCCTTGCAGCTTAATTCCGCGACCTATTCACTCAGCCGCCAAAAAATTTCCGAGGCCGCAGACCACGATCTGCGTTTTCAAACTCCGACCGGCGTGGACGCTCCAACCGACACAATAATTTTGACATATCCGTCCGGTTTTTCTTTGGCGGGGATAGCTTTGGGCGACATCGATTTTTTCCACGGCGCAACCACTGGTTTGGAGACCGAAGAGACCTTAGGCGCTGCTGCGGCTGCCGGCATCTGGGGCGTTTCAATTGCAGCCAGCTCCGTTACCTTCACGGCGCCGACAAATGCCGTAGCAGGTGAGATTCCGGCAAATGATTTTGTCGTGATAAGAATCGGCACAAACGCGGCCGGCGGCACAGGGCAGATAGTAAATCCGGCTACTGCCCAAGTTGCCAACATGACCGTCGACGGCACGTTCGGAGACAGCGCCATGATCGGCACTTCTATCATCGCTGAAGACGGCGTGGCTGTCAGTGCGAACATACCATCAACCACTCCGCCTCAGCCGCCGCCACAACCGCCACCATCACCGGGGCCGGGAGATATTTTTCCGCCGATTATCAGCAATGTTCAGGTTATCAATATCACTTCGAGCACGGCAGATGTAATTTGGGATACTGACGAGTCGTCAACTTCATACGTTGATTACGGCTTGACTGTTGCTTACGGAACGCAAGTCGCCAATGCTTCATTTGTCAAAAAACACAGCGTTTCATTATCCCAGCTGTCTGCCAGCACGACTTATCATTTTCAAGTTTCGTCAAAAGACGGCGCTAACAATCTCGGCGTGTCCGGCGATTACACGTTCACAACTTTGGGCGACACAACCCCGCCGCAAATCTTCAATGTCCAAGTCATCAATATTACAGATACCTCGGCACAAGTGATTTGGAACACTGACGAGCCGGCTGATTCGCTGGTTGATTACGGGACAAGTACGAATTACGGCAAAGCCGTAAGCGCGCCGAGTTTTATAACCGCGCACCTGCTGCAGCTTAGTAACTTAAAACCCAACACGCTGTATCATTTTTTCGTTACCTCCAAAGACCAGTCCAATAATCAAGCTGTTTCCGGAGATGCGACCTTTATTACATCGCCCGATTTGACCCCACCGTCAAACGTCATAAATTTTAAGGCGGTTGGCGGAGACGCTGTTGTGCATTTGAGCTGGATAGCTCCGGCCGATCCCGATTATTCCGGTACCAGAATCGTGCGCCGAATAGACAAATTTCCTTCCGGCCCAACGGACGGAACGTTAATTTACGATGGCACGCTTCAACTGGTTGATGACAAAGCAGTAACCAATGGCACGACTTATTATTATGGCGCTTTTGCTTATGACACCAGCCTGAATTTTGCATCCGGCGCCTTAGCATCGGCTACGCCACAAGGCGTAATTCTGCCGGCGGAGAATACAATCCCGCTGTGTTCGAACGGCATTGATGATGACGGAGATACAAAAGTAGACTGCGCCGATAGCGATTGCGCAGCCTTTCAGATCTGCAAGCCGCCGCAATTGCCAACACCCGAAAATACCAATCCGTCGTGTTCGAATGGCATTGATGACGATCTTGACGGAGCGATTGATTGCGCCGATACAGAGTGCCAAGCCTTGCCTCTTTGCATTACAAAACCGCCGCAACCGCCTCCGGTGCCGCCGACAATTTCCACACAGCCCGTGCCAACGCCGCAGGGAGTTATCATTGAAATAAATCCGCATTTTTACGGAGCAGACGGCACAGTTGAGCTTATGCCGGATCAGGAGAACAAGATGGGAGCTTTAAGCGGCAGCGCGGTTTACGTTTATCTGCCGATTGCTGATTTGGGGGTGGAAGTGGAGAAGGCCTACATCGTGGGCTCGCTCTACCACATGTCGCTTTCCAAAAACGGGACGGCTTATGAGGCGACTATCACGGTTCCTGCTGACGGTTTATATAATATTGCGGTCATTGCGGAGATCAAAGGAGGCGGCACAGCTGTCGCAAGCCGCCAATTCATGATCCAAGAATACGGAAGAGTGGTTGAAGAAAATTTGACCGGCCAATCAAAGCAGGGGATAGCGGCGGCTGAAGTAACATTGTTCGTAGATCAAGGCGGTTGGGTGCAATGGAATGCCGCAATATATGCGCAGTCAAATCCACAGCTCACGAATTCAGACGGCTATTACGCATTCATCGTTCCCAACGGCCGCTATTACGTCCAAGTTAAAAAGGACGGATACTCGAATTTTGTTTCAGTGCCGGTAAATGTTTTCCATAATGTTGTAAATATAAAAGCCGGATTGGTAAAGGTGCCGCCATCTTTGATCGAAGTCGTAACTACGACCGAACCGACGCTTGAAGGTTTGGGGAATCTGGCCAAAAATATCAGTGATCAGGTTTTGTTCGGGCTGACCACGATGCGCGCGGCTTTGCAAAGGCCCGATGTCCAGGATGTGGTGGAAAATACGGTTTCCCCAGCCCTCCTCGCCATCTCCCTCATAAACCTGGCAGCAGCCCTCCCAATCTTCAACGCC
>JAHIVA010000079.1 GCA_018816985.1 Patescibacteria group bacterium | reverse complement strand
GGGACGATTCTTTTTTTCGGCGGAATTTGAGGCTGTATTTTGCAAAGCAAAATGCGCCACCAAAGAAGATGTTGCCCTTGACCCACCCAACCCATTCGCGGGCAACGCTAAGGAACTCCCTTTTTGTTTGCCAAATTTTAATATTTTTGATACCATTGTATTAAGCAAGTTGATATACACTCAATATAAGTAGTGTATTATAATAGTTTAACAAAGTCAAAACAATATGGCAAATTCAGTAAGCGAAAATATCCGCAAATTGCGAATCAAAAAAGGAATATCCCAAGATCGCCTCTCAAAAGACGCTGATTTGGCGTTAAATACGGTTGTAAAGATAGAAACCGGCGAAAGCCCGAATCCTACCGTAGACACATTAGAAAAATTAGCCAAAGCCCTCGACGTGCCGACGGCGGAACTGTTTAAATAAACACTATGATATTCAACGAAAATACAAGATTAAAAATGCCAGCAAAATACATAGAGTTATATTTAAATTCTTCTAATATAATAAAGGGTCACTGCTTTGTCATCGGAGTAGATAAAGGTATTGAAAGTAAAAATTATTTTATCTATGTCGGTAATAAAAAATAATCTTAAATATATATTAAAAATATATTCTGAAAGTAAGGATGAGGAGTTAAAATATGAAATAGAAATTTTAAATAATTTAAATCTAAAAAATAATAATAAATTCTTTCCAGAAATACAAAAAGAGTTTTTTTATATTAACAAAAGACCAAGTATTATTCTAAAATATATTAAAGGTCATGTTCTTACAAAAAAAGAGCTTTCTCCTTTCATAATTAAAAAAATTGCTAGGAAACAGGCGAAAATGCATCTTTCTCTTATTAACTTTATACCCAAACACAAGAAAAACAGGTTCTCGATTTTTGATTTTAGCTTCGTTTCTCTTTTTTTGAAAAACAATAAAAATTCATACTATAGTGTACTGAAAAATGAAGTTAAGATACTGAAACAAGAAAGTAAATCATTCATTGAGACAAAATTTAAAAAATCAGTAATTCATGAAGATTTGACCTCGGAAAATATTATTTTAACTAAAAAAGGCGGTGTTAATTTTATTGATTTTGGCGAATCTCATAGAGCCGAAATAATTAGTGACATAGCAATAGTAATTAAAGAGATTATTATTAATAATAAAGGGGTTAATTTTGGTTTAATCCGAGATTATCTAAATTCTTATCAGAAAATTATTCGTCTTAGTAATGGTGAAACTGGTGCTCTACTTTTCTTATTAAAAAGGCGAACAGTTTTTATGTTGGCTTATTATTTAGGTAGATATGAAATAAATAATAGTATTAAATTTAAAAGAAAAATAGTGACAGAAGTAAAAGTGTTAAAAATTTTACAAAAAAATAGTTGTCTCATTAAAAATTTTATTAATAGATACAATAACGATAACGATGAATAAAACAATAGGTTTAATTTTAGGAAAGTTTGCTCCATTCCATGTTGCACATAGGCGTCTTATTGAATTTGCCCTTAAAAAGGTGGATGAAGTTTATGTCATAATATATGATTGCCCGAATCTAACCACAATTCCTTTAAATGTACGGGCTAATTGGGTTCGCTATTTTTTCCCTAAGGTTCATGTTATTGAGGGGTGGGATGCACCTAATAAACATGAGGATACCCCTGAAGTAAAGAGACTACAAGAAGAATATGTAAAAACAGCATTAAATGGCAAGAAAATTACCCATTTTATTTCTTCAGAATATTACGGTGAGCATATGAGTAAGTTTTTAGGGGCGATAAACACGAAAACTAAAAGAAACAATCCAATTTCTGCAACGATGATTAGAAAAGGAGAGTGTTTGAACGAAGCTTTTCTAAGCACAATTGTGTATAAAGATATTTTAATTAAAGTGGCAGTTGTTGGTGTTCCATCACAAGAACAATCAAACTTAGTAAAGTGTATTGCAAAAAAATTAAAGACATCTTATGTTGAAGATAATTTATTTGAGTTATTAACTAGAAAAAATAGAGAATTGCCGATAAATAAATTTGATTTTTATGAAATTGCTAATAAAAAATATAAAGTAGCAAATACTAAAGATAAAATATTTTCAGGAAAAGAATACTTGGTTTATAACTCGACGGGATTTGTAGATCATTTATTATCAATAGCAACACATAATAAATTTGATGAAAATTTATATATATTTTTTTCTGAGGATATGAAAAACTATGATTTGGTTTTTGTTAATGATAATTTAAAGAACAACTTTAGCAAAATGTTGAATATCGATAGTTCGATTTTTATTAATCAATTAACAAATAATTTAGACACATTAGGCATTAATTATCAAATCCTATCGGGGACATTCAAAGAGAAATTATTGATGTTAGAAAAATCAATAAAATCATTTAAAAAGAGGTTTAATCCAAAATAATATGAAAAATTATTTAGCTGGTGGCGTAAATTCACCAATCCCAATACCAACACATTACCCAAGTGACATTATAGGCGGGAATAGCCCTTATGTTATAAATAAAAATGGAGATAAGTATATTGATTTATGGATGGGCTACGGTGCTCTTTTGTTCGGACATTCTGATCCAGAAATAGTGGAGACTATTCAAAAAAATATAAAAAATGGGTGGCTTTTCTCTTATCAGACATATTTAGAGAAAGAATTATCAAATATTATTCATAATATTATTCCAAGTGCGGAAAGAGTTAGATTTGCGACTACAGGATCAGATGCGGTTGCTTACTCAATAAGAGTTTCAAAAGCTTATACGGGTAGAGAGAAAGTTTTGTCTATAATCGGTGGTTATCACGGGGTCCACGAGGGTATGATACCAAGTGCGGGGACATCAAACAGTTTATGTCTGGACTTAATTCCATTTAATAATGTCAGAATTGTTAAAGAGAAATTAAAAAATAAGGATTATGCATGTTTTTTACTTGAGCCAATATTAGCTAATTCTGGCTGTACGCCACCACAAAAAAATTATCTGAAGGAAATAAGAAAGATCTGCAATGAAACAAATACTGTTTTAATTTTTGATGAAATTGTTATTGGTTTCCGAATTAGTATTAATGGTGCTCAGGGATTTTATGGTGTGACTCCTGACCTATCCTTATTTTCTAAAGCAATCGCTGGTGGTCTTCCTCTTTCTGTAGTGTGTGGAAAGAAAAAAATAATGGAAAACTTTATACCAAATGGGGATGTTTTTTTTGCAGGCACTTTTAATGCAAACCCGCTATCCTTAAGTGTTTCAAAAACAATTATAAATAAGTTGCAAAATGGCAGTTTATACTTAAAAAATGAGGAGTTAGGAAACGATCTAAGAAAATACATAACAGAACAGATAAATAATTTAAAGTTGCCAGCGTGTGTACAGGGAATATCCTCCATGCTGACTATTGCGTTTGGATGCTATAATTTCAAAAGAGGTATTAAATTGGAGTCATGCGATAATAAAGCCTATTGTTTTTTTATCGAAGAAATGGCAAAAAGACGTATCTTATTACCACCATTACCCACGGAAACAATATTTTTGTCCCCAGTCCATGAGAGAGTGCTTGATGACATAAAAACTGCCATAAAACAATCACTTGAAACAGTAAAAAATGAATATTATAAATAGAGACTTATATGATTAAATGTAGTTTGGGATAAACACTTTACTTTTTACTATATTTTGATAAAATTAAATTATTAATTTTAATATAAACAAAAATATGGAGAATCTACAAAAACATAGTGAAAACCATATGGAAAAAGAAAATAGTGTAGAATCTACTCTAGCCTCTTTTGACAGAATAGTTGATTGGAATTCATCCTTAACCTCAAGAGAAGATTTGGAGAAGTTACTTCATACAGAAAAACAGTTGAGAATAAAATTTGGTGCAGATATTACAGCACAAACCTTGCATCTTGGTCATGCAGTAAATCTTAGAGCCATGCGAAGTTTGCAAGATTTAGGTCATAAGGTAGTTTTTTTATTAGGAGGTTTTACAACACTAGTTGGTGATCCTACTGGCAGATTAACATCTAGATCGGAACAAGCAGAAAAAGATATTGAGTTAAACAAAAAAAATTTTATTGACCAAGTAAAAATGGTGCTAAAATTTGATGATCCAAATTTACTCGAAATTCATGACAATACGGAATGGTGGGGTGATCCAGAAAAACACGGGACAGTTACTTTAGGTAATTTTTTTAAGATATTAGGCAAGATTACACATGCCCAATTAATATCTAGAGACATGTTTCAAAAAAGGATAGAGGAAGACAAACCAATAATGATGTCTGAATTTTTGTACCCTATCCTACAGGGATATGATTCAGTTGAATTAAAATCTGATATTACTGTTGTTGGTTCTGATCAAATGTTCAATGAAAAAATGGCGTGGGCATTTCAAGAAGCCGCTGGCCAAAGAAAGCAGGCTATTTTATGTACAAAAATAACACTTGGTTTAGATGGACAAAATAAACAATCAAAAAGTATTGGTAATTATGTTGGATTAAATCATTCTCCACAAGAAAAATTTAACAGGACAATGTTTTTACTAGATAATTTAATTAGCGAGTGGATGGAGGTATACACAAGTGCTCCACAAGAAGAATTAGAAAAATGTAAATCAGAATGGGAAAAAGATCCCTTAGCATTTAAACAAAGATTAGCGTGGTACATTGTTGAACAATTCCATGGCAAGGAAGCAGCTGATTCTGCGAACGTAGAATATATAGAGAAACGACAAAAGATGGTACCTCCATCAAATATTCCGGAAATAGTTTTACCCTCAGACACTGAAAGCACCTTAGTCCGGGCACTAATAAAAGCAACGGGGCAGTCAAGTTCTGCCGTTCGAGATGCAATAAAAAATAATGGTGTAAAAATAGTTAATTTAAATGAAGACAATTCATATCAATTAACTGACATATCCGATAAGAGTTCTACTGCAACAATAGCTAATGGAACCATCTTAAAATATGGTAGAAACAGGTGGTTTAAGTTTAAGATTGAGTAGATAATTTTTATGAAGAAAGTTAAAAAAGAGGAAAAGGATAGGCAGACAATTGAAATAATAAACTCTGCTTTTAAGACTGCTTTTCTTTCAAAATTATATAAAGCAAAATTTAAAACCTTACCACACATATCCTATCTATCAGATATGCAATCGATTCCTCTTACAACAAAAAAGGATTTGAGAGATTGCTATCCTTATGGAAATTTAGCAACTGATTTTTCCAATGTTGTAGAAATGCATACATCATCTGGTACTACTGGTAGCCCGACTCTATCTTTTTATACAAAAAATGATTTAGAAATAGGTTCCAAAGCTATTTCTAAAGCTTGGGTTAATTTTGGAATTAATAATAAGAGTCGCGTACAGTTTATGATGAGCTACGGATTATTTAGCGGAGCCATGTTGAATACTTATGCAATTCAATCTCTCGGTGCTTTTGTGCTACCAGCTGGTATTCAGCCAACGGCAAAACAGGTTCAATTTTTACAAGATTTTGATATTGATACAATAGTAGCAACACCGAGCTATTACTTGCATCTTTATGATTATCTTGTTCAAAACAATATTTCTATTAAGAATTTAAAATTAAAAACAGGTATTGTAGCAGGAGAAGTGTATTCAGATAAAATAAAAAAGAAAATCTCAGATTTATTTTCTATAAAAATTTATGATCATTATGGACTATGTGAAGTAAATACGGGAATTATATATGAGTGTAAAACTTGTGGTGGTATGGCGGTGCTCGATGAATATGTATACCCTGAAATTATTAATCCTGTTAATGAAAAAATCCTATCAAAAGGGCAGGGAGAATTAGTTCTTACTTCCTTATACAAAGAAGCGTCACCCGTTATTAGATACAGGACTGGAGATGTGACTTCCATAAAAACATATTTTTCTGAGTGCCCCGAGTGTTATGGCCGCATTATATTGGAAAGAATAAAATCACGCTGTGATTCCACAATTTTTTACAAAGGAATTAAACTAGAACCATGTCAACCCCTGAAAAAACTGAACCGTTTTTTACCCATGGATAAGGAAAAATTATTAATAAAAAGCTGGGTAAATTGTTTAGGTGTTTGATAGCTAATGCTTGTATGAATTCTTTTGTTGTTGTAATAATTCATTCTGT
>JAHIVA010000070.1 GCA_018816985.1 Patescibacteria group bacterium | reverse complement strand
TTTCCATTAACAGTTCCTTCTGAAACAAAGGCAAAAAGCCCTGCCGTAACCTCACTTGTTGATTCATCAGCATCAATAGTTCTGGTCAAAACAAACGCTACTAAATCTGTTCCTGCAGTGGTTACATTATATAACCCGTTGTCCGCTCCTGCAACCTGATCTTTAACTAATATCCGATCGTTTAGAACCGTAGCGACACCGTCAACAGTTAAAATTCCGACAGCAGTTGCAGTTAGGGTCTTTCCAATTCCTGAACCCGCTGCTGTAACTGTTGGAAGAGCCGCAGCAGTTGCCACTCTAACTGAATCCTTTGCATCAAGACCCCGCTTCGCAAGATCAACATCAACCTTTCTGGCTGCATCAGAATCAGCCGATGGAGCACCTAACCCCGTGAGCCTAAATCCGCCCATAGCTTGATTTGCGGTGAAAGCATTATTACCATCCGCCCTGATTATAGTAGCATCCACCTCCAATGCTGTTATTGTTGCAAGGACATGATCTATGCCTCGTATTTGTCTTCCCATTTCTCTTTCCTCCTATAAAAGTTAATTTTTGACTTTAATTCTCAGACTCCTCTTTTCTTCCTCCTTCTTGCAATAAATTCACCTTTTTTATCGTGCCTGCCCTGAGTCCTGCCCTAAGTCCTCTCTCTGCTTTAGCAAACTCATCTAAAACAAGTTTTCTAAAGGCTTTAAATTGAATTTCGCTAAACGCCATTTGGCCATATAGTAATATTTTATTTTGCACCTCTTTGTAAATATCTATACTTCTCATTCATCTACATCTTCCTATAATCACAAATTATAACATCACCAGTTTCTGGTGGTTCTATAAAATTAAATCCAGTCGCAGTCTCGGTAAAATCTATTCCAGGTGTCTTTCGTAAGTTTCTTAAGTACACCATCATAGTTCCTGCATAATACAGGTCGGCTACGATAAAACTCAAATTGCTTCCATCAATAGCTCCGGTGGGAATCTGATTAACTATCCAATTTTCTCCACCAGAAACTCCTCCAGGAGCACTGGGAGATGTTATCCATTGAGACATATTTTCACCTCTTAAAAAACCTTTAGTTTTCTTTTTGGAAATTCGGCAGGGGATATCATTATAGTGGCGTTCGATTCAGCCAAAATAACATCTCCTGTTATCGCAAAAAACACATCTAACTGGTTACCATACCTAACTGGGATACCTTCAACGATAACATTATAGGTGTCCGTTCTTAAAACATTCCCAGCGTTATCCTCTGCCTCAATCCAGTGATAAAGAACATCACCAGGACTAAAACTAAAACCCTCAAATAGATGCTCTTGTGTCCCCTCTATTGGGGCAATGTCTGTCCAACTATTAGGAGTAGAGGGGTCATTGAGTCCATAGCCAAAGGTTATCCTTTTAAGCCCCGTCCATCCTGCTGAGGGATCATAAACATTATGACTGCCAACAACAAAAGCAGTATCTAAAGTATTTAATGGATTGCCACAAACATCCGTGCAATATATATCATCAATCAGCGGTGGAAAACCGTCAATCAATATGAAATCAATATCCAATTGGTTACCATACCGAACTGGAGCAAGTAAGGTAAAATCTATGTCTATCTGGTTACCATATCTGATATCCATCCTACTCACCCACAGTAATGAATTTTTTCAAACTAACCTGCTTACTACCTAAAGTTCCGCCCTCAGGATTAACCCTTAAAAAGAAACTCTTGACAGCACCCTGCAAAGTTCCACCCAGACCGACACCGGCTTTAAGTTGGGCAGAGGTATACCAAACCATTCCGTTTAAACTCAACTCTATGTTGTTGATGCCCGTGCCACCAAAAAGAGACCAAAGACCACTTGTCCCAATATCCTTTATCGGAGCAGTGAACCTAATCTCAACTGGACTTGAGGGTGAACCACCTATAATCCCATTAGGTAAGGTCAGAGAATATACCTTTTCATCCCCAATACCAGAAGAAGAGAGCTCTGTTCCTCCGGCATCAGTTAAGAGAGATAATCCATCGGCTAACCGATGATAAACCTCAAGTTCAGTAATCTCTCCTGTAAAGGAGATTACAACCCATCTACCAAGAGTTACAAGGGCAACCTCAAAATCATCTCCTGTCCGAACGATTGGACTGAGCTGAGAAAAGAGTGAATAGTCAAGTGCACTATAAGTGGTAACATCTTCTGGGGATGCAACCATATCAATAACATCCGGTGAACCAGCCAACATCTTAACTTTAGCTCCAGAGAGTTTGCAAAGGACACCTAAATCGGCATAAGCCCTAAGAAACTCTAATTCAACCATATCTACATTCCAGGAATTCACACCTAAAGCTAAATATTGAAGATACCTTTCGGCCGCTAAGGACTGGATGTCAGTAGGATTAACAATCTCAATTAAACTGCTATAATTTGGGGCTTTCGGAACAACTGAAAAGCCGCCCATTGTCCAGG
>JAHIVA010000047.1 GCA_018816985.1 Patescibacteria group bacterium | reverse complement strand
TCGAAATTAAATTACCGGTCATCTGGGGACCGATAGATAATCTAGGTCTGTGGCTCCAAGTTAAAAGTTTATTTCCTCTTTTATTGAGTTATGTTTTAAGTTTTGCTCTACTCTTCACTTATTGGCGAGCCCACCATTTTTTTGTTTCTATTTATGCCAAGAATGTAGACTCAATGCTTACTAATATAAACGCTTTATTTTTTATGTTAATAAGTTTAGTTCCTTTTTCCGCCAGCATTTTGGGCCAATATAATAAAAATGAACTAGCCGTTGTTATCTTTGGTATTCATACAATTTTAATCGGCCTTTCATTATATTGGATACGCCAATATGTTTTATTTTCTGACCATATAACAAATCCCGAAATAACAAAAAGAGAAATTCGTGGTAGTACTATTCGCACTCTGGTACCCGTATTTTTTGCACTCATCGCTATTCCTTTTAGTTTTTTTAGTATAAAATTTGCCATTACTTTGCTTACTCTAGCAGTTATTTTCAATTTATCTTCTTATAGTACTAAACTTTTTGAGAATACTTTAAAAACGCTGCACCATTTATTCTTTGGTGAAGACACCAAGGGTCACTTTGAAAACTAACTATTTATTTTCTCACTCTGTGTTTTTCGTGAAGCTTGTTGATTTCTACTTTTTCTAATTTTTCTTTTTTTTCTTTCCCCCGATCACCAAGAGTTTTTAATTCAGCATCGCCAAGCATATTTAGGGATTTTACTAATCCTGCCAAGTGTGTCTCGGTATTTTTCTTCGGGTCATCTAAAACTTCTTCCAGTAGAGCGCTTAAAATCCATCCCATTCTAGGACCAGGATTAATTCCAAGTTTTTTTATCATAAATTCTCCATTTATTTTCAACTGACCGACAGATATCGGATCACGTAGGGCTTCTTCAATCATAGCAAAATATTTTCGTAGCCTATAGGGCGCTTCTTTTTTCTTCATCCCCACCCTGTCACACTCCCGAACATTCATCAGCAACCAAATATTCTCTATTCCCACTTTAGTAATAATTCGACGCACCGCAGAAAGTGTAATTAATTCCGTATCAGAAAAAAACATATGATTTCGCACCAATTTATCCACCAACTCAATTTCTTTTTTTGAAAATTTTAATCTCTCCATTATTTTTTTTGCTATTCGGGTACTGACAACTTCGTGACCATAAAAAGTATATTTTTTCTTTGAGACAAGTTTCTTCCCTTCCGCCAATCTTCTTGCTTTTGGTTTTCCAATATCATGAAAAAGCGCCGCCAGTCTCACTTCCAAAGACCAATTTTTATCTGCCGCATTTTGCAACGCAAGCAAAAGGTGATTCCAAACATCATATATATGTTCGCCAGACTGAACACAGCCTATCCCCTCTTCCAGTTCGGGAATTATATTTTTCAACAAGCCAAATTTTTGTAGCATCATAATTCCATTTGCTGGACTTGGGGACATAATTATTTTCACAAATTCATCACGAATTCTTTCCGCAGATATTTTTTTTATTAAATCTGAATTCTCTAAAATACTTTCCGTTGTTTCAAATGATATAGAAAAGTTAAGTTGACAAGAAAAACGAACTGCACGCAACATTCGCAATGCATCCTCTTGAAATCGATCCCCTGGGTCCCTAACAGTTTTTATAGTTTTCTCTTTAATGTCCTTTAGGCCATCGAATAAATCAACTAGGTGTCCTTTAGAATTTAAGGCTAAAGCATTAACTGTAAAATCACGTCTCTTAAGGTCATCTTCTAGGTTATTACTAAATTTAACCTCGTCTGGATGTCTAAAATCACTATATTTTGCTTCAATTCTATAAGGAGTAACCTCAATAACAAAATTAGGCTCCAATGTTCCACGTGAAACATCAATTTTATATGTTTCACGCGGAACGTCCTGAGTGTGTTCGAAGGATGAAACAACCACTAAAACGGTCCCAAAAGTATTCTCATAAACAGTCTTTTCAAAAAGACCAATAATTTGTTCTGGTTTAGCATTAGTTGTAATATCCCAATCTTTTGGCTCTCCGCCCATTAAAAGATCTCGGACACATCCACCAACCAGATATGCCTCAAAACCAGCTTTTTCGAGCGTATCTGTTACATGTGAAACCTCTTTGGGTATTTTTGATATTAAATTTTTTAAATTTTGTTCCACGGCATTGTTGTGCACCCGGAGGGACTCGAACCCCCAATGACAGTTCCGAAGACTGTTGTGATATCCATTTCACTACGGGTGCAAAATTATTTATTAATAATATATATTATTACACTATTTAAAAAAAATTGCATTAATGTAAATTAAATATTATAATTTAAAAAGTATTTTTTAAAAAAAATTTAACGGTCATATTTGGTGGTCTTTGTGCATTAGTTAATTAAGTGGTCACAAAAAGCGGTCATGGTTTAGTGGTAGAACACGTCCTTGCCAAGGATGAGACGAGAGTTCGATTCTCTCTGGCCGCACAAAAATGCTTGTCCTTTATACATTTCGATAAACACCTGCTATACAAAGATTTAATCAAAATTGTGGATAACTATGTTAGTACTGTTCATAAAGGACATTATTAAAGAATTGTCTTTTACTACATTTTTATCAAAAACAACTTGTTAAATAAGGATATTTATTAAAAGACATAAAAAATTTAAATTTGAGTTTCACGTGAAACATTTACTAAATGCCGAAAGTATTTACATCAATAACCCAAAAAACAGGGGAAATTGGAGAAAACATAGCTGTAAAGTTTCTCGTGAAACATGATTTTTTAATATTAAATAGAAATTACACTAAGAAATGGGGGGAAATAGACATTGTATCTGAAAAGAACGATAAACTGTATTTTATAGAGGTAAAAAGTATTTCTAGGGATATCTCGGACATCCGAGATATGCTTAAAAATAAGGTTATTCCCGCCGAAGCTAAAGCCTTGGCGAGCAGGCGTGAAACAAATGATAATTACAATCCTGAAGACAATATGCATCCATGGAAATTAAAACGCTTATCACGGACAATCCAAACATATCTTTTGTCTGAAAAAATACCAGATGAAAAAGAATGGCAAGTAGATTTGTTGGTTGTTTTTCTTGATATAAAAAACAAGAAAGCGAAGGTAAAAGTAGTCAGCGATATTATTTTGTGATATATTATTAAGTACAAAACGGGCTGTAGTATACTGGTAGTACAAGTGCTTTGGGAGCATTTAGACTGGGTTCAATTCCCAGCAGCCCGACAAGTTAGAGCCGAAGCGGGCTTGCCCGCCGTAGCTTTAGCGAAGGCGGGATTAGTTTAATGGTAAAACGTCAGTTTTCCAAACTGAGGTTGGGAGTTCGATTCTCCCATCCCGCACAAAATTTATATAGAAAATTAGTATTTCCAAGACCCATCTACTCCTGGATTTTGGGCTCCATGAACTTCAAAATGTAAGTGCGCACCAGTAGTACGTCCAGCGTATGGAGTCCCCGGAACGCCTCCCGAAGATCCAACCACCTGGTTCTGAGAGACGCTTTCTCCTGTATGTACAGATAATTTAGATAAATGAGCATATAGAGTTTCTGTTCCATTTGGATGAGAAATAATGACCAAACCTCCAAAACCTCCATTATAAGCAAGTCTAGCAAGGGTAACGGTTCCAGAAGCCGCCGCATGTACTGGACTTCCTTTGGGAATAGCCATATCTATTGCATTTTTATCATGAATACCTTGGCTTTTTCTGTAACCTGGCACAGGATTTACAAAATACTCAACTAAATTCTTTAGTGGATGGCTTTCGTAGTATTTTTTGTCTTTCGCAATGCTTGAACTTAAGTTTTTTACCGGAGTGCCACTTTCTTCGGATTTTGAAGCATTTGGAATAATTAACATATCACCAATAGCTAGCGTAGAATCAAGATTTATATCGTTATTTTGAACAATATCACTTACATCTACTTTGTAAAGCTTAGCTATGCTCTGTAAGGTTTGACCCTTAGTAACAATATGCTCAAGGCCAGAATAGGGTAAAATCAAAAGGACATCTCCCGGATTAATTTTATCTCCTTTTTTCATATCATTAGCCCAAAGAATGGTATCAATAGAAACCCCAAACATTAAAGCTATTTGTGAAATAGAGTCTCCTTTTCTAACCACATAAACACTGGTACTTTCTTTAGAAAGGTCAGGAATATCTTTTCCATCTGATACCCCCATTGGACCAGTTGCTGAAAGAAGGGAAGTCCCAGAAACAATATTATTATTTAAACTATTGTCACTGTCCTTTTTATCTTCAAAGAACGAAGTAGAAGAAACATTCGCCTGAAGTAGGGCAATGGTTTGAGAATTATCACTGATTTTAAAGGGTTTTATTATATCAAAGCTTGTTTCTGCATAAGCCTGGTCACTAGTAAAAATAGAGGCTAAAGAAGAAAAAAGGTCCGCTTCAACTGCCTGCGTAGGCACAAAGAGCGTTCCAAACAGAATAAGAAACGCCAGGGAAGATCTTGATATTTTACTAACTATTTTCTTTTTAGGTTTTATAAAACAAACTTAATGTCGCGAGATTTCCTTTTCTGCCCCAAAAAGACTAATGAATACAAGGGTAGAATTACAGGACGACCTATAAGTACTGCAAACAAAGGTTCTCACGATGGTTACTGTCGTCTCTGAATTCGGCCAGCTTGCTCCGTACCTCTTTTCTGGACTGCTTTTTCAATATAGCTCAAAAGAGGTCAAAAATCAACCCGTTAAGAACTTCCTGTGGATAACCCCCACACCTTTCGTTTCATCCCTTCAGATCATATAATGGTTATTATGTATTATGTGTATGTTTTAAAAAGTCTAAAAGATGAAAAATTATATATTGGCTCGACTAATGATCTGAAGAGAAGACTTTCGGAACATAACAATGGGCTTAACCGTTCAACTAAAGCTAGGAGACCTTTTGAAATTAGATATTATGAAGCCTGTATAAATGAGCGTGATGCCAGAATAAGAGAATATAATTTAAAAAAAGACGGTAAAGCACTTGGGCAACTCAAAAGAAGAATTTCCGAAAGTCTTAAATAAAACAAAAGGTGTGGGGGATAACTACTTTTACATAAATTTGGTATTAAAAATTAAAAAAATGTATAATATAAACACAATGGAAGAAAAAAAACAACCAACACTAAAAATAACACCCTCTCCAAAAGCTATGGAAGAAGTTAAGACTGATTTCAACCTTGACATCGATTCAGAAAAACTTCAAATTGAAAAAGAATTAGAAAAACTTTCACCGGAAGACAGGGAAAAAATCGGCTGGGGATTAAATACCTTTGGCTTTAAGATTGAAAAATTTAAAGATGATTTTTTTGCTAATATTTTTGATAAAATAACCAACAAAGATTTAAATAAAAAAAGTACGACTGCTAGGTTCTGTAAAGAATTAAGAGATTCTTTTATGCGTGATGCAAAAAATGCTGTAAAAAAAGCTGAAGATATAAAAAGTGGAAAAGAAAAACATAGACTTTCTAATGCGAGTTTGCTTTTGGGAAATATTGTAAGATATGGAAGAATAGTTACAGACTTAACAGGAAAATCACTAGCTTCACCATTACGCTATGTGATGATGGCTGGGATGGCCACCACTCGCATGGCTGAGGCCGGCAAAGAAGCTCGCTTAAAAAATGAAGAAGTTGTTGAAAAAACTAGAATACAGGACGCAAATTTGGCAGCTGAAGAAGCTTGGGAAATATATCAAGATGCGTTAAAAAAAGAAGGAAAAGAAAATGTTTCGGCAGAAGCTTTAAAAAGGGAATATATGATGAAAATGCCAAAAGATATTCTTTTTAGATTATTAAAAAACCCAAGCGCTGCCAATACTTTTATTCAAAAAATATTAAAATTTGATATCGACAGTGGATTATATGTTCTTAATAAAAACATAGAAAAAATAGAAAATAATTCAAAACTCAGTCCGGAACAAAAAGAAACCGAGATAGAAAAACTTATAACAAAACAAAAAAAGAATTTAGAAGATTATGACCGTATTATTACCCAATATGGGACCATAGATGGGCTGGCTATGGCTGGTCGCTATGCACAGACAGCTGGTAAGGCAGTTGTCGCTGCGGTAACAGTGGAAACATTAGTTTTATCTGCAGAAAAATTTGGAGAAACAATCTCAAATATTTATCATCATTTTCATGATGCCAATGAAGCATTAGCCCCAGTTGTCCCTAAGACCCCCACTGCTCCTAATCACGTTCCATCACCTACAGCAGTAGCGACTCCGGAAGCGCCGACACCAGGAGCAACGCCCGAAATTAAATTTGTTAACGAAGGAATTAAATTTGAAAATGGAAAAGGGGGGATACAGGGGATATTGGATTTAAAAGAACAAATTAGAACTCAATATAACGGAGATTATTCCAAAGCGCCTGAGAATGTCCAAAATTTTATGGACACAGATGCGACAAAACAAGCCATCAAGCTCGGATTTTTTGACCCTAACAATTCTGATGGTAAAGAAAGTGCACGCATTATGGCAGGTTCAATTTTAAAATTTGATGAGCACGGCAATCTTTTATTCGGAAAACCTGATACTTCCGGAAATATTCCAGTTTTAGAAAAATATCACGGAACAATGTTTGATTCAGACCATAGTGCCAGTCGTAATGTTGGTGTTGCCCCAAAAACAACTGCACAAAACATAGAAACATATATAGATGAGGAAACAAAAAAAATGGAGGCAGAAGTAAAGCTAAAACAACAAATAGAAGACCATATAGATGAAGAAACACAAAAAATGAATGTTGAAGATGTCCCCGCGGAAAACCCTGTAGAAAAACCAGAAACTCCTGCTCCACAAAATATCCCCCTAAAAGAAGAATTGCCACCAGGAACTTTTCGCACAGGTACATCGTATGGAATTGGCAGTAAGATAGGGGTTGGGAGTGAAATGCCCATTGGCAGTGGAGTACATACTGGTGGTGATAAGGCATATGTTGGTGATAGAATTCAAGTGGGCAGTACGGCGCAAATAGGTGGAAGTTATTATGGATATGAACAGGGTTATTTTCGAGATCTTTCTTTGCAAGATAATCTTTTTTTGGAAGATCATCCGGAATACTCTTCTAATCCTTTTGGTTTATCTGGACAAGAATTAATCCAAGCTCACAAAATCAGCCAAAAAGATATGAGCTATTTATTCGGAAATAATGCACCGTCAATTTGGGATAAATTAAGCGATTTAAAAGCAGGTAAACTTATGGAACAAGCAGACCCAGCAGACAATATCTCAGATGAAGGCCGGATGGCGCAATATTTAACTTTACTTAGAAATTTTTCAGACCTCAGTCCAAAAATGGGTTTCTGGGGAGGAATCGGGGCTGAAAATAATGAATATTACATAGCCCGAACTATGCAGAAATTGATAGCGGATGGAAAACTGGAAAAATTTGAAGAAATTCTAAGAAAATAGATTCAAGTTATATGCTATATTGAATGCGTGGCTACAGACGAACAACATTTAAAAGGTCTAAATAAGGAACAAAAAGAGGCGGCACTTTATACCAAGGGTCCGCTTTTGATTGTGGCCGGAGCGGGCGCCGGAAAAACAAAGACCATTACACATCGGATTGTAAATCTGATAAAAGAAGGCGTGTCTCCAGATAAAATTTTAGCGGTGACGTTCACCAATAAGGCAGCCAAAGAAATGCGCGAGCGAATTCTTGAAGAAATTCAAAAAAATGCTAAAGGTCAAGATAAAATTCCTTTCGTCAGCACCTTTCACTCACTAGGGGTTTATATCATCAAAGAAAATGCTAAATTATTAGGACTAACTAAGTATTTTACCATTCTGGATGAAGGAGACTCCATATCTTTAATCAAAGAAATAATGAAAGAGATTGGCCTAGACCCAAAACAATATGATCCAAAAAAAATAAGAAATATAATCTCACGAGAGAAGGGAAAATTTGTGCATTTAGCGGATTATCTAGAAAGGGAAGAAGGGGGAGGAAATACTTTAGGGAAAATTGTTGCTCAAGTTTGGAATTTATATGAAAAACGAAAGATGAAAGAAAATTCACTTGATTTTGACGACCTGCTTTTGAAAGCGACAAAATTGCTGAAAGAAAACGAGCAAATTAGAAAAACCTATCAGGAAAAATGGGAATATATCCACGTCGATGAATATCAGGACACGAATGAAGTGCAATACTTAATGTCTAAATTGCTAACAGATATTAAAAGAAATATTTGTGTAGTCGGGGATGCGGACCAGAATATTTATTCTTGGCGCGGAGCGAACTTAAAAAATATTTTAAGTTTTGAAAAAGATTATCCGAATGCCAAAATAATTTTATTGGAACAAAATTACCGCTCGAGTAAAAACATTTTGGAAGCGGCCAATGTGGTGATTAAAAAAAATAAATATCGGCCGGACAAGAATTTATTTACCGACAATGTGGAGGGTGAAAAAATAAGTTTGTATGAAGCGTTGGATGAAAATGGCGAAGCGGATTTTGTCGCCACAAAGATTCTGGAAATATTGGATATTGAAACCAAAAAAGCTTCTTTTGGTGATATAGCCATTCTTTACCGAGCTAATTTCCAATCTCGCGCCTTAGAAGAAGCAATGCTTCGCTACAATATCTCATATCAAGTTTTAGGGGTTAAATTCTTTGAAAGGCGTGAAATCAAGGATACTCTCGCCTATTTGCGAGCAGCCCTAAATCCAGATAATTTGTCTGATATAAAAAGAATTATAAATTTCCCAGTACGCGGTATCGGAAAAGTAACTTTAATGAAAATTTTTACCAACCAGAAAGAAAATTTACCGATAAAAATGCAAATAAAAATTAACAATTTTTATCAAACACTGGAGGAAATAAAAGAAGCAATAAAAACTAAAAAGGTAAGCGCTGTAATAAAATTTGTGGTAAAAAAATCTGGAATTGAAACAGAACTTTCTTCTGGCACCGAAGAAGATATGGAAAGACTAGAAAACATTAAAGAACTCGCCACTCTCGCGCTCAAGTACGACAACTTGGCAGACGGAGCGGGAGCTGAAAAACTTTTAGAAGATGCAGCACTCGCCTCAGATCAAGATTCATTAATAATCAACCAAGAAAAAAAAGAAACAGTAAGTGCCATAAAATTAATGACAGTGCATGCTTCCAAGGGTCTTGAATTTAAATATGTTTTTATTACCGGACTGGAAGACGGGCTTTTCCCCGCCTCCGCCAAGGCTTCGGCGGGCAGTCCCCACGAAGAAAGAGATGCTGAAGAGGAACGAAGGCTTTTTTATGTGGCCCTTACGCGGGCAAAAGAGAAGTTGTTCTTATCCTTTGCAAATTTCCGCACTATTTTCGGATCCCGCAATATAAATACCCCATCAGAATTTATTGGAGACATCCCGACAGACATCTTAGAAAAAGAAGGTGAGACTAGCGGAATAAAAACAATTTATTTATGAAAACAAATAAAAAACCTAAAGCCAAAAAGTCCTTAGGACAAAATTTCTTAAAATCGGAAATGATTTTAAGAAAAATTGTTGAAGCAGGAGAAATAAAAAGAAAAGATGTAATTTTAGAAATAGGACCGGGTAGGGGGGCTCTTACTAAACAGCTTCTAGGTTCTAGTGACCAGGTTCTAGCCATAGAAAAAGACAGAGAACTTATAGAATTTTTAAAGGAAAAATTTAAGAAAGAGATTGAAGACAACCCTCCTTCGCATAAAGCTACGGACGGGCAAAGAAAATTAATTTTAATAAATGAAGATATTTTAGATTTTAATTTAAAATATAAGCTATTAGCTAAAAGCTATAAGCTAATCGCCAACATTCCTTACAATATTACCGGTGCAATTTTAAAAAAGTTTTTAACAACCGAAAATCAACCAGAAAGTATGATTTTAATGGTGCAACATGAAGTTGCCACAAGAATCCTCGCTAGAAATAAAAAAGAAAGTATTCTATCTATTTCAGTCAAAGCCTATGGGGAACCAAAAATGGTTGCTAAGGTTGATAAAAGATATTTCTCGCCAGCCCCAAAAGTAAATTCAGCAATCATTAGCATAAAAAATATTTCTCACAAAATTTTTAAAGAAAATGATATTAATGAAGAAAAATTCTGGGAAATGGTCAAGGCAGGTTTTGCGCACAAGCGAAAAAAACTATCTTCAAACTTAAAAGTTTTAAAATACATAGGAAACTTCTCTGTGGAGACTCTGGGGAATAAAAGAGCAGAAGATTTGTCGCTGGCAGATTGGATTGAATTGACAAAAAATTTCTAAGCAGAAGAGCCCACCATTGGAGTAATGGTACCTTCTGTGGGAATAGTAGTGGTATAAGGACCAGTCTGGAACACACATTGCCCAGACGTTATGTAGGACCCCAGCAACCAACCAGTATAGGGGATATTGTAACTGGCAAATCCTTGGGTCCCAGGAGTATAGCTAAGGAGAACAACTTCGGTCGGAGGAAGAGGAGAGAGAACTATCATCCAATTCGAACTATTAGAACAATAAAAGGGGAAAATCAAAGCTCCGCCAAATGGTACCCCCTCTGAAGCTTGTACTGTTAAGGGAATAATTCCTAAAAAGGAAAGGGTTCCGGTAATAATTTTATCTAAAAAAGACAAAGACGATTTTGTGTCATTAAAATTAGTACTTAATTTACTTTCATTAATAAGCAATTCTTTAAATTTTCCTTCGTAGTCAATACCACTATTTATAACTGCTAAATTAAGGTTATCAGCTATATATTTTAGCTCTTTTTCACTGGCACCATTTTTTCTTCTTACCTCAACTACTGTTTGGATGAATTGATCTAAATTCGCAAGATTGGGGTCTGTATTTATTGTGTTCTTCAAATTTTCTTCAACTTCTTCAGATATTTCAGACAAAGAACTCACCACTTGAGGGCTTGAAACAACACTATCACACTTGATGCCGGTTGTTGGACTGTACCCTGTGGCTGAAACACAACCTGCTGGATAAATATTTTCAGTTATTTTAGTATTATTAAGCACTGCGCGAGTAAGCGGACCGACTATTCCATCAGCCACCAACCCATTATTTGATTGAAAAACCAAAACTGCAGCTTTCGTCAAGGGACCAAAATGACCATCTGTCGTTGCCCCTATCTTCTCTTGGAGGCACTCTACCTCAACTCCCTTAGAAAATACTCTCAAGGTAGTATTGATAACACATTCACTAGAAACAGGGGTGGCAAAAACAGCTTGCGCATAAAAGAAAAGTGGAAAAATAATAATTAGATAATATATTCTCATTAGAATATATTTTAACATAAAGAAAAACTCTTCCACAAGCCCCTAAATCTAGTTTACTTTGTAAAAAAGTGTATAATTATATTGTCATTAAAATATTTTTAGTAAAATATAAAAGAGTATTTCTAATCATCTTGGCAATGGTGTTTTTAGTTGTGCTTTTTCTAGTAAAAAATACGACATTCTTTAAAAAAACTGAAGTAGGACAAGAAATTAATCCAAAAAATGGACTCATTTCCAGTAATGCAACTATAGAAGATTTAATAAATAGGGATACCGATAAAGATGGGGTCCCGGATTGGCAGGAAGGCTTATGGGGAACAGACCCAACTAAAAAAGAAACTACTCCAGGCGTTCCAGACAGTGTAGCGATAGATAAGCTAAGAATTCAACAGAAAAATGGAGTAGAAACAATAAGTGGGGGGATAGAAAGCATAGAAAACTTGACTCAAACTGAAAAATTTTCTAGAGAACTTTTTACAACCGTTGCCACCTTAAGTCAAAGTGGACAACTAGACCAGGCAACCATAGACGCTTTGGGTAATTCTTTGGCAGAAAAAATACAAAATTCTATTCCCGAGAAAATATATATACTGTTTGACCTTAATATAATAGAAAGTAATACAAAACAAACTATTCAAAAATATAGTGATACTTTTGATAATATTTTTATAAAAAAACATATTGGAAAAGGAGTCCCTGCTATTTTACAAGAATTTATAACTAATGAAGAAAATATTAGTATCTTGTTAGAACTTAACCCTATTATTGATGAGGCTAATCAAATTATTAATGAATTAGTAAAAATGCCGACTCCAAGATCTCTTTCCCTTTTACATCTGAATTTAATAAATAGTTTTCAAAGAATAATGGAAAATATTAGCGATATAAAGCTTTTTGACAGTGACACTATTGTGGCAATGGGTGCTATCGTCCAATATGAGAAAAATGCCTTGGACTTATCGTATTCCGCCAATAAGCTGACGGATGCTATTAAGCAAAAATTAAATAATTAACCTAAAAAATAAGAACAAAGCTTCACTGTGGAGTAAATACAAGGTATAATATAAACAAAAATGACAGCAAAAAACACTACGACACAAAAATTAATTTCTTCCCTGATTATTTTTACTATGCTTGCTCCAGCTGTTTTTTTATCTTTTGAACCAAAACAAGCAAGAGCTGCGGGAGGAGTACCAGTTGATGATTATACTTCTCAAAAATTCCTTGCTACCTTGGCGAAAGAAACTGGTGCTGACACGGGGCTTCATTTTAAAGACTGGGCAGTCTATGTGGGCAAAGAATTACTGAAAATGGCAGCCAAACGACTCTTGCATAAAATGGCTCAAGCCACAATAAACTGGATAAATTCTGATTTTCATGGTTCGCCTCTTTATTTAGAAAATCCTGACTCTTTTTTTAGGGACATTGCAAAATCCGAATTAAAAACAGTAGTAAATATGTTCGGATACGATAGCCTACGTTTTCCCTTCGGTAAAGATTTTGCTTTAAATGTAATAAATAGCTACAGAAGCCAACTTGAAAATAACGCTCAATATACCTTGAGCAATCTTGCTGATGCAGAATATTATAGAAACGACTTTAATTATGGCGGATGGAATGCCTTTCTGATAAATACGCAATATCAACAAAATAATTATTTAGGATTCCAAATGCTGGCAACTGAAGAACTCGCCCGCAGAGTTGAGGGCACGGTCCAAAATGCCGCGCAAAAGGTACAAACCATCCTCCAGCAGGGAATGGGCTTCCTTTCCCCGCAAACTTGTCCGTCTAATCCCAGCTACAACAACGGCACTAATGAATTCATAAGACCAAGCTTTCAATATAATGCTCCTTTACCAACACTTGAAAATCCTGAGGCTGATGTGCTGAGTCCAAAAGATCAAGCTGCTATGGATAAATGGTATATGAATAAAGTAGACGCAAGGGAACAATGGGCAGAGGCAAATACTTGCCCCGAAGGGTTAGTAAATACTACTCCCGGCTCCGTAGCTGCTCATTCCATAATGACAGCACTTGATTCTCCGTTCCTATCAACTGCATTAGATGGAGCTATCGGCAATGAATTGGCTGCTGTTTTTGATGCGTTAATAAATCATTTCTTAGATAAAGGATTAAACGCGCTCTCGGAATCAATTAGCTCTGCGCCAGAAATAGATAATTGGAGTTATGATGGTGTTGCCTTAGATGGCGACAATAATAATACTTTAGATATACCTCAAAATGTTTCACTCAAGGTTGGAGAAACGACAAGTACAATAATATCTGGAGGTAATGGAGATTATAGCGTACAACCTCAATCAAATATTTCAAAAGCAATTGCCATTGCCTCTATCGATCTTTCTGGCTCGGCCCCTAAACTCAAAATTACAGCCGGTACTACCTCAGGAACAACTTCCGTTACTGTTCAAGACTCATCTTTTCCGACTCAATATGTTGTTGTTGTAATTACAGTCAGCGCTATTGGAGCTTTAAGTATTACTCCAGCCAATATTACAACCAGCGCTGGTCCTGATAATCAAATTATCGCGAAAATATCCGGCGGAGAAGAACCATACTATATTCAAACAAAACCTAACGAAGAAATCGTCTCAATAATCCTTTCTGGCACAAATTTAATTGTAACTGGCATCACGACAGGCTCTACTTATATTGAAATAAAAGATTCATCTTCAACTCCAAAGACCATTCAGGCCAACATTTCAATTGTTGACCCTTCAGCTTTGTTTGTCTCTCAAGAAAATATTACAGCTTACACTGGCGAACCGACCGATATAATTATTTCTGGAGGCAAAAAACCCTATCAGTTTGCGGGAATGTTGGATTATGAAGTGGCTGATGCAGAAATCACGAACGATGTTCTCACAATTACTGGGAAGAAACAAGGAGGAAATTCGATTACTATTAGAGATTCATCTCTAGATTCCCGAACTATCACAATTGCAATCACAATACTTGATCCCCTTGGGAGTTGTAGCATACTTTCTGTCACCGATTATTACAATAATTATTATACTAATTCAGAAATAAAAGACATAAGCGAACCGCAGTGTAAAAGTAATGGAGGACAATGGACCCCAAATCCTTAAAATATTAAAGGAGAAAAAATGAAAAAATATACGCCATACATTTTAATACTATTTATCCTAATCGGACTTTTCAGCCCAACTATTTTTGTTCAGGCAGCCCCGCCTGATACAGATGTACCTTTTATAACTGATTCAATCTCTGCAGAAGAAATTTCTACCTCTACTGTTCCTGTTATAACTGAAGGAACAATTTTCACCTCTACTACTTCAACAGTAGCACCGCCAAAAACGACAAACTTTAATAATGCTGTTAATGACAAGCTTTGTGTATTAGCACATCCTCTCACCGGTGGTACGATAGCTGGATGTTTCGTGCAAACTTTTTACTTACTTCTATATCAGCTTCCGGCTTTTTTACTCACGCAGGTGGCATACTTTTTTAATGTAATAATATCTGTTACCCTAAATGGCGATTTATTTAAACTCTCTTTCGTGTCTCAGGCCTGGGGAATTGTTCGTGACCTTTCTAATATTTTCTTCATCCTTATTTTGCTTTATGTCGCCATTAAGGTTATTTTAGGGCTCGGCGGATCAGAGGTTAAAAAAATGATAGCAAAAGTAATAATCATTGCTCTTCTTATAAACTTTTCAATGTTTTTTACTCAGATAATTATTGACTCTTCAAATATATTGGCTTCAATTTTTTACAATAAACTTCAAGTTAATACAATGAATGATAAACCCAGAGAATACGCATCAATTGAAGGAGAACCAGATGTGGCAGGGGAAATGGTAGCTGCTTTTGACCCCACTTCGACATTAAAACCAGAATTTTTTGAACAAGCAAAACAGGTATATAAAAATAACGAATGGGTTAAGAAAGAGACCGAAGTACCAGCTCCTACTTTAATTGCGCTTATCCTACTGGCGGGGGCAATAATGATTTTTGCCACCTATGCACTCCTAATTTCAGGCCTAAGTTTCCTGGGAAGACTTATAGAACTCTGGGTGTTGATTATCGCCGCACCT
>JAHIVA010000007.1 GCA_018816985.1 Patescibacteria group bacterium | reverse complement strand
TTTGTTAAGATACCCTTTTTCTCTTAAGGCCTCAATATAATAATGAGCCGTAGACTTTGAGGATAATTTAAAATGTCTTCTTATCTCTTCTAAGGAAGGTGAGTATTGTTTTTTTCCTATAAACTTTTTTATATAATTGAGGATTTTTCTTTGTTTTTTGGTAAGCATGGTGTTGACCTAATTTTTATGCCTGCTACAATTATATTATAGAACATTTTTAGAACATAAAATAATGTTAGCTGTGGAAAACTCAAATTTTTACTAGAATTTGACATCCATCTTAAGATTGCGGTAAAATAAAAGTGCCCTGATAATATCAGGGTTTTTAAATTAAAATAATTAAACAGTCACTAAAGGTCGAAAACTTGACTAATGTATTGTTATGGAAAATATCAATTTTATTCTGAATATTATTCGGGTAATCATATCAATTATTACGTGGGTGATGAAAAAACCACAAGAAATTATGGAGATTGCTAATATCAAAATTAAGCAAATAGGAGATAGCTTAGAGGATGTTAAGGGAATTGATGTTAATTTAAATGAAGGCGAGAAACTTAAGTTGGAGAAGATAGATATAATACAAGAGGCAAGACTTATGAAAAATACTACCGGACTGGAATTCGGTGTATCTGGTAAGCAGGAGGCAGAACTAAAAGAGATCAAAATAGAAACTCCTATGTGGAAGCTTAAAATTTTGAAAGGAGTCACGGTCAATAAACAATGAGACGAATTTAAGAAAAATAGTCCTCAGATTTAGATTCGGATTTCGTCCAGAGTTCGGAGCTAAATTATAAATTGATTAAATTAAAAAATATGCCAGGAATAAAAGCTATCAATTCGAAAAATCTCACCATAAGGGACTGTAAGTTTTCTGGATTTGAGACAGACATAGAATTAGAAAACGTTGAAGGTTTCTTATCTGAAAACAATGAATTTTCAAGAGAAAACGATCCTAGAATTTTATTGCCTAAAATAATAAAAGGCATTAAAGGGAGTGGTTTAGATAGAAGTTCTCAGAAAAGATTGTATGGTGACATGATAAATTTTCTGTTGTTGGGGAAAAATGGCGGCGATAGAAAAAAAGAGATTATTAAAAATAGGATACTTAAAGCTGTTGGCAGTAAGATTGCCGACTATTTTGTTCAATTGGCAGCCGCTGTTTCAGTTGGTTTAATAATTAAAAATTAAATCAAAAATAAGTTCTAACATCGTCCTAGAAAAGCAACAAATATGTTTAAAGAAATTTTTCCTCTAATTGAAACAGCTTTAGATATGGAGCCAGAAGAATTAGCTCCTTTTATTTTAAAGCATCTTAAAAAAATTGGGAAAATTAATAGGTATAATTACACTTCAGGGACAGGTACAGAGATAATAAATTATGCAGGGGAACGTATTGAAAGATTCCAAAAACAACTAATGGAAGCTTTTATTTGGTTGGAGCGAGAGATGTTTGTTGCTCCTATGCCGGGGACGATAGGGGAATGGAGATTTATAACAAGAAGGGGAGAAAAAGCTCTTGAAGAAGAAGACTTTACTGCGTATGTGAAAGGTTCTTTATTGTCTTCTGAAACCCTACACCCAACTCTTGCGAGAAAAGTGAAACCTCTTTTTCTCCGTGGCGATTATGATACAGCGATATTCCAAGCTTTTAAAATAGTAGAGGTTCAGGTAAGAAAAACAGGTGGATATTCTAAAGGCGATTACGGCGTGCCTCTTATGAGGAAAGCATTTAATGTTCAAACAGGTTCTCTTACGAATAAGAAAGCGGAAGAATCAGAAAAACAAGCAATGAGTGATTTGTTTGCGGGTGCAATAGGACTTTTTAAAAACCCAGTTAGTCATAGGTTTATTGATGATATTTCTCCTGAAGATGCAGCAGACCTTGTCAGATTTGCCAATTTTTTATTAAAAGTGTTGGGAGATTAAGGATAAATTCTCTACCAAACAGATTCTAGCATCGTCTGCCCCTCGGAGTTAGTTTCAGAAAATCGCCAAGAAGGCGATTTTCTGGTAAAATTGAGAAAGATAGTAATTAAAATTTTATGCGAAAAGATGGTGAGTGGAGTGCGATTGATGGTGAGCCTTGTAGGGTAATCAACTTTACTCCGCTAGTTTCAATTGAAAATGGGAAAATTATCACTCCTAATAAAGAAGAGCCATATGCTTCGGTGGTTTTGGAGTGCAAAAAGGTGCCGAATACTATAAAAGGATTCATCTGGCATAAAATGGATTTTAAGCATTTATGGAAGGCCTTTAAAGAAAGGGATATACAACAGAATGAGGAAGTAATAATTTTTTGGAGCAAAAAACATTTTAAAAGTTACGCGAAGATTTTTTCCGCTTTAATGCCAAGGTTGTGGGTGATGATTTGCCAGAAGGGAGCTTTTGAATTGATGGCAGACCCTAACAGCAGACCAGAATTACAAGGCGAGGCAAGGTATTTAGCAGAGAGGCCAATTATAGAGTGGAAGCCAGAAGTGATGGAATAAACATTAAGTTAAGATACTCCGATCAAACAGGTTCTAACATCGTCCGTCCCTTGAAGTAAAGTATTGTTTATTATATTTTTAAGAGTGCAAAGCATTGTGGTCACAGAACAAATAATAAAGGAGATTGCTGATATAATTAGATCGGGCGTCCCTGTTTTTGGGACGTTAGGAGGTGTTTATTTTGGGTATTTGTTTTCAAAGCGGCTATTCAATCAACAAAAAGAACACGAAAATCGTATCCGCAAAGAAGAACGCTACCTTGAATTATTGAGAAAATTCGATTCTTTTTTGGTCTCATTCAGTATGGGGGTTAAGGAGTTAGCTAAAGAAAAAGATTTAATCAAAGCGGCAGAATTGAAGAGAAGAATTGAAGACCCAATGCTTGTCTTCGCTGGTACAAGGGCTATCGCAGATCTTTTTGGGACAACTAAAATTGCTCTCTTAATTCAAGAAATCAATGAGGCGGTACAAGAAATGACCCTCGAGATAATAAAATTAGAAAGTGAGAACGGAAAAGTAGTTACAGATTTAAAACAACTAAAAACAAGTGATAAGTTTTTTTCAAAAAGAGCCGAACTAATTAACGAGATAAGAAAGGAAATCGGGCAGCCACCTCTTGAATAATCATATTTTAAATAAAAATCGCTTTTGGGGCGGTTTTTCTTAGCCTCGGTTATTGAATAAAATCAGAACTTTTTTCAAGAAAAATTCGGACGCTGATTTTTGAAAAACTACACTCGAACGAGCAAAGAATTTCCTCTCCTGAAAACATTCCATTTTTTGCCTGCTCAACTTTCGGACGAAACTTTTTGAAATTTTTACATTGCTTCATTCCTAGAAAAAGGTTAAATTAAAAGAAATAGATTAAATTTATGTTTGAATTTTTTGGCAACATTTTTTATTTACTATTGTTGGGATTGATATTGATTATTACCTATGTTGTTGTTAGGGGTGTCTGGTCTAAAGAGATTTTATCAAAACAACCCAATGCTTTAGTTTGGAATAATTCTCTTATCATTTTGGGGATTATATTGATTATCGCTACATTTTTTATTTTTTCTTGGATAGCTGGCATTACAATGATTGTTTTGACTTTTATTGTTTATTTAATTGTCGGCAAAAAAGCAATGAACAAATCTCTAGAAGATAATTTTCCCAATTTAGCTGAAATATTTAAAAAAGCAGATAAAAAATCAAGTTTTATTAAAAGGCAAGGTAGTAATCATGCTATTGTAGAGATTTTAGAAAGATATGGGAGAGAGGCTAAAGATCTAGAAGAGATTTTTGGAAAATTAATGGCGGCTGGTGTTGGCGAAGAAACATCGTTAAAAGTAATATCAGAAGCTACATTATTGCAAAAATATCTAGAATTTAAAAAAAATGGTGTAAGTGATTTAGGGGCAGCAGTGGTCTTAAGAGAACAACAGACAAATAAATAAATCTATGAAAGAAAAAATTAATACAATAATAAATAGAAAAGATTGGTCTTTCAATGATTTTCTTAAAAAATATTGGTGGATAGAATTCATTGCCCTTGTTAAAATTTTAAATAAATTTGATGATTGGATTGTAAATATTTCAGTAATATTGGGTATTCTAATATTCTTGTGGGTTTTATACAGGATAGGATTAAAATAAATAACTCTGTGAAAGAAAAAATTAAAAAAATTGGTTTAACCTTTCTTTACTTATTTATTTGGGTTATATTCCTCTTTTCTTTACTGGGAGTTTTTATGGGTTTGTCTGATATAGAAGATATAAAAAAAGGAGGTATATTTTTAATGTTCTTGTTATTACCTTTTCTTTCTGGTTATTTCCTCCGCAATCATTTCAAATTCTTATTTTCTACAATCAAATTTGAGTCCAAAGCTAATGTAACAACCTATGGAGCGGATCAGCAATCAGGATCTGCTTTCAAACCCTTTGTTTGTGCTACTGTTTTTAAAAAAGGGTATAGTGTTTGGAAAAAGAACATACTATACAAAATGATTATAATTGCAATTCCGATTGCTATAGTGGGAGGAATTTGGTGGTATCAATATCAACAAGATGTAGTAATGTGCAAAAGAAGATGTGTTTATAATGAGTATAAAAAGGTGTGGCAATACAAAGAGTTGATTAGATCAGAAAGGAGCTTCCCCACTCAAGAGCAATGCATTGATTATTGTTTAATAGATTGAGAAATAATCTATGAAAGAAATATTTACTTTGGATAAAATTTTCAAATTAGTAATTATATTCGCTGTCTTATTGATTGCTATTTCTGTGTTTTATTATCATGTTTATTTTATTCCTCAAAAAGAACAAATAAGATTAGAACAACAAAAACAAGAACAAAGAGTAAAATCCGAACAACAATGCAGAGAAACTGGAGAAAAAATTTATAAAGGAGATGTAGAAAAGTATAAAGAGACAGGCGGATATGCTTTTGACCCCCAGTATAAATTTAATACGAAACTTAACAAGTGTTTATATAGTGGAGGCGGTTTTATTGGTATAAATTTTTGGGAAAGGTTTGTAAAAGATGTTTTAACAAATGGAAATATAATATATACTTTCAACCCAGACGTTACAAAAAGTTTAAACGAGTCTCAAAGTAAGGCGATAGATGAGTATTGGGGAAAACACAAAGTATTATTTGAAGAATAATCTGTTAAATAAAATGTCCACGGTGGGCAATTTTTATTTTAGATCAATTTGTTGCAAATGTTTCATTGTAATAAGTAGCCAAATGAAAATAAAACCCACCAAGTGACAGCTTGATGGATTTTCCAGCTACTCGCTTGGTGCCTGCGCAATCGGCCACTATTCATTTTTACGAGTTTTGTCTCGAGTGGGTTAGATTACTTCGCCTGTCAGCGAAGATTTTTCACAGCCGAATATCATTTCTCCGAGCTGGTAAGGAGTAAAATTTTACCCCCGAGCCGATAATCGATAACCGGCCGCTACACTTTTACGGGTTTGTGCCCCGAAGCAGGTTAGGTTATTCCAAGCACTGGGGGATATCAAAATTTTTGTTAACATAATATTGAAATTAGTTAATATTTTTGATACCCCCTCGACTATGGGGTGATTATATTTTACCAATTATTTTTTCAGTAAGTCAATAGTTTTAAAAAATAGGAAGACCATCGTTGAGCAACTTTTTATTTTTAACTTCTCATTTTTTAATTGAGAGATTTTTGATAAAATAAAGTATATGAGTGAACAAAAATACCCAGAGCCAATTGTTGGCGCTTTAATTTTTAATCAAGAAGGCAAGGTTTTTCTTATGACTTCTCCAAAATGGAAGGGGAAGTATGTTGTTCCTGGCGGGCACATAGAGCTCGGTGAAACAATAGAAGAAGCTGTTAAAAGAGAAATAAAAGAAGAAACAAATCTTGATATTTTTAATATACAATTTATCACTCTCCAAGAATTTATTTTTGGAGAAGATTTTCATCAAAAAAAGCACTTTCTTTTTTTGGATTACGCTTGCGAGACAAAAGATACTGATGTTGTATTAAATAAAGAAGGTTCAGGGTATGTGTGGGCAACTATTGATGAAGCTCTAAGGCTTCCTATTGAGCCATACACGAAAACAGCAATCTTAAAATACAAAGAAAGGTTTTTATAACAAGCTTTGCTTTTGTTTTTTAATTTTAAAGGACTGGGTTGTAATTGTCAAGATTTTCTTTCATTATGTTCAATCTCTTGACTTATTTTCTTACATCAGTTAAACTGGATGTAGTTGTGGATAATTCGCCCTGTAGTTGATGGGTGATTTATTAACAATTTTCAAGGATTAAAAACTAAACTTATGGTTACATACAAACAATTAGGAGAAAAAATCAAAAAGTTGCGGGAAGGAAGAAGTTGGTCTCAAGAGCTTCTCGCTGAAAAATTAAACCTATCAAGACCTGCTATTTCTCAAATTGAGATAGGGCAGAGAAAGGTAGGCAGTTTAGAGTTAAAAAGGATTACCAAGTTATTTAATGTTTCTTTTGATGAAATGCTTGGTGAAGAACAGAACAAAATCCTCAAGGGGACAAGTCAGAAAAAAAAGAGCGCTGTTCTAAAGCTTAATCAAGCCAGTAAAGAAAAACTAAAGCAGATCTTGCTTTATGTCCTTGAAAAATGCGGGGCTAAACCGAATGTCGGAGAAACAGTTTTATACAAGTTGTTATATTTTTGCGATTTCAATTTTTACGAACTTTATGAAAAACCTCTTACTGGACTTACCTATAAAAGAATAAAATTTGGTCCAGCTCCTTGTGGTTTTGAGGAGGTAGTAAAAGAAATGATTAAAGAGGGTCAGTTAAAAAAGATTACTGCTGACTATTACGGCAAGCCGCAAAAGAAATATATTCCTTTAGTAGAGGCAGATTTAGAAAAGGTCAAAATCGGCGTTAATGGTAAAGAAGTTATTGACAATGTGATAAATAGCAGGCTATCTAACATGAATGCTTCTGCTATTGCTGATTACTCGCATCAGGATATTCCTTGCGAAACTACGCCCGAAGACGAGATAATCGATTACGAATTGGTTTTTTACAGAAGGCCAGCTTATTCTGTAAGGAATTACCCTGAAGATTAGTATGGAATTTATCTTTTTACCTGAGTTTAATAAAGAGCTAAACTCATTGTCAAAGAAAAGATTTAGAACCCTTAATCAGGATTTGGATTTATTTAAGCAAAGAATTCTCATTAAGTACCCCCGAGGATATCCTCCTGCTGTTGTTGCGATAGATAGATTGGTTATAGAAACCGAAATCTATAAAGTAAAGCATTTTCGTTGCCGCGCGTTAAAGGATAAGGGAAGCCGCAGTGGGATTAGAATAGTTTATGCTTATTTTCCAGAGGAAAACAAAATTGAATTTATACAAATCTACTATAAAGAAAAAGATGATGTAGATTGCAATAGGGAGAGGATTCTCAGATATTATAAATAA
>JAHIVA010000076.1 GCA_018816985.1 Patescibacteria group bacterium | reverse complement strand
GCGAGCCTTTTTGCCCGCTGATTGCCTGCCCGTCCGAAACGAAGTGAAGGCGGGGCGGAGTTTATCCCGCAAACAGCATTGCTGTTGTGCGGGACCCCCAAAACTTTTCGGCGGACGGTCGGCGGGACTATTCTTCAATTTCTAAAATCAATAACTCAATTAACTCCAAAAAGTCTTTTCTGTAAAGCTCTTTTCGTTTAGAATTCACACAAATCTTTTTTATTTCTTCGTTTTCAATCTCCACTTTGATTTTCTCCAATTTTTCCTTTCTAACTTTTTTCACTATTGATTTTCTTTGTTCTTCCGTGTAGCTTTGCCAATTTTTAGATTCATCTTCGCTTAAATTATCTTTATAAATCGTAAGTGTCTGCCAAAAGTGAAAGAATTTTAAAATAACTTGAACTGTTTCTTCTTTTTGTGAACTATCTTTAGCTTTCATCATTTCGGCAAGTCTTTTATCTCTATCTTCTTCGCTTTCTTCAATAGAGCTAGACCACGATACACTCACGCCCAAAATATAAAAATTGGGTTCTTTTTCTAACGCATATTTGACCTCACTTAAGACAAACAACATCAAAAAAGCAGTGAATAACGACGAATGCACATTTGGAAAGATTCCATTTATCACCTTTGTCAAATCCTTGTCAAAGTTTTCCTCGTTTTCTTTTTTGAAAATTCGATCTCTTGACCACTGCAAAAACTCATGCAAAATAACACGAGATATCCTGTTATCTTTATTAGCAATTGTTATTTTCCAATCTGGAGGAAAATAATGTTCCCAAATCCCATAATTTGATGGTGCACTATCTATGTTATTGAAAAAAGTAGGACAAAAATTGGGAAAAAGCCCAGTGATATAATGCCAATACTTTTCTTTCTCTTTTTCATCTGTAATTTTTTCTAATTTCTTTTCGCTTTCCTCAATGTGTTTCTTAAACGAAGAAAAAAGTTGATATGGCCCATGTCCGTCCTTAAGCAGTGTTTTAATTATTGCTTGAAAATATTCTCCGCCAAAATAGTGCCAATTCCAAAAACGTTCTCTCTTTGCATTTGTTTTTTTATACAGTTTTAACGCCCAATTTCTAAAAGTCGGAAAGTATTTTTGTGAAATAAATCTTTGCTTTTTCTTTTCCGTATCGTAACCCTTTAGCCAAAGTTGTTGCTCATTCCAAAAAAACTCGTTCCACTCAAAAATTTTCGGCAAAATATCATAGCCTATTGAAAAACGATCTCTTTTTTCAATGTTGTTTATATATGTTTGTGAAAGTTGAATCGCAAGCTCAAATCTTTCATGCTTTATAGCGTTATCAATATGAGATATAAAAATGTTTGTAAAATCTCTTTCATTAAATTCCGACTTTTCAGACCAAAACGAATTCCAAGCTCGCACCATTTTTTCGGCTTTGTTTTTGTTTTTGAAATTGAAAAGCTTCGAAAAACTTAGTTTTTTCAAAAAAGATATTTCAAATTCTGGCTTATATCCCTCGGAAAATCTCAAAATTTTCTTAAAAGGTTTCCAAAAAAGGAAAATTAAAATTAACGCGGCAATTATAGACACAATTTTCGCTGACGACGAAGTATCGACACCAGAAAAAAATGCAAAAAATACTATGCCAAAAATAGAAAGCCAGAAGACTTTTTTCGTTCCAAGCACCTCATCACTTAAAACCATTTTTTCAAATTCACTTCTTTTTTCTTTTTTGGAATTCAAAATATCTGTAAGAAAAACAATCGCAAAAGGAATAAAAATTGCCAAAACACCCAAAACAATATTTTGGAACAGTGCTGGATCAAGATTTTGTAAAAATGGTTCAAAAAATTTTTCAATCATACTTATATCTCACTCAAAACATCAGCGATTTTTTGCTCGTATATTTCAATCAATTGCTTATTTGCGTTGATTATTTGCTGTTCTTTTTCCGCTTCGGCGACAAGTTTTTTCTGAATTTCTAAAGACGGAAGTGGGACTTTTAATTCTTCAATCTGTTTTTTATTTATTGAATCAAAAACAGCACCGCCATTGCCCTTAATTTTATCGTCAATTGATTTTAGAAAATGAAACAGAAACATTTGATTAACTCCATTCGCTCGTATTGAAGCGAGT
>JAHIVA010000006.1 GCA_018816985.1 Patescibacteria group bacterium | reverse complement strand
TACGGAACTTTGAATTCTATTCTTTCATCTTTTCCTGAAATATCACGTTTTGAGATACTAAAACCGCTTTTTTCCCACTCCTCTCGTATTTTCCCAACGTACCCTCCTGAAGATGGCATTATTCCTAAAACACAAGAAATTCTAGAATCTTGTGCCGCATATAAAATGGAAACCATTCCACCCCGACTGTGTCCACCTAAAAGAACATAAGTGTAATTTTCTCTACCCAACATGTATCCCAAAACACTTTTTATGTCTTTTAGGTATTGAGAAGTAAGATATTCTGAAATATCACCCTCGCTTTCCCAAATTCCCGTTGAGTCAAATCGAACAACCGTAAAATCCTTTTTTAGTAATTCTTCCGCTAATAAAACTAGATGATCGTAATTTTTTGAATCTAAATATCCTGGACACAAAATTGCAAGCTTGTTTGTTTTTATGTTAGGTCTATTAATTACCGCTGAAATATTTTGACCTTTAGAATTTTTGATTTTTACCTTTTCTTCCATATTGTTTCTATTCTATAATTCTAACGAATTGTAGAATACTTTTACCACGATTTGTAAGTTTGTGTCGAACAAGGTTACCCTCACTTCTTTTCATTACCAGTCCGGCAATAACCATTTTGTTTATATGAGCAGATATGTTTTTAAATTCTGATTTTAATTTTTCGGAAATATCCTGAACCGATAACTCTGGCTCCTTGTATAAAAGCTCAAGAACTTGCAATCTCCTGTGGTTCGCAAATCCTTTTACTATTCTTTCTAATTCCCTATTTGTCTTTTTCATATTTTATCTATTCTAAAATTCTATAGAATATTAGAATACTCATCTTTGGGTCTTGCCTAATAATTCTCAATATTTCATTCCATTAAAAAGTTTCAGGCGCTCAAAGACTACTTTTTCAATGGCCTCCACGGCTGGTTGCAATATTTTGTAAGGAGTAGTTTCGTTGGGATTGTCAGCTAAAGATTTTTTAAGCGCTTCGTCATAGACCAGGCGAATTTCGGTACTGATGTGAATAATAGAAATGCCAGCTTCGATCGCCTTGGTAAAATCTTCATCTCGTAAACCAGACCCCCCGTGTAACACCAATGGAATTCCAGTGATTTTTTTTATTTCGGCTACTAACCCATCATTAATATGTGGCTGTCCACTTTTAACTAAACCATGAATACTACCGACGGACGGCGCCAACATATCAATACCCGTTAGCTCCACAAACTTTTTTGCCTCTTCTGGTTTTGTCAAAATTCCAGCGCCTTCCGGTACTGTCTCTTTAATATTCGAACCAGAACCAATATAGCCGAATTCCGCCTCAACTAGCGTAGTAGAACTTACACTTTTAGCATAATCCACACACTGTTTAGTAATTCTGACATTTTCATTAAAATCTAATTTGGCTCCATCGATAATAACCGAATCAAAACCGGCATCAATACATTTCTTTACACTTTCAAAAGAGGCATGATGGTCAGCATTTAAAAATATGGGATAATTGTCTCGCTCACGAATTGTGCAAATTAAAGAAACAGCTTCTTCTCTGCCAACAAAATTTTCTTCGCCTTCGGAAAGGCCAATAATAACTGGCATATTTAATCCTCCAAAGGCGGACAGGTTTTTGGCAGCATTGTATATTCCATGGAACCCTTCCAAGTTTGAAATATTAAAATGACCAATAGCCACTTTTTTTCTTCCGCTTCTTTTATGCACTCACGAAGTGTTTTCATAAATTTATTTTAGCATTTCTTTTAACAATTTAATAACAATTTGTGGATTAGCTGAACCGTTAGATTCTTTTATAATCTTACCAACCAGAGACATCATCACGTTTTCTTTGCCAGCTTTGTAAATAGCCACAATTTCGGGATTTTCTGAAATTATTTTTTCTACTATTATTTTCAATTCTCCTTCATCGTTGCTTTGTAGTAATTTTTTTTCTGTAGCAATTTTTAGAGGGGATTCATCTTTTATTAAAATCATCGCAAAAATATCCTTCGTTGCTCGAGAAGAAATTTTGTTTTCAATAACCAAACCTATAAGCTCAGCAAAATTCTTTGGGCTGGGTAATTTAATATCCTGATTATTTTTTTTGAATCCAAGATAATCTGATGTTAAATAATTCGAAAGAATTTTTATACTATCTTTTTTATTTAAAATCTTTGCTACTTCTTCAAACCACAAACCAAGCTCCGGATCATTTACATAGCTTTCTATGTCCTCATCCTTGATTCCAAAATCATTTTTATATCTAGCACGTTTTTCGGCTGGCAATTCTGGCAATTCTTTTTCCATCTTCTCTAAGTTAAAAGCTTCGTGCAATTTTAGTTTTTGCAAATCAGGATCTGGAAGATATCGGTAATCTGCACTTCCTTCTTTTTTTCTTTGAGAAAAAGTTTTCTGCTTTCCTTCGTTCCAACCTCGTGTTTCTTGAACTATTTCTCTTCCTTTTCCTTCATCC
>JAHIVA010000071.1 GCA_018816985.1 Patescibacteria group bacterium | reverse complement strand
TGTTTTCATGATCACACCTCCCATCTTTTTTCAAGACGATCTTTTGATAACGCCAACAATTCGGGGACAGCCCACAAGTACCAATAGGTGTCCGTCACATGGGCATGCCCCAGATAGGTGGAAAGCGAAGGCAGACGTTGTTCGACATCGAGGCCGGATCGGTACCACTGCAAGAGGGTGGTAACAGCGAATCGGTGGCGAAAGTCATGAAGTCGGGGACCGAAACGATCAGAGAGGCCTCGCAAACCGATCTGGCGCGACAGTTTGACGAAGGTCCAACGGGCCATACAATCGGTCAACGGCCGCCCTCGTTCGGAGAGGAAAAAGTGAGAGGTTATGTCTTTAGGATAAAAAGCCTCTCGTTTGGAGGCGTAACGTTTCAGTCGATGGGTGGTGGAGGGGTGCAAAGGGACCAAACGGGACTTCCTGAACTTGGTAAGACGAATGGTGAGGAGGCCTTGGTTCAAATCCACATCGTCTTGTTGGAGGGCGATGGCTTCGCTGATTCGTAGTCCTGTCACGGCTAACAAGCCGAAGAGAGTGGAATAGGTCCACCGCCGCAGACCTGTCGTTGGTGGGAGATTCCAAGCGGCTTTGATCAAGCGTCGAATCTGGTCGCCGGTATAGAGGTGGGGTGTACAGCGGTGGTAACGGTAGGGGAGAAGTCCCTGGGGTGGGATTTCGGTTTGAGGGTCGATGGCGCTCAAATGCCTGGCGAAGCTGCGCACAAAGCTGAGTCGTGCGGCCCAATGAGCGGGTTGCACCTGCTGAGGTTGTATGGCCCAACGGAGGGCCAAGTTCGTTGTGATGGTGCAGGCGCCTTCCCGTTCCATGAAAGAAACAAAGTGGCGCAGAGCGGTGGCCATGTCACGCAACTTGAACCCCAGAGCTCGGCGCAAGATCAGATAGTCTTCTACGGCTTTTCGAAGCGGGCTCATAAGTCACCTCCTGGCCAGGGTTGAGCGAGGGGTCGCAACGCCGTGAGATCGACCTTGGCATAAAGGGTAGTGGTGTTAAAACTCTGATGCCGCAACAGTTGACTGATCTCCTCCAGCGATGCTCCTTGATGGAGCATTTGGGTGGCCAGGGTGTGTCGGAACAGATGGGCGCCGGTGCAGGGCGAGTCCACGCCGGCTTTCTTGAGCGCGCGGGCAACAAGGGTGGAGATAGCGATGGAGTTGGCGAACCCTTGGATTGGGGCCCTTAGACGAATGAAAACGCGCCGGCTGGAGCAGGGAGGACGTCCCTGTTTCAGGTAACGGGCCAGTGCCTCACCGACGTCATGGGGCAGAGGGAGTTTGGCTCGGTGGGCCCCTTTTCCTTGAATGGTGAGCTCTCCTGCATTCCAATTGATATCGTCCAGTGTGAGGGTGACGACTTCGCAAGCCCGAACGCCGAGCCGGGCCAACAAGAGCAGGATGGCGTAATCGCGTTGTCCTTGAGGCGTTTGACGATCACAATGATCCAAGACGCATTGGACCTGAGAGGGTTGTAAGAACTTGGGTAAGGTGGACAGCTGCCAGTTCGCCACGCTGGGCACGCACGCGGCAAGATCGATGGCGATATCACCTCGGAGTTGCAAATATCGTAAGAAGGTACGAAGGGCCGTTCCCATGAGGCCAGCTCTCTTAGGACTGAGATTAGGTGCATGGCGTTGGATAAATCTGATGACATCTTTTGCGCATAGATAGGTAAACCGGAAAGGCCCTCGACCAAAATGCTCGTGAAGAAACTTTAGGATGAACGGGAGATAATTCATTTGGGCTGCCAGCGAAAGCCCCCGTTCCTGTGACAGGTAACGTTTGAAGTCATCTTCGATTTGCTGAAGGGGGGTATGGATTGTTGTCGGGATCGGATCACGAACGATCCCTTTCTCCCGCAACAGGGCCACAAGGCGATTCAAAGTGGATCGGTCATCACGGCGGGGGCGATACCGTTGATAGCGTGAATGCAGGTATCGATCGATTATAGGCTGACTGACGCGGCAGGCTGTAAGTCCTTGCCGTTCAATCCAACGGCTGAAGTCCGCAATCAATCGAATCTGGATTCGGGCGGATTGTCGTTTGTAGCCCTGCTGATTCAAGAGGCCTCCATAGGCATCAATAATGGGAGCCAACGGACCGTTATAGATGTGTTGATGGGTTGTTGTGTAAGGATAGAACGGATTCATGTGATGTCTCCTCCTTTCATCTGAAATGTCAGGAGAAGACATAAAGGATTATGCCGAGTTTACAAGT
>JAHIVA010000046.1 GCA_018816985.1 Patescibacteria group bacterium | reverse complement strand
TCGTGGCGGCGATGAATCCTTGTCCTTGTGGAAATGCAGGGAATAAGCAAAAAGCGTGTATTTGCAAACCATCCGACTTAGATAGATATAAAAGAAAATTATCCGGACCGATTGTTGACCGCATTGATTTATGGGTCTCGGTCGGCAATGTGGACTACAAAAAGCTAGGTGGAGAGGGGAATGGTGAGAAAAGTGAGAAGATAAAAGAAAGAATAACTAAAGCACGGGAAATTCAAAAAAATAGATTTCAAAAATTCGGGAAAAACATTACTACTAACAGCGAAATGAATGTGAAAGATTTAACCAGTTTAGTAAATCTAAGTGGTAAAGTGCGAGACTTGCTCGACGATAGCGCCGAACATCTTGGACTTTCTGCCCGCGCCTATCATCGAGTTCTCAAAATCGCCCGCACTGTCGCAGATTTAGAAAATTCAGAAAATGTAGAAGAAAATCATATCTTAGAAGCGATACAGTATAGGCCGAAGGTCACGCAGTGACCACAGGTCCTGAGTATCCCCGAAGGGCCAAAAGTAAATAGTTAAAAACGACTAGGCAAGACCTAGTCGTTTTTCAATCAAACCAAAAGATACTATATGGTTTATTTTTTGGATATATTGAATCACCAAATATTTTAATAAAAGGTTTTTTCCATTTCGGGATATCTTTTATAGGATAAGTAACGCAAATTTTTGAATAGGCTTTGCGTAAATCGGAAAAAGATTTAAAAGATTCAATTTTTTCAACTCTCTTTTCAAAAGCAGGGATGGGCACATCTTCAAAAACAACACCTGATCTTTTAAAAATAATTGTATCGCCTATTTTTATTTTACTATAGTCATAATATTTTTCTTGTGTAAGTCGAGCTTCATAATTCTTTTCATTTTTTGAACTTTGCACATAATTTTTTATATTGTGTTTGCTAAATTTAAATGTATGAACAGTCTCATCATAAGTCGGATATTTTTTCATAAGCGTTGTGTAATCATCAAGTTTATAGTTTAATTGTTTCTTGTATTCTAGATGATTCACTAACCAGTTAGATATGTCCGTCCATGTGATGCCGTGAAATCCAAATTCGCCATTCCATACTACAGACCTTTCGTTTCCCTCCATGCTGAATTGTTTTGCAATATTTTCTGGGGCAAATTTCATTCCACTTTGTTCAAGATACGGTCTGGCAAATTTTGAAATAAAAACATCTTCTGGATGAATACGAGCACCTGCTTTTTTCCAGTTATTTGCCAGCCAATCAATAAGTTTTTTGCTTCTCAAACTAAAACCTCCGTTGCCGATTCGAAGATCTCCTAGGTGATACCAGGGCGAACCAATATAATCGTATTGTAAAAATGAATCAGACCAAGCGAAAGGGTTAAGCACAAAACCATCATGTTGAAATATTAATGCAAAATTTGTATCAATATATTTATAAAGTTCTTTTATCATGAAGTCGGAATATTTTTTTGCTGAATTTATGTGTGGGATTTGAATTACCCTAGGATCATCACTCTTGATTGAAGTAAGTAGTTTAACTGAGCCAAAAGTAATATCTTTTGTTGATATATCAGCAGCTAGCTGTAAGCGTTTAAGGTTTACACAGTCAATGCCAATAAGGGTTATACTAGGTAATTCTTTTTTCACTTTTCTATTATACTAAATTTAACCTTTGTTTTCTATCTATTTTTTTTGCTTATTTGATTGGTGGACTTATCCACAGGGGAGTTGTTGACAAGTGAACGTTCGTTCACTTATACTAATTAAGTCGTAGTTTAGTAGTTTAAATTAACAAATAGCGTCGCGCCTCAATGGACAATTGCGCGACATGATTTTGTAAAATCATATGTCACAATCACAATATTTAAAAATGTTAGAGAAAGAGATATAAAAAATCAATAAGAAAATTGATTTGAAAATTCTTCAGGGTGAAAAGTATGCAAAAGAAGCGAGAGAGCATAAGCTACTTTTGCGAAAAGTTAGCTATCACGCTAGACGGAATTTTTTCCGCAGATTGTTTCCAAGTTTTGCGAAATTTTCTTTTTAAATTATGCAAAATACATACCAAGCAAAATTGGAATCTTTTTACGAAGAGAATAAAAGAATGCCGAGTTATTCGGAGATGTTGAAGTTATTTAATTTCAAATCCAAGAATGCAGTTTTTCGGGTGGTGGAGAAGTTGATTAACGCTGAGGTGGTGGCAAAGGATTACTTAGGCAGATTAATCCCATCTGAAACTTTTATAGAAAATATTGATAGTGTGCCGATGCTTGGCTTTGTAACGGCTGGATTTCCAGCAACAGTAGAGGAAGAGCTGACTGACACCATAAACTTAGATGACTTTTTAATTAAAAATAAACCTTTAACCTATATGTTAGAAGTAGACGGAGATTCTATGATTGATGCCCATATAGAAAAAGGGGATATGGTGCTGGTGGAGAAAACTAATCAGGCTAAAGACGGGCAGATAGTGATTGCGGAAGTGGATGGGGAATTCACGATGAAATATTTTCGCCGTTCGACCGTGCTCACGGCAGGCCAAAAAACAGAAAAAATATGGCTGGAGCCCGCGAATAAAAATTACCAGCCGATTTATCCGAAATACTCTCTCAATATCAATGCAGTTTTAAAAGCGGTGATAAGGAAATACTAAATTAGTAAAAATTTGTTATAATAATTTTATGTCTTTAGCTACAATCCCAGAAGCATCAAAATGGGCATCAGGTTTTCTTGAAAAAGAAATTTTGCCGACAAATATTTCTTATCTTGTTCAGTACGGGAAGGTAAAAAAACATGGAGAAAATGGTTCCACAATGATTGATTTAAATGATTTAAAAAAATATTACGATTCATATAATGGCAAACGTGAAGAAAATTGGAAAAAAAATTTAGGGAATGATCTAAATTGGACACTCTCCTTTGATAATTTACGAGAAAAAGACACAACAAAACATGTTCACCGACTTCATCCATATAAAGGCAAATACATTCCGCAACTTGTTGAGTATTTTATAGATAATCATACTGATGATTTTAAAAAAGAAGCTTATTTCAAGGCTGGTGATATAATCCTTGACCCATTTTTAGGCTCTGGAACAACAATTATACAATCATTAGAAGCGGATATTCATTCTATTGGGATAGATGTTTCTGAGTTTAATTGTATGATCTCAAGCTGCAAGGCGACTCGTTATAATGATGAATATTTACAAAAAGCCATTAAGAGATTAATTACTTCGCTTGATTCTTTTGAGCATGATAATAAAATTCAAGATTTTGAAACTGAACTTTTGGCTGAACTCTCTAAATTTAATCTCGTTAATTTTCCGGGACATGATTTTAAATATAAGATTAATCAAGGAAACTTTAATGAAAATAAGTTTGCCACAGAAAAAGAAAAAGAATTTTTACCTATTTATCAAAAATTGCTTAAAAAATATTCAATAAAAACAAAACAAGACAAAAAATCGTCATTTCTTGATAAATGGTTTATAGAAAATGTACGTTCTGAAATTGATCATGTTTTTAAAACAATAAAACAAGAAAAAGATCTAAAAACCCGCAAAATTCTAGCACTTATTTTAAGTAGAACCATAAGATCATGTCGTGCAACTACTCACAGTGATTTGGCAACGCTTAAAGAACCTCAAATTACAACTTATTATTGTTATAAACATAAGAAAATTTGTAAACCCATTTTTTCAATATCAAGCATGCTTAATCGTTATGCTATTGATACTCTATATAGAATCAGGGAATTTAATAAATTACGCAAGCCAGTTCATTATTCAGTTTTAGCTGGAGACTCAAGAACAGTAAATATTTTTGAAAAAATAGAAAAAAATAATTCAATTTTTTCAAAAATTCTTAAAAAACAAAAAATAGCAGGTATTTTTTGTTCGCCTCCCTATGTTGGTCAAATTGACTATCACGAGCAACATGCTTATGCTTATGATCTTTTGGGCTTTAAGAGAAAAGATGAACTAGAAATTGGTCCTCTTTATAAAGGACAGGGGATAGAAGCTCGTAAATCTTATGTGCAAGGTATTTCAGATGTATTAAATAATTGCAAAAAATATCTAAAAAAAGATTTTAATGTTTTTCTTGTAGCAAACGATAAATTTAATCTTTATCCAGAAATTGCAGAGAAAGTAGGAATGAAAATTGTAAATCAATTCAAACGACCAGTACTAAATCGTACGGAGCGTGATCGAAATCCGTATTCGGAAATAATTTTTCATTTAAAAAGATCATAGATTATGAAAGTTTTATTGGATAAATTAGGATTGTCAGTTAAACACCTTCAATGTCTTGATGAAGTTTTTCATCTGCAATCACCTTTATATAACCAAATTGAACAGAATATGATAAGGGAGCTAGGTTCTGATTTTGATGAAATCTCTAAAGAATTGTATGCAGGTGGTAAAATTCGCGGAGGGCTAAATCGCCAAATGATATTAGGTGATATTATTGAATATATTTTTACTGGTCGTGCTTACTACTATGCAGCAGAATCAGAAGAACGCTTTAAGAGTTTTGCCATCTTGATACTTTACAGCGTGAATCAATTACTTCTCCTCGATACCGTAACGGTTAATCCTGCAATTAGACGGGCTTACATAGAAAAGCTTGAACAAGAAATAGATCCTGCTATTTTGTATGAAAAAGCTGGTGACAGAGAATTAGCACAAAGGCTCAAAATTTCTCCTGCGGTTATGTGGCAAGAAGAATGGGAATCCTTCGATACATTCGTTGATTCGCTCTTACCCAAGACCTTAGGATGTCCAAAAGAGTTGGTAGTTTTTCTTGAGCTAATACGATTGAAAAAAGGACTTATCATCCCACTTTTGCTTATTCAGCGGTTGTTTGGCTCTGGCGTGAAAGTGGCACCTCCCGATTTTTTATTGTTAAAACGAAACAAAGAAATATTTGGCGTTGAAGTGGGCTATGCGAAGGAAGGACAGAGCCGGGAATTTTCAGCACAGACGTCTATTCCTACGTTTGCAGTTGATTTGGCGAACCATATGCATAATAGATGCCCAAAGTGCGGAGAAAATATTCTCTATTGTGATTCTGTTATAAAGAAGTACGCAGATGGAACATTGTGGGGCGAACTAGATAATGATGGTCGTTATAAGTGTGGATCTGATTGCCCGAATTTTAATGGAACAGTTTGTACATTTGCAAATTATTACGGCAAATACAAAGGCCAGTGCTTTTATGGACAGCAAAAAACCGGGGACGATAAGAAAGATATGCATTACCACGCAACCTGTGTTATGAATGGGGTGTACACATATCGTAACGGCGAAAGATCAATTCAAGAATATCATCGCGATAAATTCTTTTGCCAAATTCCAGGAATAGAAGGTACTGTGAATATCTAAAAACTACATGGCTTTATCTAAAGAACAAATAAATAATGTTGAGGAGGTTCTGAAAACGAGTTTGCGCAATAAATTTCAAAATTATAGCCCAGAACCAGCATCAATGCCTTTTCATACAAGATTACTAGGCAAAGACAGACTTGCTTTGTATTCTTTTATCCATTCTCTAAATACAAATTTTGGCACAAGTATTTTTGAACCAGTTGGTCTTGCTTTGGCACAAAAAAGTTTTAAAATGGCCTCTGCTCAAGCAATAGCAGGAGATCAAATTAGTAGTGGTGCACAAAAAGAAATTCAAAAAATTATAGACGGTCTTACCACAGCAACGAGTTCTCCAAATAAAAAAGAAGAGATTGAAAGAATACGAAAGGTTTGCCAGACAGGTGAAATGATAAAAGTAAAACCTACAAAAGTTGATTTAATGTTTGAGTCAAAAAATGGTGGTTATTTTTTATTTGATATTAAAACAGCAAAGCCAAATGCTGGAGGTTTTAAAGAATTTAAGCGAACACTTCTTGAGTGGGTTGCTGTCATGTTAGTAAAAAATCCAAAAGCAGAGGTTAATACTTTTATAGCAATTCCATATAATCCTTACGAACCAGAACCATATACTCGTTGGACAATGCGAGGAATGCTTGATTTGGAAAACGAACTCAAGGTGGCAGAGGAATTTTGGGATTTTCTTGGTGGCAAAAATACTTATAAAGATTTATTAGATTGTTTTGAAAGAGTGGGTATCGAACTCAGGGATGAAATTGATACTTATTTTAAGAGATTTGATAAAAATTAAAAAACATAAAAAATAACTTTTTATGAAAAAGAATAATAATAAAAACGACGAATGGGAGGATTGTGATGATTGTGCAATTTGTAGGGCAATGAAAAATGGAGAAGCTAACGATATGGAAGGCTTAATGAAAGTGTTTCAGGAGGCTGAAAAAGAAGGAGGGATAGTTGGTTTTGGGGATATTCACGATAAAGATAATTCTATTCCAGCACCATATTAAAAGCGGTGATAAGGAAATACTAAATACAAAAAATCCCCTTACGGGGATTTTTTGTATTTTATCTCGAGATAAAATTTAGGCAATAATATCTTTCAAACCTTTTGCAGGTCGGAATTTTGGAACTTTCTTTGCAGCTACTTTTACTTGTTCTCCGGTCTTTGGGTTGCGGGCCATACGAGCAGCGCGAGCTTTTACAGAAAAGATTCCGAAGCCAGCAATTGAAACCTCACCTCCATTTTTCAAGGTATCAATAATAGCTCCAAACAATCCGTCTACGATTTCTTCTGCTTGCACCTTAGTTCCGCCCAATTTTCCATGTACAAATTCAGCTAATGCTTGTTTATTCATATATTTTTTAAGTTATTTTTATAATTATTTCGACCTTGCCCGCCTACGGAGGGCCATTTTAACCATATTTTTACTACCCATCTATTATATATCAAGGGTTTTTTCACGCAAGCTATCTTGCATATTCAATAATTCGTGTTTCCCGAATCATTGTGACTTTGATTTCTCCAGGATATTTTAGTTCTTGTTCGATTTTGACGGCAATATCATGAGCCATCAGCCTAGCCTCAGTATCAGATATTTTTTCTGGGGTTACAAAGATGCGAATTTCACG
>JAHIVA010000124.1 GCA_018816985.1 Patescibacteria group bacterium | reverse complement strand
GTTATCTCATCTTGATAGGGAATTTCAAATTTTGGATTGTTGTGTTTCAGCCAAATTGCCCAAAGACTGCTCAAGCTAAAATACTGGATGAGTCCGCCATAAGGAGGGTCAGTTAATACATAATCTACGCTGTTTTCGGGGATATTTCTTGATAAATCCAAGGCGTCAATTGTTAAAATGAGCAAATTTTTATCCTTTTTATCATCGGATAGTTCCTGAAAATCCTTTGCCATTTTTACCTTATTCGCGAGTAATTTCTCCGATGATTTTTTTGCCTTTATAACGCCTTGCCTGTCCTCAACCGCTCTCTGAAAAAGTATTACCGGATTTTGCTCCATGTGTCTTTTCGGCAGAATAAACGCTGGCCTGCCCCAACTTCCAGAATCTGGCCTTTTAGTTTTTGGCCTCCTCGCAGAAACCATAATCGTAACGAGGTGTATCATTGAAATAAAAGCAAACTTCAAAAAATCTTTTATTTCTTCATCATCAACATCCTCAATTTCTTTATACAAAAATGAAAGCAAGTAAAGTGTTCTGTTTGTCCAAAGCTTGTAATACTGATTTCCAACTCCCTTACGAACAGATTTGAAAAAATCAGTTTTTGGAAATTCATCTTTTGGGTACCAGTTAGGAATTTCTATATTGTTTGTTTTTTGGATAATTTCTTTATCAAAATCATCAGGGATTTTGCCTTGAATTCCTTTCGTACAAGAGCACTCATATCTTATAAGTATCGGCGTGCTATCATCCCAGTGAATACCCGTAACTCTGGTGGTATTCTTGCACTTCTCGCATTTAGTAATGAAAAGCTCCAGCTCTTTTTCTTTATCGATAAGTTTTTTGAGTATTTCGTTATAGTATTTTCCAAATTTTGAGTAATTAAGTGGCTTGGCTAATATCTCAATCATAAAAGTAGAAACTGGATTGAGATCTATGGCAACCGCTTTTCTATTCGCTTGTACTGCCTCCAATGGAGTGATACCACTACCAGCAAATGCGTCTAATACGATTTCATTTTCCTTTGTATAATTTTCTATGTATTTTCTAAAAATATTATGCGGTTTTTTACCCCAATACTTTAGGGCCTTGTACATCATCGGACGGACTGATTCAACAAGTGCATAATTGATATGCTTCTTGTTTTTGAACGGGTCGGTAATTGTAATGTTTGTTTCTTCTTTTGACATACTTTTATGTAAAATAAATTCGTTTTGCTATTTCAAATGCTACGGCAATTTTGATAATCTTTGCTTCTTTTATCCCCTTAATCTTCATAAATTCATCAAGGCGTCTACCTGCTAATCCTTTCAGGTTCTTATATTCATTCAATAGCTCTTCCGCCATATCTATTGCGGATTTCCCTTTCAATCCATGACCAATCAAAATCGCCAAAAGTTCTTTATCGGACAACGCCTCTGGTCCAAATTTTAACAACTTTTCTCTTGGTCTTTGGTCTTCGGGTAAATCTTTTATTTTTGGCATGATTTTACTTCATTAAATCATCAATACTAACGCCCAAAGCGTCAGCGATTTGTTTTAATGTTTCCACTCGTGGATTATAAGTTGCACCCGATTCAATTTTGATAATCGTATTGTAGGTAATATCTGCCAACTTAGAAAGTTTATCCTGTGTGATACCCTTCTTTTTGCGATATTTCTTTATATTTTCAGCTATTACGCTTTTATTGTTTGTCATAAAGTAGTAATCATTTACTATTATTTGTTGAGATAGTATAATGTAAGTAGTTATCAACCGCTATGTATATTATATCAAAACTTAATGAAAGCGTAAATCAAAAAGGGAGTTCCTTGACGTTGCCCGCGCACGGGAGGGCTGGGGCAAGGGCAACATCTTCTTTGGCGGCGCATTTCGCAAAGCGAAATACGAAATTCGGCGGCGGCGGAAAAGCGAGGGCGGGCAAAAATTCCTTCCCCCCAACCCCTTTCCTTTTTGCCCGCCCGAGCTTAAAAGTTTTTCAAAATTCAGCGTTTGGATTTTCGCTAAAAAAAGTTCGGGTTTCGTTCAGCGTTCGG
>JAHIVA010000121.1 GCA_018816985.1 Patescibacteria group bacterium | reverse complement strand
GGTCTTAGGGATGAATAAATTCTTTTTCTTTTTTTATTAGAAAAATTATGTTAAGATAGGTAACCCCACTTTTTTATTCCAAAATGAGTTACTGCAAGGTTTTTGACAGCTTCATGCCCCGTATTTCTACAAGGTCCTTCTTCACTTTCTAAGCGTAAGTAACCACTTTTAGTTGTTCCTTCTCCATAATCTGTGAGAAATATTACGGGGATTCTTATTTCTTCCCCTTTAGCGTTAAGTACAGTTGCTTCTCCGACATAGTGTTCTTTAGGTCCCATATCCCGTACCCAGTCAACATCTCCAGCAAGGGTGTCAGCAATTATCCTTTCGAAAGCAGAAGCTATTACTGGTCCAGCTTGTTTAGAAAATTCTTCCGGATCTAATACTCTCTCTAATCCTTCATAAATTTTGAGGCTATCCATAATTTTAAACAAACATAAGTTATTTATAAAGCTTTTGATTATTACCACTAAGGGGTTGTTACTTAATTCAAAAATAAAAGAAAAATTTTTATTTCTTTTTTACTTTCTTTGGTTCACATGTGCATGTTCCACAGCAGCACCATCCGGTTAATGATAATATCACCAGAATTGCAGCAGCTACAATTACAGCCCATTTTATCCAAGTGCCTGTTAAGAACATAAATATTATGATTAAAGCACTTAGAATTGTTCTACACCAACATACCATTTTATCACCCCCTAGATTTATTTAATTAGAAATTTTGGCTTTTGAGTTTATAAATATTTGTATGTCCTTGCCGGGATTTGAACCCGGGCCACAACCTCCGCAAGGTTATATCCTATCCATACTAGACTACAAGGACAAAGATTTTGTCTTACCAAAGCTTTATAAACATTTATTTTTCCACATTCTTAACAAAATGGTAAAAAAAGAACTTAAATGCACATCATGTAAAGTCAAAGTTGGAAACATGGCTGGAGCTGTTAGATTTATGTGTCCTAGTTGTGGAAAAAAAGAATTAATTAGATGTGAACATTGTAGAAAAGTGGCTGCAAAATATACTTGTTCTTCTTGTTCTTTTTCAGGTCCAAATTAAGATGGCAAATTCGGTTATTACAATTAGAGTTATGCCTACTTCTCCAGAAGTAGACTTAGAGCAATTGAAAGTTAAGGTTAAAGAAGCAATTGTTAATTATGCTGGTGAAGGCGAAACTAAAGATGAAATTGTACCTGTTGCCTTTGGATTACAAGCGTTAAAGATTATATTTGTTGTTGATGAGGCTAGGGGCGGAACTGATGATTTAGAAAAAGAAATAGCTGAGATTGAAGGTGTTAATTCTATTGAGGTTATTGATGTTAGAAGGGCACTTGGTTAGAAACATTTTTAAGTAAACTAATCTAAATTCTTTGTATGCAAAATCCTTTTAGTGAAGAGCAAGTTAGACAGTTAAATGAAATAGGTAAGTTGCCCCCTACTGAACAACAAGCTAAATTACAAGCAATGTTTTCTACTTTTAATGAAGAACAAATTAAGTTTTTACAAAATCAACAAAAAGCAGTTCAAGAGCAAGGGGGTCAATGTCCTTTTTGTATGATTGTTGAAGGAAAAATTCCTAGTCAGAAAATCTATGAAGATGATCAAGTTATTGCTGTTTTAGATATTAATCCTGCTACAAGAGGACATACATTAGTTATGCCTAAAAAGCATTATGCTTTAACTGCACAGATGCCAGATGGAGAATTAGCGCATTTGTTCATGGTTGTTAATAACCTAGCTAAACATTTATTTGAAACTATGAAAGCAGAAGGAACCAATATATTTTTAGCAAATGGTGCTGCGGCAGGTCAAAGAGCACCACATGTTTTTGTTCATGTTATTCCAAGATATAATGGGGATGGGGTTAATTTTGAGTGGGAAGGCAAGAAAGCAGAGGATGAAGAATTAGCTAAGATTAGGGAACAAATTCTTAAAGAAGGTTTTGAAATAAAAGAAGAAGTTGAAGAAGAACCTGAAGAGATTATTGAACACGAATTTGAGATGTCTGAAAGGATTCCTTAGAAGAAAATTAAACTTCCAAAAATTAAACTAATTAAAACACCAATTAGAAAACTAGGAACAAAAGGAATTCCTTCTTTTATGATAACTGATTTTATTTTTGCTTTTTTGATTAATGCAATTTGTTTTTTTGTTACCCCTAATGATTTTTTTGAATAAATCTTTTTCCCTTTGTAGAATAGGTTTTGTTGTATTTGATCCTCTATTCTAAT
>JAHIVA010000128.1 GCA_018816985.1 Patescibacteria group bacterium | reverse complement strand
GCCTTTCGGATTTTGAAACCAGGTGGCCGTCTGGCTATTTCTGATATTGTTGACACCGGAGATCTAGATCCGCAAGTCGAAGAGCGTTTTGAGTTAGTCTGGCAAGGGCCTTTTGGAGGAGCTTTAGAAGAAAATGAATATTTCAATATCGTTAAGGAAGCAGGTTTCGAAGAGATTAAGGTTGTACTTCGTCACCCACTTACTCCTTCAGAGGTAACAAAAATGGGTTCTTGTCCGGGTGAAAAACTGATTTCTCCGGTTACAGAAGAAGATATTGTTCAAGTCCAAGGTAAAATAGTCAGCCTTAAGTTCACGGCAATCAAACCACAGACTAGTTAATGTAAAGTGCTAAAGCTATACAAAAAGCATCTGGTATGAGATTAGTTGATCTCTTCGTAAGATTAGCAAATTAGGAAACGTTATAAAAGAAAATTAAAAAAGAATTTGCCGCCAAAGAAAAATCAGAGCACATAAATTTATGTGCTCGACCGAGCACTAAAGCATTTTAGTGCTCTGGCTTGAAATCGTCCCCCAGTAGTAGAACGCTTCGCGTTCACTACGGGGCAGGCTTTTCGCTTCCAATTTTTGGCGAGACGAGTGGAAGAGGGGTTTGGTCTTTGCCTTTCCGCCCGCCGAGCCCGTTAATGAAATCAGTTCGGATATTTTCAAATACACACCGCCAGTCAGGATTTTGCAAACTTTTTGTTGCCTCGCTTTGCGAGGCCCAAACTGCCAAAGAACCTGAAAACAAATATAACTATATTTTTTAAGGGAAAAAGAAATTTTTTCATATTAATTTAATGATTTAAGAACAGAAATTGGGGGATTCTATTTTGTATGCTGGGTATGTGTTGGGATTGACTTATCTTCTACATAGCTTTATATTATAGATACTGCCAAAATGGGTTGGCAGTCCTGCCACGAGGCATCGTGGTAAATTGCACCTTAAAAAAGGAGGAAAAAATGAAAAGGTTTGAGATCTTTCCCACTGAGCTACGGGGAGTCCAATTGAGGATTGAGCCAGGGATTAAGCTCGATATCTTGCGAAAGAAAACCGAGAGCTTCTATCAACTGGCCAGGCAGTTTGCTGAGGGCAAGTTCCAGATTGACGACTTGACTGATCAACAGGCCCCTTGGAGAGAGGAAATCATTGGTGCGGCTAAAGAACATGAGGGGCTTCGCGGCCTCACTTCAGAAGAGGACAATTTTGTTTTAACTGTTGCCCCCAGAGAGAAGATAATTTGGAATAAAGATCTTCTCAAAAAGTCAATGGGAATTGCTTACTCGGCTGCAACCAGAGAAGATTTGGCAGTTAATGTCTCGGTCGGGTTTGTCACTGAAAAGGGAGTGACAATTTCTGCGGGAGTGATGGCAAAGGCAATAAGCGAGGCTTTAGTCAATCTGGGAATTTCCCAGAAAGACTTGGCTAAAGTGATGCGTCAGGAGGTCAATATCAGCCTTGACGAGAAAAAAGTGACCGAGATGATTAATCAAGGTCAACTTAAACTCTTGAAAGGAGCTAAGACCTTAGAAATCACCTGGACAGTCAGAGTGGATCGACTCAAAAAATGATGGGGAAGAATCCCTAAAGTCTAAAGGGGACTAGAAATGGTCCCCTTATTTATTAGGTGGAGGATTTGTTACAATCAAAAGAGCTGAGCAACTCTCTAAACTGTTTTTTTTCCCTGATTTCAATCAAAGAATTTGCCGCCGAAGAGAAAATCTGTTAAGATTTTACTAGTAAGCTTCGCTCGCTAAAAACTTGAAATTATTAAAGAATGCGGCGAAGCCGCCACGCTGGCTATCCCTCGCCCGCCTGTGGCGGGCGAGGCCAAAAATTCGTTCGAGCTATATTCAATATACACCATACACCGCAAAATTCCTGTCTCGCTTTATTTGCAATATAAAATGGCAAATCAAATAGAAGAAATCAAAAATAAATTGGATATCGTTGAGGTAATTGGCAGCTATATTAAATTAAAAAAGGCAGGGGCAAACTACAAAGCTCTTTGTCCTTTTCATTCAGAAAAGAAACCTTCATTCTTTGTTTCTTCCTCAAGACAGATTTGGAAATGTTTCGGCTGCTTTTTGCCGGGGACCCTGATCAAAACAGAAAGAGGATTTCATCCGATTGAAGAAATTCAACATGGTCAAAAAGTCCTTACTCACAAAGCTCGCTACATGCCTGCTTTACAAACCTTGAGATCTTATAAGGGCGAGGTTATTGATTTGAAAGTAAGGAAGTCAAATAAAATTATCTCTTTGACCCCCGACCATAAAGTTTTTGTTATTAAGATAAAACATTGTAAATATAAGGGCCAAAAAACAAAGATTTGTCAGTGGAATTGTGAAAAATGTAAACGCTCCGGTCCCCCTTTCTTGCACTATAGGATAGAAAAGTTGCCCGCTTCCCAACTTTTAAAAGATGACTTTTTACTTTATCCTGTCTGTCAAGTAGTTAAAGATTTAAAAGTCATTGATTTAGAAAAATATTATAACCGAAGGATTAGCAAATATGGAAAGGAGATTAAAGAGATTCCTATAAGAATCAAAGTTGACGAAAAATTTTTGAAACTTCTGGGATACTACATAGCAGAAGGAAGTAATCATCGGGGCTATATTAGATTTAGCTTGGGAGATCGTGAGAAAGATTTTACCGAAGAAATAAAGAGTTTAGTTAAAGAGTTATTTGGAATAAAAGCAGGAATTCATAGAAGAAAAAGAAGAAGAACTGGTTTAGAAATTTCTGCTTGTAATTCTAAACTGTCGAACATTTTTGAGAATCTCTGCGGCAAAGGCAATGAGGATAAACATATCCCCTTTGAGTTACAATATTTACCACCGGAAAAACAAAGAATAATTTTGGATGCTATTTATAGAGGCGATGGAACCCAAGGGAAAGTTTCAAAATGTAAGAAAGATAGGAAATATAAAGAGATCAAAACTACTTCTTTGATTTTGGCCGAACAATTAAGAGACATTTTACTAAGACTGGGAATTACTCCAGGACTATATATAAAGCAAGAGAGAGTTGATAAAAAAAGAATCCATCATAAAAAGTATTTTAGGATCAACTGGCAAGAAAATTACATTTTGCATTTCTCTCATTTCTGTAGAGATTCTGAGACCAATATATTGTATTGGGCTTTACCCATAAGAGAGATAAAAAGAAGGTATTTTGAAGGAGATGTATATAACCTAACGGTAGCCAAGGATCATTCTTATGTAGCAAATGACTTTGTTGTTGGGAACTGTGGTGCCGGAGGGGATATTTTTAAATTTGTAATGATGATGGAGGGAGTAGAGTTCGGTGATGCTTTGAGAATTCTGGCCAAAAGGGCAGGAGTAACTTTGAGAAGGCAAGATCCCAGATTAAAAACAGAAAGAAGAAGGCTTTATGAAATTTGTGAATTAGCTTGTCAATTCTTCCAAAAACAATTAGAAAGCGAGGTGGGAAAGAAAGCAAAAGATTATCTTTTAAAAAGAGGACTAAAAGAAGAATCAATAAAGGATTATAGGTTAGGTTATGCTCCCGATGCCTGGCGTGGACTCTCTGATTTTTTGATTTCCAGAGGATACGAAAGTGAGGAAATTATTAAAGCAGGTTTAGCTATAAAAAGTACGAAGTACGAAGTACAAAGTACGAATAAAAAGGAGGCATCTTCAAAACTTCAGACTTCAGACTTCAGACTTCAAGTTTATGATCGTTTTCGTGGCAGGGTTATGTTTCCTGTTTTCGATTTGAATTCCCAGGTTGTAGGATTTGGAGGGAGAATTCTTCCCCAAAAGAAAGAGGAATTAGAAAAAGAAATTCCAAAATACATGAATACTCCAAATACTCTTTTGTATGACAAAAGCAGGATTTTATACAATCTCAATAAGGCAAGAATGGCAATAAGAAAAAAGGACTTTTGTATTCTGGTTGAAGGTTATTTTGATACAATTTTGAGTTCTCAAGCAGGTTTTGGAAATATTGTTGCTACTTCAGGAACTGCTTTAACTGATTATCAATTAAAGCTTTTAAAACGTTATTCAGGAAATCTTTTTACTGCCTTTGATATGGATATTGCTGGAAAACTAGCTACAAAGAGGGGGATAGATTTAGCTCAACTCAGGGGTTTTGATATAAAGGTAATTTTAATGCCAAAAGATTCTGATCCGGCTGACATTATCTCGAAGAGTTCAAAGCAATGGCAAGGGCTGATTCAGAAAGCTAAATCTATTCTTGAGTTTTATTTTGAATCTGCTTTATCTCACTTTGATAAAGAAGCCTTAGAAGGTAAGAAAAAGATATCAAAAGTTCTTTTACCTGTGATAAAAAGGATTCCAGATAAAATAGAGCAATCTTTTTGGGTGGAGCAGATGTCTAAAGTTTTGGCAATAAAAGAAGAGGCAATTTTTGAAGAGCTGAAAAAGATAAGTTTAGATTTTCCT
>JAHIVA010000089.1 GCA_018816985.1 Patescibacteria group bacterium | reverse complement strand
AGGATTTAATAAAATAAAACCATGACTACTATGCAAGCAAAAAATCTAAAATTTATTGATTTCTGCTCTGGAATTGGAGCAGGTCGTCTTGGTCTTGAAAATAATGGGTTAGCTTGCATTGGTTTTTCTGAGATAGACAAACAAGCTGAAATAACATACAGGAAGTTTTTTGGCGAAGAAGAGATAAACTATGGTGATTTAATGAATATTGATACAAATAAATTACCAGATTTTGACATGATGATTGCAGGTTTTCCTTGTCAGTCTTTTTCTGTTATTGGACAAAGGAAAGGAATGCAAGATAAAAGAGGTCAAGTTATTTATGGCTTGATAAAAATAATGCTTGATAAAAATTTGAAATATTTTATTTTAGAAAATGTTAAAGGACTAACAAATCACGATAATGGAAATTCGTTAAAGGTTATTTTAAAAGAACTTGATAAAGCAGGCTACAAAGTATTTCATCAAGTTTTAAATAGTATTGATTATGGAGTGCCACAGATGAGGGAAAGAGTTTATTTTATTGGAATCAGGAAAGATTTAATACCTAGTAATTTTGAGTTTAAATTTCCAGATAAACAACAAAGAGTAAATGTAAAAGATTATTTGATTGATGAAAAAGAACTTGAATTTAATGATAAAAAAGAATCTTACGAAACATTTTTGAGATATTTGAAAAATACATACAATCATGGAAGATATGATTTGAAAGGATTTTTAAAAAGAGATTATTTAGTTATAGATACAAGACAATCTGATTTGCGATTATATGATAATAAAGTGCCAACATTAAGAGTGGGTAGGCATGGAATTCTTTATGTTAGAAATGGAAAGTTTAGAAAGTTATCTGGTTATGAATCCTTATTGCTTCAAGGGTTTCCTAAAAAATTAGCAAAAAAGGTTAATGGAGTTATTGAAGAAATACATTTATTAAAACAAGCAGGAAATGCAATGACTGTAAGTACTATTGAAGCTATTGCAAGTGAATTGTTTAAAACTTTAGAAAAATATGAAAAATAAAAAGAAAAATTTAAAAGAAATGATAGCTCTCGGTTCTAAAACCGCCAAAGGCGGTTTTAGTAATGAGCAAGATGTTATTGATCGTTTCAATGATTGGAAAAAAGACAAAGTTGCTCAAGAATGGCTGGCTGAAATGAATTATAAAATTGATGATATTGAATTTGTAAAAGCATCAAAAGTTAGAGGCCAATATAAAGCCGATATTCAGGTTAGAATAACTATTGTTATAAAATTAAAGTCGCAAGAGGATTTACAAAATTTGCAGGTAAAACTTGTTAGTAATCCGCAAGGATTTAATCAGATAGATAAAAGAAAGGTTGATAAATATGTTGAATTTTGGAATATTCCCCAAGACATAACAAAAATACTAAAACTTTTTACAGGAGAGCTTGCACCGACAAATAGTAATTCAAGAGACCCGCGAAGAATGTTTTTAGATGAGATGAGTGAATCTGACCAAAATAAACTTATAAATTTTATCAAAGAAAATAAGATTTTGATTGTTTCCGATTTACTAAAAGGTAGAGGAGAATTTTCAGCAGATTGGACTTTGGTGATTTTGAAATTGAACGGCGAAAGCCGTTGGGTTTTGAAATCAATAAACCATGTTATGAATGTTTTTGGTGCTGGTGATATAAGAATCACACGAGAAGGCAGTTTGAAAATTGGTAAAATTGGAATGCAAAGAAAAGGCGGAGACGGTGGTCGTGAAAGTGCTAAAATGTTGCAATTTAAAATTAACCCTGTTGAGTTATTTGAAAAATAATTTATGAAAAACATTTTTATCAGTTTTGCAATAGAAGATAAGTTTGCTCGTGACCATTTGGTTCATCAAGCAGAACAAGCTAGAGTACCTTTTTCTTTTGCGGATATGTCCGCAAGGGAAGCTTGGGATAATTCGTGGAAAACTCGTTGTAGAGAAAGAATTAAGCAGTGCGACGGAGTTGTTGCATTATTAAGTCCAAGAACTAGACTAGCCGACGGTGCGAAATGGGAAATGCAATGTGCTATAGAGGAGGGAATCCCAATTATGGGCGTGCATATTCACAAAGATAATAAAGGGCAAATTCCATCAGAACTTGATGGTGAAAAAGTAATTGAATGGACATGGGACGGTATAAAAAGATTTATTGATGGTCTTTAATTTATGAGTGATTTATTTTCAAAAAACGAAAAAGATTACGGGAGCGACTACAAAGAACATCTGTTTGAGCAGTATAAGCTTTATGTTGAAAGCATAGAGAAAACGAGCGACAGACGACAACACGCAAATAACTATTTTATCACTATCAATACTGCTCTTATTTCGCTCATAGGATTATCTTTTCAAATTAAGTTTTTTGAAAATATAGCAGGAGTAAAATCAATTCTCGCCTTTCTTGGAATAGTTATCTGTATTGTTTTCTGGTTTTTAATTAGATCGTATAAACAATTAAATACTGGAAAATTTGCCGTGATTCATGAGATTGAAAAACATTTACCACTCGCTTTGTATAGATACGAATGGGAAGTTTTAGGCAAAGGCGAGGACAACAAAAAATACTATCCATTTTCACATATTGAGTTGATTATTCCGTGGGTGTTCGGAATAATCTATGCTTTGATTGGATTGTATTTTTTGTGTTAGGAAGCCCGCCCGAATTCCCCCAAAACAAAAAGAGGAGCAAATGGAAAATTCCTCCCCAAGTCACGGATATTTGCCTGCTGGCAAATTCCGCGACCCCTCCTCACTCGCCTTCGCTCGCTCCGGCCTTGCGAAGCTACGCTTCTCACCCTCCTTTTCCATTTGCGACATCCAAATTCAAAAACAAATGAGCCGAAGTTTTGGCAAATCCTCTTCTTACAGAAGCTGTACACCTTTTGGCTTGAGTACAAGCTCAAAAGGTCTTGCGAAAGTGTCCCACACTTTCTCACCCCTCAAAATAGTTTTGCCAAAACTTCGTCCGCATTGTTCCGCCACCTGCCCAGAAACTTCTAGGGCAGAACACCAAAGAAAAATGTCCTTCCCACTTTCAAAAGAAATTTCACTACCGCCAAATCAAGAAAGCAAGGAACATTTTT
>JAHIVA010000045.1 GCA_018816985.1 Patescibacteria group bacterium | reverse complement strand
CTGGCTCAGGTTCTGGCTCAGGTTCTGGCTCAGGTTCTGGCTCAGGTTCTGGCTCAGGTTCTGGCTCAGGTGCAATAAAATCTTCTTCTGGGAGTGTTTCTTCCAACTGAAAAGGGACGGAAGAAGTTCCCACTACAACTACACTAGGAACTGGCGGCGAAAAAACAATCCCTGTTGCAGGTGTTGCCTGCGTATTTTGAGATGTCTGAGTTGGAACCGTATACGGAGGAATTTCCTCCGTAGCTTCTGGGGTTGCCTGTATTGTTGGTTTAGGATTTTCTTTGGTTGTTTTTTGCGGAAATGAAATAATCTCTGTGGAATTTTGCAATACACTTTCTGTCACAGTAAAATTTGTATTATTGGTGGCATTAATTACCGCAGCGGTATTATTAACTGCCAAAGTTTTATTATTACCGAAAAATGATTGAGATAGAGAAGAAATAGCAGAAGCAAGACTATTTACTCCATTAAGAACGCCATTGCCGAAAGCAGTAGCAATTTTATATGAACCTACTGAAACATAGACTATGCTTTCTTGAAGCGGAATCGAAATAGGGTCAACGATAGCCAAAACTGTTCCTTGTATTTTTTGGGTTAAAGTTAATTTAAGAGGACTGATACACGGAGCGTCTTCTTTTTGAATATTATTATTCTGTAATTTATCAAGCGAAGTTTTTATATCAGAAATAATTCTGCCTCCTTCGTAAGCTAAATAAATTTTGGAAAAACTATGGCCAAGAGAATCACCATCACTAATTTGAAAATTTATATGTGTATTGGGTTTTAAAATATCAATCAAGGGAAATTGAGCCACTGTTCCAGCTATCATTTTGTCTGTGTCGGATGTTAAATAAAGACCTCCACCCGCTACTCGAGAAGAAGGAGTCGCTACCCCATAGACGCCAATAGAAATACTCGGCACCCCACCTTCTTCATCTGCTACCGCGTCATAAAATGTATTGGCGTAAAAATTACCTTGCGAATGGCTAACCAGCAGAACTTTTTGAGTGTTTAATTTTGCGCTCGCGTCATTGAGCATTTGGGTAAAATCAGAATCTTCTATATTCAGTGAATTTTTATCAAAATATATTTGATTGGTTGTGTCTAGGGCATCAATAATTTTGCCGTGAGATTTATTGTGAAGAAAGTCAACGGTAATTTTTTGATTGTTATGAGTTGGTGGTAATATCTTTTTTAAATTATCTTTATTTTCTCTTGCTCCTTTTTCGTCAGTATTTATTCCATTAATAGTTAGTAAGCTGTAGCCATCTGCAGAACATGTACCACTAGCAAAAACCTTTTGATAAGGGAATAAAAATGTAACTAAAATAAGAACAAACAATATCTTATTTTTCATACAAAACATAAAAAATTAATTTTGTAAATTTGAAATATCTATATCACACTTCGTGTTTGTTGATTCACTATAACTACCAAGATTCTCATAAAAATTTTGTTCTGCTTTTTTTCGAGCATCGGTATTTAATTGTTTATTTTCAATAAATTTTATAAAAAAATCTATTTTTTTCATATCTTCATTAGTCCTTGAAGATTCAGGACTTTTTCTGGGTACAAGGGTATCAGCAAGACAAGAATCTGCTCTACTTAATTCAGTTATAACTTCCGTCACTGTTTCTGTGTTTATTATTGGTTGCGTAAACTCCATCTGTAACGCCAATGCATACTGTAAAAGAACGGCTCTAGTTTTCGCGGAATTAGGATATTCTTTAAAAATTGCCAACTCCACATCATCCCGAATGCCATTATTGTTCACATCAATCCCCCGCACCGTTTTGTCTGCTTCAGCACCTGGGTCCGGTGGAAGATTTTCCCCCATTACATCAGAAAGTTGCAATTTAGTCGCATGAATTTTTTCCACCTGCGCATTGGTCTTGTCTAAGTTGTAAAAATAAAAAGCACGAACGATTATTAAAATAATAAACAAACTGACTAAAATTAAAAAAACCCACTTTAATATTTTAAAAACTTTGTGGGCGAATAATATTTTTATTTTTTCCATAATTTTATTATATCTTCAAAATAATTAAATCTAAAGAAAAAAAGTGGAAAACTTTTCCTTCCCCTAAGTCTAACTTAGGGGAAAAAGGCGTCCTTGTTTTGTAACCAAGAAAAAATTTCCAAATCAAAATCTTTAATATTAGAAAAATAATCTGGAAAATCACTTAATTGTAAAATTTTATTTTCTTCCCTAGAAATTCCACGATAATCATTATAACTACTCCATTTGTAAGTATTTAAATATTTCAGAAATGTATTTTTATCACAGAAATCATTTTCTTTCCATTTTGAATCAATAAGTTTTATTGGATTAAGATGTATGTATGAAAAAAGATATTTTGCTTGATTATCATTTTTAATGTGAATGGATTTAAAAGTTCCTTCATATAAACTACCTACTCTTTTATATTTGGTATTGAAGTATTTAGCATAAGCAGTCAATAATTTTCTCATAAACTCAGAAATATTATTCTCGTTTTCCCCTAAGTTAGACTTAGGGGAAGTTATATAAATATGAAAATGGTTTGGCATTAAGACCCATGCTCCAATAGAAACAAGTGTTTCTCCTCTTTTAAAATCCCACGCATCAATTTTTTGGTCTATAATATCGTCACGAAAATTAACTCTTTTCTTCGAATTAGAAAGATAGAGTAATTTTACAAAACGATCTCTATCATCCTCATTTAAGAAAATTTCTTGTTTACTATTACCCCTATTATAAATGTGAAAATATTCCCCGGAGACAAGTGGAATTTTCCTATTTGACATAAGTTTATTTTACCACACAAAAAAGTTTCCCCTAAGTTAGACTTAGGGGAAACTTTTATATTGTTTTTTTATTCAGAAACAAATTACTCCTGAACTAAATCAGTAACTCCATTGTCTGCCTCAGGAGCAATCAACGTAGAGTCAGAGCCATTCATTGCCCAAATTATTAAACCGGCAACAATTACCAAAACAACAGCTAAGCCAATCCATAAATTTTTATTACCATTCTTGCAACAAGCGCTATCATTAGTAGTATTGTCGATAGGATTATTGGTAGGATTATTAGTATTATTTTCTTCCATAAAATTGATTAAAAATTAACTTTTAATGATTAATATGAATAATTTCGACCAAGAAAAACTAAATATTTACTAATATTAGTATAGCATATAAATCATCTTTTCCAAAAACAAAAGTTTCCCCTAAGTCTAACTTAGGGGAAACTTTGTTATCTTTTAAACTTTAGAAGTTTTAAGATTTTTACTGCGCGTTTATCATTGCCTTTGTCTTTGGGCCAATGAGACCGTCAGCAACCAAACCATTATCCGCTTGCCATTGTTTCATAACAGCAATTGTTTTTGGTCCGATTATTCCATCAAGCACTAAACCAAGATTCAATTTATCGTTTAAGAATCTTTGCAGTTCCCTTGCCGCTTCACCCCT
>JAHIVA010000120.1 GCA_018816985.1 Patescibacteria group bacterium | reverse complement strand
GATAGGTTGGCTATTTGGTGAGCTAAATTGCCCGCATTGTGTACGTTTTTAAAAACGATAATGTTATTGGCCGCCGATTCGATTTTGACGTCACCGAAGTTAAAAATTCTTCCAATGAGAGTGTGGGCATCGTCCACGGTTTGAATATCCTCAAGACACATCTCTTCTTGCAGTTTTAATATTACTCCAGAACTGTATTCGATTCTGATTGTTGTCACCTTATAGACAGTAAAATACCAGTTTACAAAAACTGCTGAGCAAATCAAAACCGCCAAAAGCAATAAGCCCAAGAATACCGTAAAATGAGAAATCGGCGAAAAGAGAAACAATACACCCAGTCCTATACAAGCTAATATAACAATGGCCATATCAAGATATAGCCGTTTTTTGCTTTGACGGATAATCAACAGATCTTTCTCTTCTACTTGAAATGGTCGCTTTTCTTTTTCCATATCTTAGGGGAATTTTAGCAAAATAAGGTTAAATAGGCAACAAAAAAACGCTTTTTGCGCTTTATTTGGTGCTCTATTCTGAAAATAGTTCGAACCCAGTCGAGAACCCCCTTCGGAGCCCAGGTTTTAACCTGCTTACCACACTAAAGTGTGAGCTCCGGTATTCGAAGCCCAAGCTTTATTGGCAAACACGATAAATCGTGGTCTCCGGGTGTCTGGAGCCCAAACTTTAGCTTGTTTATTGTTCGAGCTGGTCGAGAACTACCTCGGAGCCCAAGCTTCAGCTTGTTTTCCTTGTGCGGAGCCCTGCCGGCTCCTCGAGTCTGAACGACCTCGGAGTCGAAGACCGGCAAGCAGGCTTAGCGAAATGGATAGCGAAGGGTGGCAAATTCTTTATTCTGTGAATTGGAAGGCATTTACTATTTGATCTATTAATGGATCGTGAGTGCCTTTGGAATCTGCATTTTTCCATTGAATATAGTAAATTTTATTGTTTTTAATGCTATTAATTTCAGTATAATATATTCCGTTGTTACTTTTTTGATTTTGAATAACTTGATACCATTTTCTATTATTAATCGTTATAACTTTTTCTTCTTGTTTAGTTCCAGTTTGTTTTGCCCATTGGTATTCTTCTGTGCTATATTCTTTATTATTTAGATCTGCCGATGGTTCGTTGATATAAATGTTAATTAATTTATCATTGGGTAAATTATATTCTCCACATGTTGGAAAATTATCAGCAATCGCTTGGTCAATAATCACGGCATATTTATCCTTAACTCCCTCTTGGGCAGAAGACGACCAGCTCGATCTTTGATTTTCATCTTTATTATAACAATCATCGGCAAGCTGATAATTATTAGGATATTTTATTGTATATTTAAAAACATCATTTGTGTAAGTTTTCCAATCAGAAGTATCAGCATTAGATGAAGCATCACTTACTGCAGATATTTTCTGAAGTTCTGTAATCTGGACGTTTAGATCTTTCTTCTCTTTTTCTGCTTTGTTGTTGACATAAGCGTAAGCACCGCCCCCAAAAACGATTGCGACCATAACCGCAATCCCGATAATCATCCCCGTTGACATACCTGATTTGTTTGTTGTTTCTTCCATAACAATTTCTCCTCTTATTATTTTATGAACTTTCTACTTATCTAATTCTACCAAAAGCTCGGCCGAAAAGAAATTTTCGGTTCCACCCCGAAAATCCCCGAAAACGTGTCAATGCTGACATTTCCGATCTGGTGCTGTATTCTTAAAATAGTTCGAACGCATTTCGCCGCCTGCGGCGGCGAGGAGGAGCCCCCAAAAATCCTGTCCTGAACGGAGTTGAAGGATTGAGCGGCTTCGCCGTGATCTTTGACAATTTCAAGTTTTTCTATGGGTTCATCATAATTCATTACAGTAAATTTTTCAAGGAAAACGAGCTTGAAAAATTTACTGCTTTGGCGGCAAATTCTTCGTTCTTTGAAATTTAGAAAAAACCCGCCAGAGGTCTTGCGACATGGCGAGTTATGTGAGAGGGTCTTAGTCTCACGATTGTTTGACGACCTCCCACGGGTCAGTCCGACTTTTTCGTTCGTAGATTCGAATGTAGGAGTTGGTCTTTTCAGACCTGATGCTTTGGCGCAACAACGTCTGCGCCTTGCTTAGTTCCGGGAAAATATCAGCATCGAGCTCCATGGACAGAAACCGATACAGATCCGGTCCGACTTTGAAGTCGGTTTTTTCCACCAGGAGTTGACGGGTCAGATCAAAGAGCGGCTTGACGGTATCGTCCATCTTCGCGACTCTTTGAAAACGATCAAAGAAACACTGTATCTCTGACTTCGCTTGGGCAGCAAGATCTCCACGAACAATGGTCATGGTATTGACCATTGCAACTACTCGGCGCAGACCGTCGGAACTGGTAAAGCTGATTTGGGAGCGCAGATTGCCCTTCGCATCGACCAGCCTTGGAAAGACATGACGAGTCAGACAATCCTCGCGGTCACCCGAAGCTCTCACAACGGCCGCATTGAGTCCGAAGACCTGGGTCACAATTTCGTCAAGCGTCTTTGTCTCGTTGATTTGCTGCTCGACGAGTTTGGCCTGTTCAATTCCCAATTTGACCAGCACCTGCTCCGTCTGCTTGATCTGTGCTCGAAGATCGTCCCTTTCCTTCGTCAGTCTGACGGTCTCTGCCGGCCAGTCTCGAATTTTCTTTATCAGACCGGCTTCCTTTTTCGTGCCATGGACTTTGAGTCTGGTCAATTGGTTCGCTGCCTTCAAAAAGAGCTGATAGGCCTTCGTCCAGACTTTTCTCGAGCGACCTTCAAGCTGAGTCAGTTTCTCAAGCTGACGTTTGCCCTTTTTTATCTCCCGTTCCAAAACAAGAGCGTTTGTTTCAGATCTCATATTTCACCCTTTCAAGGTGCAGATTTCCACGAGTCCCTCGTGGCAGGGATTACCAACCTATTATGGTAACATTAGATATTACCATAATATATACGAAAAAAGCAAGTCGAGCCATCAAACGAGCCGTCAACTAAAGACTCATTGTATCCTGTTTATTCTTTTGGTTTGACAGCTAGAAATTTAGCGCTGACTATTTTCCCTTGCATTTGAGCTAGTTTTTCTTTTGAGAAAGTGGGAGAAAACTTTTTACCAGGGCAACTTGCCATTTCATCTAATTCTTTTAGGTTGAGAGTATGACGAGCGACAACTTTAAGCTGGCTAAAACCGGCATCCTGGACTATTTTTAAATACCCATCTTCGGGTATGGCTCCTCCGGTACAGCCGGCCCAAATTGATTGGAAGTACTCCCGAACTTTAGGATCAACCTCTCCTCTGGTAACGATATCAGAAATAGCCAGATGACCACCGGGCTTTAGAATCTCATAGATTTGCTTATAAACACAGGGCTTGCAAGGGCAGAGGTTAATCACACAGTTAGATATCACCACATCAGCAATATTATCTGGAACCTGAGGGTTTTCTATATCCAAGAGAATAAACTCAGCTCTATCAGATAGACCAGCTTCCGCCATTACTTGTTTTGCTCTTTCACTCATATGGGGAGCAAAATCAACCCCAATCACTTTACCAGTTGGTCCCACTTTATGAGCTGCCAAAACAAGATCAATACCGCCGCCTGAACCAAAATCAGCCACCACTTGGCCTGGTTGGATATTAGCAAAACTAGTCGGATTCCCACAACCCCGAGAAAGGTTAATGGCCAACTTAGGAATCAAGGCCATGTCTTCTTGACTGTAGAGCCCGTGTTCCAAGGCAAAACTTTCAGCGCTTCCTCCTACTAAAGGACAACAACCCTCAGCTGAGCCACCTTCTTTGGCAAATTCATCATATCGCACTTTAATTTCTTGTTTTATTTCTGCCGCAGTTTTTTGGGGGGACGTTTCTTCTGGTTCTTCCCCACAACATGGTTTTTTCGCTTTGTTCATATTGAATGTTAGTTAATAATTATTGAAAAAATTTTCTTTTACAAATAAATAATGATTCGAGCCGATGGATTCGGCTTCGCTCACCACAGGTATTTTTGGAACAGGTTTCCCTGCCTACCGGCAGGCAGGTTTGGCAGTTTTGAAAGTTCAGAATTCAGTTCCTCCAGAGGCGGACAGGCTGGAATTTTCGAGCCATTTTTTGCCAAATTTTTCGGGGTAAAATGGGTTCGAACTATTTCCAGAATAGACCACCACAACGGAAAAGTCAAGTTTTCGCTTCCAGTTTTCGCCGAGCTGGCGGACTCGGCGAACCCCAAACTCTTGCAATTTCCGATTTGGTGCCCGGGGTCGGACTCGAACCGACACACCTTTCGGCACTAGTTCCTAAAACTAGCGTGTATACCAATTTCACCACCCGGGCAATAAAAAGATTATAACTAATTCTACCCTAAAAATCCAGTAATTATCTAATTCTTATATCGAGTTTTGTCACGCGATAGTAATTTTTTTATACTCTTTTCAAATCCTTTGTCTAAATCGATTCCCGTAGAGTTAGCAAGACAAAGCAATGTAAATAAGACGTCGCCCATTTCTTCTTGGAGATTCTGTTTTTTCTCCGAATCTTTTTTGGGCTTGTCGCCGTAGAGATGATTCAAAATTCTTGCCAGTTCACCAGTTTCCTCGACGAGGCGCGCAAATTGCGAAAGCGGGTGAAAGTATGTAAATCCATTTTTCTTAAATACTTTATCAATTTCTTTTTGACGATTCATCTAGAAACTCCTTCACTTTAGGCACGATCTCTTTTCGCATAATAATACCAGAATGTTTGGCAATATCGCTCCAATTTAATCATCGTAGCTTTGGCAAAGCGAGAAGCTTCATGCGTAAGGTAGATAATTTTATTTCTTTCTGCGTTTTAAATCACCCTCGTGTCCGTGTCCGGGCTTGACGAGCTTGGCAGATTTTTTTCTTGAATCTGCTTTTATAGATT
>JAHIVA010000097.1 GCA_018816985.1 Patescibacteria group bacterium | reverse complement strand
TAAAATTCCCAATGCATAAAATCTGCATAAAATATCTGCATCATAAAAGCAAGCAATTGTAAAATCTTTTGTTTTTGGTTTTATCTTATGGTTGAGTATTGCATTATAAACGTCTGCCCCAAATTTATTAGAAAAGCCTTCTTTTTCTAAAAATCGTTTGGCATATTTTGCACCTGTGATCTCGTGATTTTTATCATGATTTTTTGAATCATGTAAAATAGCACAAGCAATTAATTTGTCTTTATCTAATTTTTTGTTGGATTTTGCCGCAATTTCTTTAGAAATATCTATTAACATAATTGAATGAATTTTTAAATCAAAATCTAATTTATTAAATTCTTTTTGAAACTTGCCCAAAACAACCATGAATTAAAAAAAGATATTTCAATTTATATATTTATCTAAATTTTTTATAATTTAAAAATATCTAAGTCTATTAAATGTTTCAAGTGTCTTTCTTTAATTTTCTTTATTGCTTTCTTGTTATTTAATACTTTTTTTAGCATAGAAGAAGTTTTTTCTCCAGATAGAATTTGTGGTAGAATTACATAATCTGTTCCATTATTATATAGTCTATAAGCTTGATGTAAATGATTTGCTGTTACAAATACTTGAGTTTGTGGGTTTTCTTCTTTTATATTAAGAAATTTGAATTTAGAATATTTAAAGGTTTCTTTGTTCAAACAATAAAAAAGAAAAAGTAAAATTACTTTTTGGATAAAGTTATTTCAATCGTAGATACTCTTACTTGTTTTCCTTCTTTGTTTGTGAATTCTTCTGAATCAATCTTTATGTCTTTTACTTCTATTGTGTTCTCTAGAAATCTCTTTGAAGCTACTTCTGCTATATCTACTGCCCTAGAAATAAATTTCCCTCTTGCTTTTACCATTACTTCTTTGGTGTTTTGTGTTGTAAATTGCATTACCACACCGGTTACATAAATCATGTCAACTTAGGTTTTTTCCTAAGCTAATTTCATGAATGGTTTGCTTCCGATGAATACGGTGTGATCTTCATTCTTTTTTTCTGTCATTTTAAGAGTTACCTCCGCTATCTTACTCTAATGTAAGATTATGACTCTTCTTGTTTTACTAATCTAGCTATGTAGCCTGCTACAATGTTCCTTATTTTCTTAGAGGGAATGTCTGCAAATTTTTCTACTTTTCCCTTGTTTTTTTCGAAATTTTTTGTAAACTCAGATTTATGAGTATTAAAAAGTCTTAATCCTGTTCTCTTTGTTAATGTAGTTTTTATTCTTCCCATTGTTTTTTTGTGAGAAAATAGACGTTTATAAAGGTTTTGGAGTCATAATTTTTTGCAAAAATCTTCTTTTTTTGTGTTTTTTAAGAATAAAATCTTTTTTATGTCTTCTGGAAATCTTACTTCTTTAGCAGATTTTCCCGTTTTAGGGTCCATTAAAGCCCATGTAGCATATTTAAAACAACCAAACATTAAAGCTTCATAAATATGGTTTAGTTCCCATTTTGAGAGTTTTCTTATTTTATTATATTCTTTTGTGAAAATCCTTAATTTTTTATAAGAAAGTTTTGTTCCGTTTAAGGAAAAACAAGCGACCATTGAACTTCCATAATCATAAAAACAATTATTCTTGCCAATTTCCCAATCAATCACATATCTTATTTTATTTCCTTTGAAAATAACATGACCTGGATTGAATTCTGAGAAGAACCCTGAAGAAGGTTGATTTTTTTGGCATTTGATGTTATTAAAATTTGAATACATAAATTCTAAGGCAATTTGTGCTTTTTTGTTATATCTCTTTCTTATTTTGTAGAATTTTTTTATTTTTGAAGAAACTTCTGATAATCCTCCGCTTTTTCCTTTTTTTAAATTTAAATTCTTTGTTAAAACATGGAATTTAGCCAAGTATTTAGCATATTCTTTTATTTGGGTTTCGTTTAAATCATGCCATTCATGTGCCTTTATGTTGATATATTCAAATAATGCTATTTTGTTTCTTTTGTATGTTATGAAAGGTTTTCCCTTCTTTGAGACATAAACTTTAAATGTTGGATAATTTTTTGATTTCAAATGAGTGCTTACTTCTAAGCCTTGTCTGATTACATTATCAAAAGCCCTAAAAAGTTTTAAGAATAATTTTCCTTTTGTTGTGTAAATTATTTGTCCAAAAGAAATTGTATCATCTTTTTTTATTTCTCCAAATTTTACAAATTTGCCGAGATTGTATTGAGAAAGAATTTTTGCTATGTCTTTTTCATTCATTTTCTACATTTAATCTCGTATTCAAAGTGCTTGTCCCACGGATTTTCTAGTTCCATCATCTGTTTTACGGATAATCTTTCAAAATAACGTCTAAATGGCCTCATGGAGTTTCCATGAGCAGAAATAACTACGTTTACTTT
>JAHIVA010000044.1 GCA_018816985.1 Patescibacteria group bacterium | reverse complement strand
TTTGTCTCTCCTAAAATATAAAAAGTTCCCTGTAAGTCTTCACTAATTTCTAAGTTCAATTCTTTAATAAAATGGTAATTGATATCTAACATCAGATCAACTACCAATTGAAGGAGTCTCTCGGCTGTATGATATTTCAGTGAGTCTCTTAGAATTTCTTTATCCGAAAATTTAAATAGACTTTTAGCTTCATCTAAGTTTCTAAAAATTTCTTCAATTTTATGCAAAACAAATGATTTTCTAAAGACCATATTTTTATTTTAGTCTTATTGTTTTAATTCTTTTTTGAATTCGCCTAAATTTTTCTTTGTATAATGGCTTAGTCTCAAGATATTTCTTAAATGAATAAGCCCTCAAACTATCGAAAATAAGCGGCTTGGATTCAAAAAGCACTTCACATTCTTTAAATATGGCATAAAACAATAAAGGAGAAGCCTTTTTTAAATTTACTAAATCGATATTTTCACTTTTAAAAATGGGGGCGAGTTTAACAATTAATTCTGCTTCTTCGTTAAGATTTAAATTTCTTTTAGATAAATAAGCAACATCAAAATCACTTTCCTTGTGTAGTTTTTTCCCAATTCTTGAACCAAAAAGCAAAATTAGCTCAAGTTTGTATTGTTGAGCAATTTTTTTGACTAATTTTTTCTCTCTGATTTTAATCATCAACTTCATTTTAACACTTGAACCTTAATTTGTCTATAATCCAAATCTGTTGAAAAATCTTCCATGAGAATTTAAGTTTATGCCGAATTTTTGACAAAATTTATACCCAGACCCATTTTCTATTCATTTTTTAAGCTAAAACCTCAATTTCAGTTTGAAAAACAATAATTGACAGAAAAAGAAATTAGTTAATGTTTAATTAATTCTTCTTGCAATCATTTGATTAAAAGGCAGGAGTAAATTTTGCCCATATTAGATAATCCTTGTTTTTCATAGAATCGAGCCGCAGGCGAATTTGATATATTTTGAACAAGAGTATACTTAACGCCTTTTTGATAAATGAAATTCGTGGCAGCTTCCCATAATTTTTTCCCCACGCCCATCCTCCGATTTTTTTCAGCAACACCGAAATACGGCGGGAGTAAAAACGGTACGCCCCAAGCATCATTCAATATATCTAAAGGGCCTATAGCTCCAATGATTCTTTTTTTTAAAATGGCACAGATAATCGGGTTAAGTTTTTTGTTTTTGTCAATAAATTCTTTCCACAAAAACTCGAAACCCTCAAGTTCAGGCTCTTTCCCAAGATTGCTAAATGTTAATTGGATTTCATTTGACAATTTATTATAATAATGAATCTCTTTGGAGGATTCGACAAGATTGTCATTTGGGGTAATGTTCTTCAAATAAATATTGTGACGAATGAATTTTGTCTTAACCGTAGGTTCTTTAAAGCAATAAAGACATAAATTATCAACCTTTTGAGCGGTTTTTATTTTTGTATAAACTTTTTCCATTTTCCTTATAGTTGTGTTATTTAGGGGGTTGTTTGAATAATAAAAAATTTTTAAGACATTTTTAAAACTATCTTTTACGGGAATAAAAATTTCTTTATTATTGACGACAATGGCGGACAGAATTATTTTTTCTGCCTTTTCTTGAAACCATCTCTTATCCCCGTCATAAGGCAAAAATCTATTTGTTTCAGAATTTTTCAATACATCAATTAAAAACTTTTAAACGAGATTGCCCGAAGGATAAATAAATCCTAATGCTGGGACATAAAACACTTCTTTGTCTAAAAAAGTATTCCAGATTGCGACAATTTTGTCTATATCCGTATTTTGATCTAACTGGTTCATAACAAGGATTTTCTTTTAAAAGTCAAATTTTGTAAAACCAACAAAAATCCTACCGCCGCCCTGCGGCGGGGATAGGGATTGATTTATATAAGTTTCATCTAAATATCTTTTAAATATCTTCGCTTTTCGGGCCCAAAGACATCTTCAGAACAACGGGCAGAAATTTGTTTTTTGGATATCTTTTAAGGCCAATCGGTCTAAAGCCGCAATTCTTATAGGCCTTTATAGCCCTCAAGTTCTCAGGCCTAACCTCCAGATAAACTTTTTTATAATTATGTTTGCTTATTTCCCCAAGACCGAGCTTTATTGCTTTAGTCCCGTACCCTTTCCCCCAATACTTTTTTTCTCCAATAATAATTTGAGTTTCGCAGCTTTTATCTTTCCTTCCGCGAAATGCGATATGACCGATGGCTTTTTTTTGATTTAATAAAATTAGGAAATGATACTCTGTCTTATTAGCTAACATCTCCTGAAAATACTTTTTAATTTCTTGGTCAGAGATTGGTTTTAAAACGCCGCTAGTTAGTTTTCTCAAAACTGGGTCTCGCCACCACTTACTGAAATATTCTATATCTTCTAATTTTAATCTCTTTAAAGTTATCATACTTATCTTTATTAATTTTAATTTAAAAAATAAAAAAATAAAAATCAAATGAATGTGTTGTGTAGATTGCTTAAAAGTCGCGGAAAAGAAAAAAGGTCGTCTCAGTCCAAAAGGACGAACTAGGACGACCTCAACCGCCCGTTAATGTCGGCAGTTGCTTGGCAATCTGCAAGTGTTCAAAGGTTTTGGCCCATAAAGGGGAACAACCCTAATACCTTTGATTACCTTCTTCATAGAATTCACCTCCTTTCTTTTAATCTAAGAATTGCAAAGCACTATATCTTTTAACAACTCTTTTGTCATTATGCGGTATAGTTCGCAGTTTCGGGCAACCACGTTATTTTTTTGATGCCTCTCTGTCTCAAGCGCTACATAGCATCCTCCTACACATTGGCCCTCTATCGCGCAACCTTTACAGTTTAAGATTTCTCCCGGCATTCGGGAGGAAACAATCTGATAGTATCTGCTCTCTTCTCCCAAAATTTCCTTAAGCGAATCTCTAAATATATTCCCAAGAATTTCTGAAGAATAGCCACACAAATATACATTTCCCTGCGGATTTACAACAAAACTATTCCCCCGAATTCCACCACAAAAGGCTGTAAAATCTTCGGCAGAAGGTGGATTGAATAGATTCTCTAACGGCCTATCCCAAAAACCATTAACCATCACACCAAATTTCGCGCCATATCTTCGCAGAGACAGCAATCTGTTGACAATTGCATCTAATGGAATATCAATCTGATGAATGACATCTATATCTATTCTAATATCTTTCATTTTGTTAGAATGGGCGAAGTCAATTAGGCGTTCATCAACTAAGTGAAAATTATTTTTATTAATCGTCACCATAAATCCATCAAGAGAAATTCCCGCTCTTTTTAATAATTTCCAACCCTTTAAAATATCGTCAAATGTCCCCTTTCCGGTACGATAAACTCTAACAGCGTCATTCCCGTCTTTAAGCCCATCTAAACTGGCCGCAATACTTACTCTATATTGTTTCAAGACCGCAGCGATTTCTTCTGTCATCTTAGAACAATTAGTGTTAAGGACAAAACTTATATTATACTTCGCAGAATATTTTTCTTTGATATAACCCAATACTTGTTTAATAATTCTAAAGTTAAGCAAAGGCTCACCGCCGCCAAAATTTATTGTAGTTTCATCCCTTCCCTCTTCTTCAAGTAATCTGAAAAAAATATCAATTGCTTTCTGAGCTGTTTTAAAATCCATTAATTTGCGATGCTCCAAGGATAAACCCGATGAAGGAAATTCTTTATTGGCAAAACAATAAGAACAAGAAAAGTTACATGCCTCTGACACCACCAAAGAAAGGAAATTAACCAGATGGCCATTTCTTAATTTATTTTTATATCCACTCATTTTTCCGTTCAAAAATTCTCTTTCATCAAAATCGGCTGGGTTTAGGAAAAAACCATTAGTTAAAATCTGAATTGCCTCATTGAGTCCTTCTATTTCAAAATTCCTTTTGACTTCTGTAAGAGAATGAGGGTTTCCAAAGATTCTAAGAAGTTCTAAAGTCGGCAGGGTAACAATATGGGGATTCCCAAAAAGAGCGTGGTAAATAATTGCTTTGTCACCAGCAATTATTGTTTGGGTAAAAGCTGAACTTACTAATTTCTGATCTTGGAACAACCGTCTCATTTTATATCTCCTTTTCTGGATTTTCTGGTTATGTAGTTGGCAAATTAGCTGAGATTTGAGATTTCTCAGCAATACTACCTTCACGATACAGTTAACAAAGCAGTTTTTCAAGTTTTCTTGACAAAATTTATACCCAGACCCATTTTCTATTCATTTTTTAAGCTAAAACCTCAATTTCACTCACTTTGTAAAACAATCATTGACAGAGACGAAAAGTGTTTTTAGATAACCTGAAACTATTAATACTTAACCCCGTTAGAAACATGCCCTACAGTTAACTCCACAGTTGGGGCACAATTCACAATATAGATAATTTATGTGGTTAGGTTTCACGCTTCGTACGAGTTTCTAACGGGATTGACAGATATTCCTAAAATGCTAAATTAAAATTAGATGCCACTCGTTAATTCTAAATTTTATGGAACAAATTATTACTATCCCAAAAGATTTAATTAAAGAAAAAGAGCTTGTCTTAATTCCTCGGAGGAAATACGAGAAGCTTTTGGAAAATCAGAAAATAACAGAAGAAGATATTTTGCGCTGGACAAAAGAGGCTAAAACTCTTAAAAAAATTGGTAAATTACCAAAACTAAAGTCTTGGACCATTTTTAAAAAATGAAGAGTTCTGCTATTTATTACCACCCTCAATTTCGAAAATCTTTTTTGCGACTACCAAAAGATGTCCAACGAAAGGCAAAAACAAGAATAAAAATATTTAAAGAAAATCCATTTCATCCATCGCTTGACACTCATAAACTCCACGGAAAATTAAAACAACAGTGGAGTTTTTGTATAAAAGGACAATATAGAATTCTTTTTATATTTGATAATAGCGATATAGCTTTCTTAGATATTGGCCCCCACGATATATACAAATAAAAATTTACTCTTGACGAAACTCTTTGTTGGCTGTATTGTAAAAGCAGTATGAGACTTGATCTCATTTTGGCAATGAAATAAGTTCGAGAAAAAGAAAGGAGCAAAAAGGAGAATGGAAATGACGCTACCGGCAAGATTCATGAGCTGGTTAAACATCAATCGTGCCTGCAATTTGCGGTGTGAATGGTGTTATGCTGGGATGATGGACTTTGGTAGAAGCGAAAACATGACCCTTGATGTGGTTCAAAGATCAATAGATTTTATGAAAGGGCTTCCCGTCAAGGAAGTTATATTGATTGGCGGTGAACCGACGATACATCCTCAATTCTTACAAATTGTTAGGATGTTGAAAGAGGCTGGCTTCCGTCCATTAGTGGTAACGAATGGTATCGAATTTGCTAATAGGGAATTCCTTGAAGCTGCAATTGAAGCTGGCGTTAATAACGTTACCACTTCTTTAAAGGCGGCTAATGAGGAAGACTATGAGAGATTTACAGGCAAGAAGATGTTTTCTACTGTAATGACAGCTATTAAGAATCTTAATGAAACTGGAATTCCTCACAAAGTATGTGTTACAGTTTGCGAAGATGTTATTGAAGGATTCGATGGAATAATAGACGCTTTAATTGAAAGTAAACCACCATTATTTTCCTTTGATATGGGAAGACCTGTTATAGTCAATGGGCAAGTTCAAGGCGATGGAATAGCATTACCCAAAACAATGGCCGAATTTGTTATTAAGATTTATCCTAAACTATTGGCTTCCGGGATTACATTCAATATTAAGATGTTGATTCCTTTCTGTCTCTTTCCACGGAGTTTCATAGAAACTCTGATTAAGAACGATCACCTAAGTTCTGCTTGCCAGATTTTTGAAGGAACTGGAATTATAATTGATCCAAAAGGTAGATTACTGCCCTGTAATCATTTCTGTGATAATCCATTAGGTCAAATAGGTATTGATTTTTCTACTGCCGACGAGTATGTTCAATTTAGACTGAGATCTGACATCGCGGACTTTTACAAAACAATGGGTTCTTGCCCAGCTCAAGAATGCGTTGACTGCAAATACTGGCAGTATTGTGGCGGTGGCTGCAGGATTCATTGGCTTCGTTACGGGGCTGATGAAATGATCGGAAGCTTTTCCGAGGAAAGGAGGTGAAAGCATGAATGCCCAATCGCTCGTTGAAAAGCTGTATCGTGGCAAACGATTGGCTCCTCGGTGTCCTGTGAAAGGACTGAAGCCAAGAGCAGCTGATAACATTTGCGACTGCGATAGCGGTGGCGAGTGTTGTAGCAACTAAGCCACGAAAAAGGCAGAGAAGGGGGGCTGGAAATCACCCCCCCTTTTTTTAATTATGATTAAATTTAAATATAATAAAAATATAGATAAAGAATGTTGGAACAGAATCATTCGGGCTAAAGAAATGTTTGGACATAAATTTCCCAAGTCTTTTAATATTAAAAAAAAAGATATTAAAAAAGCAAAAGAAAAAACTAAAGAATTTCAAAAGATTTGGAATAAAAATAAAACAGGATTTCAGAAAGGGGTTAAAAAAATATATGGACATTCTTTTCCTAGAAAGATAGTTTGCTATGTGAACACTAGTCCTTATTCAATGGATAATTTCAAAAAGAACTATATTTCTATCTCGATGTACCGTAAAGATGTAGTAAGCACAGTTATTCACGAAGCCTCTCATTTTATGTTTAAGAAATACTATACAAGATTTTGTCATAGCATTGGTTGTAACCAAAACGATATAGAGGAGATTAAGGAGATAATGACAGTTATTAATAACGTGGAATTTAAAGATGTCAACGATTATGGTTGGAGAATTCATCAGAAAATCAGGGAGAAAGCCAAAAAAACATGGCAAGAAACTCATAATATTAGAAAGGTTATAAAAAGAATTAAAAATAATTTATAACAAAACGAGGAAAAAGATTTTTTAATAAAATTTATCCCTAAACCCCGTTTTTTAAACTAAAATCTCAATTTCACTTTGTAAAACAATCTCCGACAAAAACGATCTAACAAAAGAAACTTACTTAAGATAATCTTCTCAAGATCGTTTGATTTCAAGCATTTATGGGTTTTCTTAATACATCCTCCCATTTTATGTTTTAAAAATAAAAAAATCCGCAGCAATTGTTTGCTACGGACCAAGAATTAAGAATTGGCTAAGGAGGTCACAACTTTTTCGCGACCTCTGCCCCCAGTCTCTCTCTTCAGTTTTATCAGACCAATCTCGCTGGTATTTTTAAGATGAGTGCCGCCACAAGGCATTTGTATCTCACCACATTTCCAGTATCTGAAGTAAGGTCTGTCTTCATCTGGCCAAGTCTCGATCGGCAGATTTTGAGTAATGAGATCATTCGCCTTTCGCTCGACTTCTGCTAATTTTTCGCTATCCAGTCTTTCCTCCGACTCATATGTACTTTTGTCATGCCTTTCGTGAAGGTACGAGCCAGTCAGCTTAAGAGGGCCAAATACCTCAAACAGGAAATGCTCCATAATATGAGAGGCTGCGTGAATGCGCATGATCCTGTAACGCCTCTCCCAATCAATCCGGCCCTCCGCTTTATCTCCAACTTTGAAAGCTGGTGTCGATTCCAGAGTATGGACGATATTTTTCTCTGGGTCAAATTGAGTATCAACTACTCTTTGGCCATTCAAGGCGCCTGTGTCCCCAGCTTGACCACCGCTTTCAGGATAAAAACAGGTTTGATCAAGCCAAACATTATTTCCCTCGATTTTTTCAACAACAGTCTCAAAGGATTGTTTGTAGGGATTTTCGGAATACATTCTCTTTATCATAGTTTTGCCTCCTTTCTCGTGTTATGCCTTCATTCTATCATGGATGGAGATGGGAATACAATCCCTGATTGAGTGGCATTCTTTTAGCTAAGTAACGAATTGCCTCACAAACATGCGGCTTAATCCCGAAAATACTTCCGGTTTCATTCAAGGCTTCGCCCAAACAAGCTCCTGCACAATTTTTGAGTACTGGACAACTCTGACAGTGTGGCATGTTTTGAGTCCTCCGAGATCTAATCAGATTAATCTTCTCTTGGTCATATTCTATTCGGTCTTCCTTTGGGATATAACGACCATATACTAAGTCTTTCATAACAGAATCTGTACCACAAAAAGCCATATCGCATTAAAAACCAACATCGGGTGTTGGTTTTTTCCAAATTTACAAAAACAGAAAACCCTCGCCTGAATCATTTTTATCTGATAGGATAAAGTTGGAAAACAGGAGATTACATTTTTAAAAAGTATGAAACTTTTACATAAGCCATTGCCAAATTGGGTAAGGGCATTAACTGAAATTTTTTTGATTGGAAGCATTACTCTTCTTGTTTTTCCTTTTGTTATGTTTATTTTACAGATGACGCTTGAATCTTTCTTAATAAAACTTTTTGGAAAAGATTTTTGTTGGTTTTTTCTGAATTGCCTATCCTGCTTTCTTTTATTCCTCTCGTCGCTTTTAATTACTTATGTATTATATAAAGAATCATCTTTTTCTTTTTCTAAAAAGAAGCAGAAAAACTCCTTTATCTTTGTTAGTAAGATCTTGGGGATTATATTACTTCCTTTTGTATTTACCTTTTTTTATTGGTTAGTTATTAATCAACTTTTAGCTCCGTTGTAAGCTCTTGAAGTTATAGTTACAATTTTATTAAAAGGGCTCCCTTTCTATTAAAGGGAGCCTTCGCTTTAGTCCTTGGCTTTCATTAACGGCCGTATAATTGCCTTTCCCACCAGTGTAACCCGGCATAGTCGTATTCTATGTGTGTGGGATAAGTTCTACCCCACTGACAGTGATACCAGATTTCCACGGTTACTGAAATATCTGAACGGTCGCCCTTCCAGCTTGGATTTTTTACTATCCAGCTACCTATCGCATAGGCACCATCCCAAGTTTTGCCAAATTCAGCTCCTCTGCTCCACAAATAGAGCCTTACTCCGTGAGTTCCTCCAGCGTCCTGACTGTAAACTGCGCAGCCATAGTCTACACCACCTATTATAACACGGTAGGTAGTGGTTCCACCCGCCTCCACCGGTACCGGATTGACAAACCCCACCGCAAAAGTTGCCATCAAAGCAACAGCCAACGCTGCCATTACCATCCTCTTCATCCTACATCTCCTTCCTGTTTTTTCTAAACTTTCCGCACAGCATCTCTATTTGTCAAACTCTCCTTACTTCAATCACCTCCTTTCTTTCTGGATTTTCTGACTATATAGTTGTGAGTTAGCTGAGATTTGAGCCCCCACATTCGCATTTGGAACCGAACACTTGTAGAATAAGAAAATGAAAAAAAGAAAAAAGTTCTCACGTCTTTCCAAAAGCGAACGTCATGAAATAAGCATTTTAAAACAGAAAAAATATTCATTGCGAGAGATAGCCAGAACATTAAAACGTTCTGTCTCAACAATTTCTGAAGAAATCAGATTAAACAGCTTAAAAAACAGGTACGATCCCATCAAAGCTCATCACAAGGCCTATGTTCGGAGAAAATACAGCAAGTATCAGCCAATGAAAATCATTAAAAATAATGATTTAAGAAAGTTAATTGACAGTATGCTGTATGATGACCAATCTCCACCGAATATCGCTGGCCGGATAGCCAGACATGAAAAAAATCTGCCTTTAATCTCCAAAGACAGCATCTACAGATATATTAAGAGTGTTTACGGAAGAAAGATTGAAGCTTATCTTCAAAAGAAAAAAGCTCGGCGCAGAAGGCGCCGAACTAAAGATCAAAAACTCAAAGACAGGACATTTATTAATAAAAGGCCTCAATTTATTAATAAAAGACAAAGGATAGGCCATGCTGAGGCAGATTTCATTGTATCTGGCAAAGCAAGCAAAGGAATACTTTTAGTGGTTGCCGATAGGAAAATAAGGGCTACTTTTTTAGAAAAAATAACCAAAATTACAATAAATAATGTCCATAAATCTTTTGTTAAAATTAAACAGAGATTTCCTGAGATGAAAACAATCACTATGGATAATGATATTCTTTTTCAGAAGCACAAGGATCTGGAAAAGATTATTAATGTTAAAATCTACTTTTGCCATCCTTACCACTCCTGGGAAAAAGGAACAGTTGAAAATATTAATAAATATATTCGTAGAGATATTCCCAAGGCCAGCAATATTTCTCAATGCTTCCGACACTTTATTGAAAAAATAGAAAAAAAGCTAAATCGGAGATCGCTGAAATGCTTAGATTATCTAACCCCAAAAGAATGTCTGGATAGAAAAAGAAACAAACAAAAAAAGCGCTAATGCGCTAAGAAAGAAAAACCAAGTATTCGGATTGAGACCTGTCCGTAGGTCCCAGCAACTACTTTCACAATACGACCAACAAAGAGTTTTGTCAAGTTTTCTTGACAAAATTTATCCACCCCGTTAGAGAATTGATTGCTTAATTTAAATAATTAGAGCTTGATGTTACAAAAAGAATTGTGAAAATAAATAGAGCTTGGTATTCTCTAACGGGGTCCAC
>JAHIVA010000043.1 GCA_018816985.1 Patescibacteria group bacterium | reverse complement strand
TCCGAGCGGCGTTGCTCCACCGGTTAGCGAATTTTCTCTTTCTAAAATTTCGCCGAAAGTTTTTAATTTATTGCCAAATAAATTTAACTTTCTATCCAATTCTAAATACTCCGGCTGATAATACTCCGCATCCAGCCGCAAAGCCCCCTCGAGTTGTGATTTTTTAATAATTGAAAATGTCATTTTATATTCTTAATTTGCTTAAATACTTAAATCTCTCTTTCCATCTTTTCATTCTCTCCGGTTGTGTTTTATCAAATAAATCTTTTTCGTAAGTAAAAACGGCTCTTCTGAGCATATCTCTGAGTGCTAAAATATTTAAAGCAATCTTAACTCCGCCAGAATTCAAAATAAAAAAATTAAAATTATTTTCTCGACAAATTCCAGTCCCAAATTTGGGATGTCCTTCGTGTATTAATCCGCATCTAAAATGATCGTAAAGAATATCGGCTAATAAAATTTCTCTGGATTTAACTTTTGTCTTATACTGAAAAAATTCATTGAGATAATTTTTCGTGAAATTCAAGAATTGTTTTTTTGTTCCCGATTCTTCATACTGTTTTCGATATAATTTTATTGTTGCTTTTGATCTACTGCCATCTCCGACCAGCACATAATATTTGCCTTTGTGTTCGATTAGTCCACCATAAAGTGCACCAAGAGCATCAACAAGAGATAGCATCGTTTTTGTAGCTGCATAATTGGCGTTAACCACTAAGCATTTATCTATATCGTCTAGATGCCATCTTTTTAATTTTTCCCAAAAATCCATTTCCTGTCTGTTCATAATATGAATTTAACTTTCAAGTTGTGATTTTTTGATTATTGAGTATGTCATTTAGATTGTTTAACTTGATTTATTAACATCTCCTCAATTTGAAATTGCCACCGATTGCTTTCGATATGAAAAATAATCGTATCAACAATTATTCCTGCAACCATAACTAATAAAATAACAATCACCGCTAAGATTTTCCAATCTATATCAGCAAACTTTTGCTTAATATCATTTTGGAAGTCTTCGAGTTTATTAGTTTGATATTCAGTTTCTAGGCTAGCTTGCTGCTTGTCTGACTCGGGTTTAGAGTCATATTTAGTTTCGTAAAATTTTTTGGACATGTTAAGAAATAGCTCCTATTTTACGAATTTCAAAATTAGTTTCCCCTAATTTTCGGGAATCTACTGATAAGATAACCGAATAAACGCCCTCGGAAGTCAGCTGAAGGTTGTTTATTGTGTTAATTATCCCAAATTTTTTTCTGACGGCATCAAGATTAAATTTTCCACTTAAAACTCCAATCTTTTTATCTGCTGGATCCAAAATTGCAATATCAAAATCGTGCATACCTAATGATCCTTCAATATTGGCAACAATAGTTAATCTTGAATGTACAGCAGGAAGGGAGGGTGTTAATATTGCTTCGAAAATCCCTATAATATTTAACTTATTATCTTGGGAAAGAAATGCAGTGTCGCAAACATGAATAAAATTTAATTTCATTTTTTCTCCTAGCCTATACCAATTATTTTTTCATCTTCTTCGATTAGCTGTTCACTAATTTTGTGTACTAGCCCTAATTCTTTTGCGGCAGTTGGGGTTAATGTAGCGCCCTCAAACATCATTTTTTCAATTTGGGATTGCGGCTTATTACAATTTTCTGACAATATCTTTGCGATATTTTCCCGATCGTTTTTTAATCCCATTACTACTTCGTCAAGTTGCTTTTCCTCAAACTGTACCGGCCCATTACTACCAAATTTAACACCATGTATTAAAAATCTTGCAGTTGGCATACAAAGTCTTTCACCTCCAGCACAATAAATGACAGTCGCCATAGAGTCGATGTTTCCAAAATTGTGGGTTTGGATTTTTGCCGGAATTCCTTTTAAGAAATTATAAGCCGACACCCCGTGTTGAACTTCTCCACCTGGTGAAGAGATCAATAATTTAATAACTTCTACTCCAGAATGTAGATTATTCTCAACGACACTAATTAATTGGCTGACTGAGTTTTGATTAATGGGTGCGCTGAATCTTATTACCAGTCTATTTTCCATTTTTACTCCTATTTATTTGAAAAATTTAGAAATTCCTCTGCAATTTCGTCGAGGTCGTCGTCGAAAATATTTTCTGTAATTGGGGGGTATTGACATTTAAATTGACTAAATATAAGATAGGGTTAATAAATACATTAAGGCGTCGACTCGATTGGTCGATGGCCTTTTTGGTTTACGGGTTCAACATCGCATTCAGTAGAATCCTCTTCGTGAAAGTGAATGTTGCATTTATAATTTCGAATATCGGAGGTAAGGTTTTTAACACCTAGATTCTCTTTCAACCTTTTAATAAACTTTGCTTTATTCTTCGATGCTTTTGGGATAACACCATCTTTAAGCAGGAGTTCGTAATTAATCGATCCAATAAGTAAATCTGTTAGTTGTAACAAATCATTAGCGCGAGAATCAATCCGGCAAACACCGGCTATTGCTAACCGTTTGAACTCATTATTAATTTGATTTTTTATATCAACCTCAAATTTGACTTGCTTTGGGGAGATCAGATCATCGGCAAGAACTATCAATATCTCGTTTTTACCTAAGTTCCCCTTAATCAATTGTTTGGCGATTTGTTCATACGCAATAAACGGATCGCTATGAAATTCTTTTTGAAAGTATTCACATCGTTTGTCTAAAGAATATGAACTGAATTTAACGCTCTGAGTTTCGAAAAATGCATCAATAACAGCTTCTGCTGTCTTTAGTTTTACCTTATTCAAGCCGTTAAATTTAATTTCCCACCAATAATTATGCTTTTCTCTTATATTTCTTATTGCCTTCTGTAAAAAATATGGTTGAGAACATTTAATCATTCCGACAGTAAAGAATGGTTGATTTTTGATACCTAAATTACCCGATTCATCAAGAAAACAGAACGGAGACCAGATTTGTTTATAATCAGATAATTTTAATTTCCCCGAATGATTGTCAGTTGCCCCAGTGTTCATAATTTTTCTCCACTACTAAATCTAATAAATTCTTCTGCTATTTCATCAAGGTCATCGTCAAGAGCCTTTTCGTTGCTAATACCCTTAAAAATCGGCTGGCCTTTTTCGTCCTTTTTGTAAACATATTCACCAGAATTGTCTTTGCCACTTTTTTGAGAAACTGCCATAAATATTGGATAGTCTTTTTCTGGTTCCTGGTTTTCATTCCACTTTTGCAAAAATAATACAGAAGTTTTTGTACCAGTGTGTGGCTTGAAGGTATTCCCATGCAAACCGACAACAGCCAGAATTTTCGCCCTATCAAATAAAAACTGGCGGATTTGTTGCATTCCGGTGTTGTTGAAAACACCTTGCGGTAAAACAATCGCCATTCTCCCATCAGGCTTTAACATATCTAAGCATCGCTCAATAAAAAGAATATGTCGCTCAACTTTATTTTTCAGTTTGCCTTTATCATTTTTACCAAGATCGTACTCTTTGAGCAAAGCAATGTCTTGAATTTCACCAGCGAAAGGTGGATTTGTTAGCAAAATATCAAAATTAAGATATTTGAATTTTTCCTGATTTTCCTTATTTTTCTGATAGTCTTCAAAATCATGAATGAAAGTTTGAAGTTCTGCCCTGGCACGAACTTTTTCAGATTCTTCGCCTTGCCATTCGCGAGTATCTAATGAATTTAGTTTGAATACATACGATTTACCATCACCTGAAATAAGCATTAGAGCACGAGCAATTTTTACCGCCTTTTCGTCAAAATCAATTCCATAAAGTCGTTTTCTAGCGTAATTAATTTTGTTTTCGTGATCGAGTTGGTTATTTCTCCAGACGTGCCACATCGCGTGGATCAAAAATCCCCCGGAACCACAGGCCGGGTCTATTACATTTTCACTCCGTTGCGGATTGAGCATTTTTACTGCCATGTCAACAACGTTCCGAGGCGTGAAATATTGACCTTTGCTGCCTTTGGCAATACTCGTTAATAAGTATTCAAAAGCTTTATCCATAATTGAAAGCTGAGCATCAAGTAGCTGAATACCTTCAAGCTCGCCAATACACACTTGCAAATGATAAGGTGAAAGTTCTATTTTTTCGTAAGGATTGAAAGAGCCAGGCCATTCTTGTATTGATTCTTTGAAAAGTTGATTTATCGTTTCGAAAGTAATTTTTGGATCTGTGGATTTTCGGAAAGTCACTTCATGATCTGTTCTGTTCTTTGCTTCCTTCTCATCGTATAGTTTGGCATAAATTAGCTTAAATATTTCATTGAAGGAATCAACGCCAGCCCCAGCCAAAACAAGCTCTTCAAGTGTCTCAATTATTTTCTTTAGGTCATACTCTGGTTTTAGATCGGATAACTTTAATTTTTCTTTTATAACATCTTCAACAGTTTGATCAACTTTAGGAATTTCGCGCAGAGTTTCGTAATCCTTTGGCCATGGACGATACAGAACGACCTTTGTATTACCGTTAGACCAAACTCCTATAACTGCGCCTTCGGCTGCCAGATAACTTTTAAGTTGAGCGAGGCCGTCTTCTTCTTTGGGTTTTTTTGTTTCAATAACAATGTATGGAGTGTCTTTTTTCTTATTCCAGATAACAATATCGACTGACTTCGCGTGAATTTCTCGGCCAAACTGGACATCTTTTTCAACTTCAATCCGATCTTTCGGGTATTTAAAATAGTTCAATAACTTATAGAGCCAGAGTTGCCGAATAATTTCCTCGGGGTTAGTTTGATTGTTTTCAGGATTGAAAACTTGAATTTCTTTGTCGCGTTTAAAACAAGTTAAGTAGTACTTTTTATCTTTCTCAAAAATATTTAAAATCTCGTCAATATTGAGATCGGAAAATTCCTTTAGACCATACAGAGCGTCTGGGTCTTTAAATATTTGACTGATTACTTCTCGGGTTTTATTTTCCATTACGCCCCCTGGGTTAAATTTTTAATAAACTTTCCCAAAAAATATGTTTCGTGGGTTATTGGGATAATGCGGCAAGCTGGATTTTCAGGTTTGAGATAAATTCTTCCGTCTTTATGAGTGAAGGTTTTTAAGGTGACTTCGTCTCCAATCCTGGCTAGAACTATATCGCCGTTTTTATATTCTTTTTCTTTTTTTATCAAAACTTTGTCCCTATCATATATGCCTGCTTCGATCATCGAACTACCATAAACCTCTACGATAAACACATCCTCATACATTCTGTAACCAGAGGGCATTTCAGTCCATTCGTTTTGTTCAATGGCTTCGATGGTTGGACCTGCCGCTGTTACTCCCGCTACTCGAACCAATGGTTCCTTTTTAATGGCTTCATAACCCAGAGGTCTTATTACAATGGAGCGCGCCGAACCCTCTTCTCGCTTGATTAGTTTTTTTTCTTCCAATCGATTTAAAAGATCAATAATGGCTTGATTAGATTTGAATCCAAATTTCTCGTTAAATTCTTCTAGAGTTGGAGAAAAGCCCTTCGCCTTAAAACTGCTATAAACAAACTCTAATATTTCTTTTTGCCTCGGTGTAATTTTGCCCCTCAATCTTCCCTCCATGATTAAATTATGGCTGACTAAATAGTCAGTGTCAAGGGCAACTATTTCCACAAGATTAGACCGTTATTAGATCTCTTAATTTTTCAAAAGTTTTGGGCCCGATTCCTTTGACGTTTTCAATTTCCTCAATCGATTTGAAGCCGCCGTTTGCCTCGCGGTACTCAATAATTCTTTGCGCATAAGCGGGTCCGATTCCGGGCAAACTATCAAGCTGAGACGAAGAAGCTGAATTCAGATTAACGGCCCCTGAAACATTACTGCTTGAAGTCTCATCTCCGGCCACTTGTCCCGAAGAAGATGAGGAAACATACGACTCGGACTCGATTACCGGCGAAGCGTTTTTTGCCTCCTCGAGCGAAGTATTGAGTGAGTCTATTTTTTTATTTAGGTCTGCTATTTGATTTTCTAATTCGCTGTTTTTAGATATTTCCTCTTTCGGAGATTGTTTTTGGATCTGCCAAATCAAAACAAAACTTCCCGATAAAACTATCAAAGCTAAGGCTCCCAGTAAATAGAATTTGAACCTCTCTAGTAAATTTTCTTTTTTCTTTTCTTTCTTCATTGTCTATATTATGAATTTTATAGTGAGAAATTTCAAGTTGGCTAAAATTAAACCGTTGAAAAAGTTTTTTAGTGTCATCCTGAGCCGTCAGTCGAAGGATCTCTGGCGAATGCCAGAACCCATATTCATGGGGGATTCTTCGCGTTGCTCAGAATGACATTTTGGTTTGTTCCAACACGATAAATCGTGGGCTCCGGCTTTTCGAACTTCTCGACTTTCCCTCGATAACCTCGGGACCGCTCGAAAAAAAGTTGTTTTAAGTAAATAGTGTCTGTTTATAGCTTTAGTCAAGGTGTTTAACTGTAATATTTTTTTGGATAATCTCACGGAGTGCGGGGTAATTGGAGAGTTCTTTGATCTTTTTGGCCGCCGAGATAGCATCGTGCAAAAGCTTGCTGTCTTCGAACCATAAAGGATTGATGCCGGAAAATCCGGACTGGTTTTTGTCAAAAAACGATCCGGGACCGCGAAGACGCAAATCAATCTG
>JAHIVA010000005.1 GCA_018816985.1 Patescibacteria group bacterium | reverse complement strand
TCAGGATTTGGGTAAATGTTTTTTATGTTGGGCGTAGTCGAGACAGTAGCGTTCCCCAACACCTACATATTTAAATAAATTCTGATGAAGATAGTTTATACATTAAAATTACTTAGATATTGCACTCTCAGGCGGTTTGTTTTATATTACGAGCAGGCGTACATGTTTCGCCGGTCGGATGAGTTGGTTAGCTCGCATCAATCACAAGGGAGATGACCATGGGTATTCTTCGGCAGCAGCCGCCTCAGGCGGTGCATGATGTTTTCGCCGCAGTAAAGGTGGAGACTCGGGAACGGCTCGAAGCGTCTCGGGGCAGGAACCGGAGGAAGATCGTCCGGGAAGCTTGCCAAGCGCTAAAGGCCAAACTCGATGAGTTGGGTCTGAAGCAGTACGCCAAGCCGCAGACGAAGGCTTTACGGGCTCTCTTCGCGGAAGCGGCCGAGGTTGCCGTACTTCCCGAATAGCAGCATGGTCACAGCCAGTGTTCAGGGCAGCTTACCACGTGTGAGCTGCTTTCCTTTTCTAATCTCAAACCTGCTCCCACTTTGCCGTTTTGAGACGTAAATCCATCAATCCTTTTTGTAATCGTTTTTTACTGGGTAATTTTTATTTCTTAAGTTTTTATAAATCATCTCTGCTCAATGTTGATAATTTGTGCAGAACACTTTCTTCATCTTCTTTATCTACTACCATACTGCGCAGTATGGTAGTGGGATATTGATCTAGGTTTATTGTACCTCTGGCCTAAGACTTTTACTGAAGAAGTCAAGGGTGGAAGATTTAGAGCAACGGCTCAGCAATTGAGCCGTTCAGATTTTTGAAATTAGTTCTCACGGCCGAGCTAAAACCTTATCGCCAATCATCAGGCTTGCCCCGTTAGAGATCAAAAATATTGTATCTTCTGATGGGGTAAAAGTTTTTTATGTTGAGTGTGGGTGGAATAGTAGCGTCCCCAGATATTCTTTTTTATGCCTCAAAAACTATTTTCCCTTCTTGATTTTCCTCGGCTTCTTTTTGAACCCCTCGGTTGCATAGTATAGGGCAACCTGTTTTTTGGTGAACTTTCTGCCTGACGGGCTCACATACTTGTTGCCGACTTTTTTAAACGGCATATTTTCCCTTTTATTTTCCTTTCTTAATCATTTCTTCGACTTTTTTCTTAGCTAACTCCAATAATTCTCTAGATTTTTGCCTGCCCGCCGTAATCTTGATGAAGGTGGGGCGGAGGAGGGATTTTAAAAAATATCCTCGATGATTTTTATTTCTTAATTAAAACTTTTCTGGGTTTGGCGCCGTAGGATGGACCAATAACACCTTCAGCTTCCAAAAGATCTAAAATTCGAGCAGCTCTAGCGTAGCCAATACTTAACCGCCTTTGCAAAATCGAAGCGGAACCTTCGCCAAATTTTATGACAACCGCCTTTGCTTCATTAAAAAGTTCATCTTCTGTTCGGTGATCTAACTTCTGGTTTTGCAGTTTATCACCATGCATCAACTTGCGATAAATAATATCAACTTTGCGTATTAAGAGCTCAAGCTGTTTTTCAATTTTCTCTAAACGATCATCTTTGTTCATATTATCCTTTATGTAATTTATTAATATTTTTTGAAATCTCTCGGAGAATATTCTGTTACTTCCCCTCTATCGTCAACTGAAAAAATATATAAACACAAATGCCGAGCCGCCTGCCAAGGTATTCGCCGCAATGCTGTTTTTGCGCTTACTTCTGGTAATCCAAGGCCGTATTTATAGGCATGCATGGCGATAACACTCATCCTTGTGATAATCTGGCCCAAAGCATAAATCCATTGAGTTTCATTTACCGACTTTGCAGACTTAGCGTAAGACTTACCCTTACATTCAACTAGAAATCTTGTGGCTTTATGTTTGTTTCTTGAATTTGTAACAACAATATCGCATCCTTTTTCGTGAAGACCTTTTGTTTTAACATTGTAATCCCAATTCTTTTTGGCAAGATGCTCTAAAATACATTTTTCAACAAATTTTTCGTCAATTCTTTTCATAATTTTTCTTCAAATGCTTGGTGGAGGAGGGATTTTTCGAGAGCATCGAGGTCGGCGGCGGTTTGAGTTTGGAGTTTCTTCAGTTCTTCAACTTTCTCCGAAAGCGAATTCAACCGCGCAACAATCTTTTTCTGCTCGGCAAAGTGTAAAGAAGGTTTTCTTGTTTTAAACATAAACTATTGACATTTATTGATAACTTGGCATATAATAGTAATTGACCGTAAGGTCGTTGATTCTAGTGCTTGGGGGCCTCTTTATCGGGGTCCTCTTTGCGTTCTATCTCCCTTTTCCAGCATATAAAATTGCGTATTTTTTGAATATCAAAAATCATCAAGCCATTTGGAACTAACGCAGCAAGTTCTTTGGAAACTTTACGTGCTGTCGCGAATAAAATAACCTTTTTACCAGCATCAATGATTTTTTTTATTGGGTCTGCAAAATCGCTATCTCCACTCCACAGTACGAAGGTTTCTGCACTATCACGTTCGCAATCGAGAAGCATATCAACGCCAATTTCAACATCGAAATTGCATTTCATATCCTCAATATAAAATACCCCCTTCTTATTCATGTCTTTGAAACGTTCGTTTAGATACTCAACAGTGGAAATTTCATATTTTTTTAGAAGTGCGCGACGAATAAACTGGTCAAGGAGAATTGTTGAATCAGGTAAGACGCTCGACGCATCAACGGAAAAATGCATAATTTTCACAGGCTTGGTGCGAAGTGTATATTTGCAATTTTCTGCTTCTGATTTCTCCTTTTCCGACCGATCATTACCTTCTAAATATCCGTTGTAAAAATTTACCGCTTCAATCGTATTAAATGAGTCCATAAATTGTTTAAGCCGCTTTATATCTACATGCCAACCAAGCTTTTCACTCCACGGACGCACATTCGCATAGTCAATATAAACCCGAGACTTATCACTAAAAATACTTTCGAGCTGTTCAATAACTTCTTTTTTATTTGTGGCTAAATTTTTGATCTTCTCGGTTTTTGGTGTAAACATAAAAATTAGTTAACTTTTCTATAACGATAGTTGTAACTTATGTAATCGTTTAAAAACTGACCATGCGAAGATGTATGCAAAAAATGTTGGTAGAGATGTTCTGCCACATCAAAATACTGGTATATATTCCCTGAAGTAAATTCAACCTCCAAAATCGCTGACCTTGGATCGTAACCGATGGAGCGGATGTTTGAAGATTGTACAAATGTTCTTTCCATATATTTATATTATACGATATTAAGCAGAAGTACTAAATGCTTGGTGGAGGAGGGATTTTTTGTATTTTTTAGTGATCGTTGGATTTTGTTAATTATAGTTATCGATTTTAACCTTTGGATTATGGATTCTTGCTTTAACTTGAACAGATTCTTGAATTTTTAGAGCAATATCTTTTCCCAATTTTTGCGATGTCGCTAATAAATAGCTTCCTACCGAAACAAATGTAACAGTCAATATTGCTCTTGTTGATAGTTCTACTCGAGGCGTGAAACCGACCGCAGTGCTGATCGCTACAAATAATAAACCTAATAACAACTTGGCTATATTATAATTCAGCTTTACATCCGTCAGACGCTTTTCAACATGAGTCATAATTATCCTTTCATTGATTTATTTAAAACCGAATCAAAAAGTTCTTTTAGTAATTCTTTTTGCTTGAGGAGGGATTTTTTGTAATTCTGCACGGCATTAAGTTTTTCGACAATTTTTTGCTGGTCTTTGATCGGCGGTAATTTTATCGTTTGGCTCAATATATCTTGGTCTGATACTGCAGGGTAAGCAGCGCCTTTTTGAAATGGTAGTACTTTATTGATAAACCAATCCGATGAGACATTGTAATAAAGCCAGTTATGATCCAGAACGTCAGTTTTTGGGCTTAGAATACAGAAGCCCGTAGATGCAACCTTCGGATCAGGCAAAGAAATTACATGTGCGATATTTTTTAAGTATGGCCTAACAGTACTCCAAACCGTATCACCGTCTCGAATCTCTTTTCGAGCCCTGCTTGGTGCATTTTTCCCTAATATTCTTTTGAATAAAAGGATTTGTCTTGATTGTCGGTCTATACTTGATATATCAACATAGTGAAATTCTTTTTCTGGTAATTTTTTTGGATTCGTAAATTTCTGTTTCAATACAACTTTACCTAAGGAAACTTCTTCAAAGATAATATTCAAAACATCCTTCAGAATTGTTGATTCAAAAAGTTCTTGGGTTTTGGAGATTTGGAGGTCATTTAATTCTTGGGCTTTTCGTATCGCATCCAACCGCTCAACAATTTTTTGTTGGATTTTGAGAGGGGGAATTGGGATTTTATATTCCAAAACTTGCCTGTTGCTAATATTCTTCTGGGCTATGCCTGCCGCTTCGTTTAAACAATAATTTTCAAATTCTCTACATCCCACCAAAAGGTAGTATAAAAAATCTTCCGATAAGACCCCATTAAATATTATCTTCGCAACCCGCTGATTCAAGACGGCTGGCAAGATAGATTTTTTTATTTTTGCTACTCTTCCAACATTTCCGGTTAATGAAATTAAAATGTCGCCTTCTTTCAAAATGTATTGATTGATTTTCTCAGATAAAGAATTAGAGATATAAATTTTATTTGATTCACCGATATATCCATTCTGAACATTAGAAATTCTGATAAGCTGGTACCCGCTATCTGAATAATCGGCTGATTTAAAAGCGTAGCCCCCAAGAAGACTAATGACTTCACCTAATTTTTTTATCGGCCAATTATTTTTCATTATCGTTTATGGTAATTAGAGTATAAATAAATGATTCAAAAATTATTACTAAAGATTTAAATCGAGAAATGTCGTTTTTAAACATTTTATATTGTTTTGCATTTCTATGTCTCAAAATACCAAAAACTGAGTAAAAAGATTTTTGCTGAATAATTAAAGATTCTTTTTCATACTGATCTGGCAGTTTATCAAGATATTCTAGCATAGCTAATTTTATCTTTTCTTCTTTTCTGACCCTAGAATTAACTTTGACTAGCACTAATGGTAGTTTCTCCACCACTCTAGTAAGAGACTCTGAAACCTGTCCGACCAAATCCTTATTTTTATTATCAAGCATTGTTCTTATTGCACCCTTAAAACAATCTGCGATTTCATCATCTAGGTCTTCGAGTATTTTAACAATATTCGAGGTAATATCTGTTAAAAAAAGGTTGTCATTATTTTTTTCCAAATGAATAATTTTGGACTCAAGTAATTGTATTTTGTTATCCAGATCGGATATTTTTTCGTCTGTTTTTGAAACAGGAAATAATATAGGAGATGATTGTAAAGAATCTAGCGCAATACTATTTAAGGCACTTATTTGTGAAATTTGACCAGAGACGCCAATTTCTAATAAGGTAGTAGTACCCTTACTATCAGGCATTATTGACATAATTCTTTCTTGCCCAATTTGAATTGCATCTGTAGAAACGTTTAATATAGAAGCCATCGGGCTTTTTAAAAAATCATAAGTCGGGGCATTTAATAACTCCCCAGTAGCTATTGCTGTCTTACTGACCTCTGCCAAATTAGTCCCCAACAATTGAACTGTTTCGGCAACAGGTGAGATTAAGGCACCAATTTTTCCCATCGATTCTTTCACCGGCTCATAAATCTGCGCAAGCTTGGTTGCAGAATCCATTAAAGCAGTTTGAACTCCTATTAATGGATCAATTTTTGAGTGAAGCGTTTCTCCGATTGCAGATATATCATTTATTCTCGAGATACCAAAATCTATTTCTGTAGCTGCAGATGTATAAGGTTTTTCTTTATTGTCAGTCAAACGATTTTTCATGAGAGCACTTTTTCCATTAATGTTTTCAAATATTTAGGCTCCTCAATATCCGATTCAGATTTTAATTTTGCCCAGCCATCCTTTTCACCTTTATTATTTTTGTAGTAGTTTTCAGGTCCTCCATGCTTTAAAACAAAAACGCTTTTTGTTTCTAAGGTTTCTAAATTTTTATCGTGATCTTTTGGAAACCCTTTTCCACCAATTAATTCTAAAACCTTTTCCAAAGACGGGTCTTTGTCCTCCACCCACTCAATATGCTTTCTATAATCATCAGATAAAGAGTCATTAATGCCTAATTCGGAGTATAGATGCTTAATATCTCGACTAAATAGATAATCTAGATCTGCCAATATTGATACACTTTCAAAACCCATGCCTCCATAAAATTTTCTTGCAATCCTTAATTGTTCTTTTCCATCGGTTTTCACAAAAACTAAAAACTTCTTATCCGGAAAAGGTATTTTGAAAAGTTCCCTAAATTTTTCATAGCAGTTTTCGTCATGCTTACCCTCAACTATAACAACTTTGTCTGCAAACAAACCCTCCAAATTCCCTCTATTTTCGAGATGTCTCTCAACCAACCCTTCATCTACTGAAGATAGTTTTGGCATAACCGCATGAGTTCCTTCTAATTGTGTTTTTGTGATTCTTCTATATCCTTCAATTGCTTTTGGTTTAATTATAAATGGCGAATGTGTAGTAGTTACAATTTGGTAAAGAGATGCCAAACTTTGCAGGACATCGGCGAATTGCTTTTGAGCAAATGGATGTAAAAATGATTCGAGTTCACCAATTAAAAAAATAGGGCTAGGTCTATCTTTATATCGTACGCCATACTTCGCTAATAATTTTAACATTGCCAATAAAGCCGCTCTTTGTAGCCCGTTACCTTTTTGTTCGATTTCTGATTTATAACCATCGTCTAAAAATATTTTCATCTCTTTTGCGATAACTTCTTCGTCAGGCAAGCTGAATTCTACCGATGGTTGAACATCTTCAAATTCGCCCATTAATTCTTCTTTGAATCGTTTTTCAAAATTTACTAATTCTGGGCATCTTGAACCCGACTCTACGCTATGCAGATACTCGTCCAATTTAGCAAGTGATTCTTTTGTCTTGACTTTTAGTTCTTCAAAAAAAGTTGCGAGAACTTCTCTTTTTATTTTGCTTAATGCAGTATTCTGAGTATTTTTTAGTTCATCAATTGTATCTGCAGTCGCAGTTATAGAAATAGATTCTGGTAAAACTTTTAATAAATTACCTTTGAAGCCACTCGGATTGTGAATTGTTCCATCAGGTTTGGTGATGCCAAATTGATTTACTTCCTCATTGTTTGGGTCTAAAATGCAAACAACTTTAATTATCCCATCAACAATTGCCTCATCAACAGCTTGTTTATGGTTGCTTGTCGAGATTAGACTAGTAAAATCTTGTGAACCTTCAAAATAACCTTCGAGCCGTATCGCTTGATTGCGATCGTGTTGCAAGGCAATGATTTCACTTTTGCTAGGGCTACGAGACGCTAAAAGAATCTCAATTGCTTTCAAATAATGAGATTTGCCAGAATTGTTACGACCAATAAAGTATGTAAATGGTACAAATTCAATACAATCCTTAATTATAGGACCAAAATTATTAATAACTAATTTTTTTAATACAACTTGACTCATATTATTTTTTTGACTTTAGTTAATGAATTTTGGATGATTTTTTGATCTTCTTCAATTTCTTTTAATATCTCTTTTGGATCGCGATGCGAATCGGTATTGCCGACGGCAGTTTTGTAGTTGCTGGCAGTGAGGATATAATCATTTTCTTCAATTTTCTTTTTATCAACCAGCCAGCTTTTGGCGGATTCTGATTTTATTGGCCATTTGGAGAGTAAATCTGGGATATCGTTTTTGTCGGGAAGTGGATGGCGTTGGGTGCCTTTGGAAAAACCATCGTTTTCTACTTCATAAAACCAAACTTTTTCTGTTGGCTTGCCAGTATTTTTAAAAACCAGAAAACTTGTTTTAACCCCAGCATAAGGATTAAAAACTCCTTGCGGAAGTGAAACAACTGCTTGCAAATCCATTTTATCCAAAAGCATCCGCCTAATTTCTTTCGCCGCATTATTGCGAGTAAATAATAATCCCTCATTAACAATAATCCCAGCTGTTCCACCATCTTTTAGCGATTTCATCACCAGTCCCAAAAACAAAATCGTTGAGTCCTTAGTTTGAACCGGCAAATACGAACGAATGCGGTTTTCAGCAATTGCGCCGGCAAAAGGCGGATTAGTCAAAACAATATCAAACTGCTTTTTCTCAAACTCATCTGCTCCGCCAGCAACTGAATCCCGTCGAATAATTTGTGCATCATTTAAGCCATGTAGAAGCATATTCATCGTCGCAATTCGAACCATTGTCGGATCAGTATCAAAACCATAAAAAGTTTCATGCTCTAAATATTTCCATTGCTCGGGCGATAACCTATTGCCATGACCAAAACTATATTTTTGACCATTCGGCAAGGTTTTTTCTTCAACCTCCGAAGAATTGGCAGTGGCAATATGTTCATAAGCCGCCAATAAAAAGCCAGCAGTGCCGCAAGCAGGATCCAAAACCGTGTCGCCTAATTTTGGATTAACCATTTCAACAATCGTTCTAATAATATGGCGCGGCGTTCTAAAAGAGCCAAGTCTTTTTGAAGAAGACAATCTTTCCAAAAGATATTCATAAGCATCACCCAAAACATCAGCATCCAACTTACAAAAATTAATCGGTCGAATAATATCGACAATTTCTAAAAGCACCAGTTCGTCATGAATCAAAAACCTAGTATCAGAAAAAAACCGTCGAATCGGTTCGCGGTCATCACCGGGGATATCTTTGGTAAAATAAGGAAAAAGTTCGTCGTAAATAAATTTGAGCATTGCTTTCGGATCAGGATTTCTCGACCACTCGGAAAATCTATATTTATTGGCTGAATCAGCAAAAAGCGATTTGAAAGACTTACCATTTTGCTTGTGCTTAGAAATAGCGGAATTAACATCATCTTTATCTTCCAAAAATTTCAAAAATACAAGATTATTGATTTGGTCAATATAATCAAGAGGATTTGGCAGATGCACAAAAAGCTTGTTGCAAAGCTTGTCAAAAAGTTGTCGCAGTTCTTGGTTATTCATCGGCTCCTCGCAATTACTTTTTCATTTAATTCGCTAAATAATTCTTCCAAACCACTAGCGCCGAATAGTTCTAAAGCCATTGGATAGCCGCCGAGTCTAGAAAGCGGCGGTTGGTTTAAATCTTCAATATCAATATTGTCGTCAACCAAACTTCGCTCTTTGAGCATTTTGGCAAATTGAAGTTGGTCGGGTGTAAAATTCCTTTGTAGTTTATAGGCATCAAAAGCTTCGTTCAATCTTTCTTTGGGAGTCGGAAAGTTCTTTTTGCCGAGTGCGATTTTAATAAAATCAACCATAGTCGCCCAGCGTTCATTCCAAGCATCGCGAAGATTAGTCTCATTAAAATAGTTCTCCGGTCGGTTCATTTTCTGCTCAAACTGTTGAATTTCTTCATCGGTCGGATCTTGATTGGCGTTTATTTTAACAACAACCGGCTCGGTTTTTTCTAATTCATTAATATTTTCAACAAATGTATCCCAATAATGGCGTGCGGGAATTTTTCTGCCTTCTTTTCCAACCATAACAAATTGCCGGTCTAAAACCTCATCAACTTTTTTATCACGGGTAACAAAAATCATTGGTTTGGCTGGAGCGTATGTAATTTCTTTGGACGGCTTTAGGGTTCCAGGCTTCATTTGCCCCGGCTTACTTTCTTTAAGTTTTGGATCTTCGAAATTACGGGCATTGCCGACAAAATCATAAATTAAAAACTTTTCTTTTTTATTTCTAATTATTGTCGTTTTGCGACTGCCTCGACCGCGCATTTGAAAATAAAGAATGGCAGAGCGAGTCGGCCTCATCATCACTAGGTTTTCAACTTCGGGTGCATCAAAACCAGTATCGAGCATTCCAACTGAAACAGCAATGGCTGGCATTGGTTCGTTTTTAAACCGTTTAATAACTGCTTTGGGATCCTTAACATCAGTGGTAATTTCTTCAGCATATTTGCCATTCCATGTACTATAGATCTCATTAAAAAGCCGGGTTAGTTGCGATGCGTGTTTTTTATTAATAGCAAAAACAATCGTTTTTCTGGGATAATCTCCACCTCTGGCTTTTTCTGCCCGAGCAAATTCCTGAACCATTTTAAGATTTCTGTCTTCAAAACTGATTTCTCGTTCAAGCTGGTTGGGAGAATAGTCATCGCCGTCCCACTCGGCTCCTTCTATG
>JAHIVA010000042.1 GCA_018816985.1 Patescibacteria group bacterium | reverse complement strand
CGGAGCCCATCAGAATATCAAAAATCTTATTAGCTTCTTCGGCATCATTAATTTCTACTTTCTTAAGCACCCGATGACTTGGATCCATTGTTGTTTCCCAGAGTTCTTCCGGATTCATTTCCCCAAGACCCTTAAAGCGTTGAATATGGATTTTACTTGATTTTTTCGCCACCTCTTCGGGCTCTTCTCCCTCGCTTTGCTCGGGACCTTCGGCCTCGGATTCTTGGATCTCAACTACCTCAGCATTTTTTCCGATAATTTTTACCTTTTCATCATCGGTATACGCATATAAAATTTCTTTACCTTTTTTAATTTTATAAAGTGGTGGTTGAGCAATATAAATATATCCAGCCTCAATGACTTGCTTAAAATATCGGTAAAAAAGAGTCAGAAGCAAGGTGCGAATATGCGAACCATCCACATCAGCATCGGTAGCAATAATTATTTTATGGTAACGCATTTTTTCCAAATCAAAAGTATCCCCAATAGAGGTACCCATCGCGATTACAAGAGCTTTTACTTCTTTTGAAGCCAGCATTTTATCTATCCGCGCACGCTCCACATTTAAAATTTTACCCCGTAATGGAAGGATTGCTTGTGTCCGCCTGTCTCTGCCCTGCTTTGCTGAACCTCCAGCTGAATCTCCTTCCACTAGGAATAATTCCGATTCAGAAGCATCTTTGCTCTGGCAATCCGCTAATTTTCCCGGCAAGGTCATCCCTTCTAGGGCACCCTTGCGAAGAATTGAATCTTTGGCTGCTTTGGCTGCTTTGCGAGCTCTTAGAGCCAAGATTGACTTGTTAATTATAGCCTTAGCATCATCAGGATTTTCTTCCAAAAAGTTCGCAAAAGCTTCTCCAAAAACCGTTGCTACAGCACCCTGGGCTTCCATGCTTCCTAATTTCCCTTTTGTCTGTCCCTCAAATTGTATTTCACGCAGTTTTACTGAAATAACAACGGTCAAACCTTCTAAAACATCTTCTCCGGTAAATCCTCCTTCGGACTCTTTCATTATTTCGTTCTTTTTACAGTAAGTATTTAAGGTTCTGGTAAGCGCTGTTTTAAAACCAGTAACATGGGTTCCACCTTCTTGGGTATAAATATTATTAGCAAAAGGGAAAATTCTATCCACAATATCATCTACGTACTGTAGGGCTATTTCCACACCAACTTTATCTAATTCTTTTTCAACATAAAAAATATTATTTTGAATGGGTTTTTGAAATTTATTATAGTATTTAACCAAAGAAATTAATCCGCCTTCGAAATAAAAAGACACAGAAGGTAATTCAAGTTCTAGCTCTCTAAAATAAAATACATCCTCTTCATTTAGGCCTTTCTTGTTATCCCATTCGCGCGCATCAATTATTGAAATTTTTAATTTTTTTACCAGATATGCCTGCTGTCGAATATGATTCACTACCGTATTCCAGTCAAATTTAATATCACCAAAAATTTTCTGATCTGGTTTAAAGGTAATAATTGTACCATGAAATTTCGAAGCGCCAACTTTTTTTACGGCCAACTTTCTTTTTCCTTCTGAATATTCTTGAATATATTTACCGCCGTCTCGGTAAATCTCCGCTCGGCAATAAACAGAAAGAGCATTAACGACTGATGCCCCAACTCCATGTAAACCTCCGGAAACCTTATAACCTTCTCCTCCAAATTTTCCTCCAGCATGAAGAGTCGTCATTACTGTTTCTAGAGCGGAAACTTTTGTTTTCTTGTGGATGTCTACTGGTACACCTCGGCCATTGTCTGCCACACGAATATGATTATCCGGAAGAAATACAATTTCAATATCATCACAAAAACCACCCATCGCCTCATCGCGTGAATTGTCAAAAATCTCCCAAATTAAGTGATGTAATCCTTCAGGGCCAGTTGTACCAATATACATACCTGGACGACGCCTGACAGGTTCTAGCCCCTCTAGGACGGAAATGTCAGAAGCGTCATAATGATGCACCCCACCAGAGGCGGGCAGGCTTTTCCCGTCATTTTTGTCTTTTTTTTCTTTCATAATATACTTCTATTATAGCAAATTTTATCTTACTTGCCAACCAATGCCATTAGTCTTTTTGTCCTTGATTTTATTGGTTATCTTGGTCATAATTTCATTCACTTCTGGGTCAGTTAAAGTTCTCTCACAAGACTGAAAAACCAACCTAAACGCATAAGAAACCTGACTCCCTTTTTTAAATTCATCAAAAAGTTCTGGCCCCCTGATTACCATATCACCCATATTTTCTTTAATTATTTTGGAAACTTCTTCACTTTTTACTCCCTCTGGTACCCAAACAGCCACATCCCGTGCAATAAAAGGAAACAGGGACCACATTTTGAATTTATGCTCCTCAAGGTCTTGCCTTGGACTCCCTAAAGGCAAGACCTTTTCCCGCATAAATTCTGGCGAAATGAATTGTTCGAGACTTGTTTCTTTTATTTCTTTTTTATCTCCGTAAGCTATATGCATTTCTTCCCCGCCTTTTTTAAATATTGTTCCTATTTCAAAAATTTTCGTATCAAGCACACCAAAAAGATAAAAATTGATATTGTTCAAATTCATACTTACCTTGAGAGCATCGCTCAAATTTGTCCGCAAGAATTTTTTATCCGAGGCGGAAGCCAAAACTTCCACTTCTCCTTGATCTCTGAACACATAAGTCATCACTTCGGAATATCCGTCATTTAAAAGTTTCTGACGGGCCCAAAGTATTTTTGAATAAATTTCATTTTGTTTTGGCTTCCACGTATCCTGTACCTTTGGAACTTTGGGATTTACTTTATCATATCCCAAAATCCTACCTATCTCTTCCGCCATGTCTTCTTCAATCGTTAAATCAAGACGCATAGGAGGCACCACCACTTCAAATTTTCCATTGTTTTCTTTGTATTCAAAACAATACCTTTTCAAAATATCCTCAATTTCCTTAATAGAAATATTTAACCCTAAAATTTTAGAAACTTTTTCAACCCCAAAAGAAAGTTTTCTAGTTTCTTGTTTTTCTGGATACACATCAATAATTTCTTCAAAGGAAGCATCTGGACACATCTCCAAAATAAGCGAAGAAAGCTCCTGCATCGCAAAAGAGCCCAACTCGGGGGATAAATCATTTTCAAAACGCTTCCTGGCATCTGTTGCAATATTAAATGCTTGAGCAGTTTTTCTTATGGAAGTCGGATTAAAATTAGCTACCTCTAAAATTATATTCTTTGTATTATCATCTACTTCTGGCTTTTTACCTCCTTTTATTCCAGCTACGGCTAAAACATGCTCTTTATCGGCAATCACAAGGTCAGAAGATTTTAATTTCCAATCTCTGTTGTCTAAGGTAATTAAATTCTCTCCATTTTTTGCTTGTCTGATAATTAGTTTTCCACCCATTTTATCTAAATCAAAAGCGTGGACAGGTTGCCCGCAATCAAACATCACTATATTCGCCGCATCTACAATGTTGTTTATGCTACGCTGTCCCATAGCTTCCAAGTCGGCAACAACCCAATCTGGAGAAGGTCCAACTTTAATATTACGCACAATTCTTCCCATATATCTGCGACATTTTTCACTTTTTACTGCTATTTCTAATTTTGTTGGTTGGGATTTTGGAATTTTATATTTTGGCATCGGATCAATAAATCTTATATTTAAAAGCGAAGCTAACTCACGAGCAACCCCTTGATGTGAAAGTAAATCATGTGCGCGATTTGGTAAAATATTTATATCAAAAATAGCATCTTCGCCATTGGCCACAAGCTTGTCTGGTATTTTCTCTAGGCTTTCAACTTCGCATAAATGATAAGAAAAAACCTCCGCCAGTTTTTCTGGTTCTGGAACTTCCGGTATGTACCACTTTAGCCAGTTGTAAGAAATCAGCATATATTTAAAACTGATTAAGTCTCAAATCTCCTTGATAAAAAAGACGAATATCCGGAATTCCGAATTTAATCATAGCGACACGGTCAAGCCCGAAACCAAAAGCAAATCCTTGATACTTCTTAGGGTCAATTCCGCAATTTTTTAAAACATTCGGATGAACCATGCCAGCACCCAAGAGCTCCATCCACTTTCCATTATGTTTTACATCTACTTCAAATCCAGGCTCAACAAAAGGAAAAAAGCTAGGACGAAGACGAATCTCAGCATCCTCTCCTAAAAATCTTTTGAAAAATTCAAGAAGTGCCCATTTCATGTTGGCAACACTGACATTCTCACCTATCATTAATCCTTCAAGTTGATAAAATTGCATTTCATGTCCAGCATCAGTGGCCTCATTCCGAAAAACTTTTCCAGGAACAACTATTGCAAAAGGTGGTTTTCTCCCATCTTTCACAAATTTTTCCATAAAATGAATTTGAGTATTAGAAGTGTGGGTACGCAATACGTATCCAGGCTTATCTTTGATAAAAAAAGTATCTTGCATATCACGAGCTGGATGATCTTTAGGAAAATTGAGCGCATCAAAATTATGCCATTCATCTTCCAACTCCGGTCCAGTAGCAACTTCAAAACCCAAGTCCGTAAAAATCTTTACAGCCTCATTAATAACTATTGAAAGCGGATGCTCTTTGCCTTGTTTTTTTTCTTCGCTCATTTATTTTAATGGTGAAATTCGTGAACAGAGAATTCTTTTTTACCACCCTCTGTCTCTTTACTTATTATTTGATATCTTTTCCCTTCAGCAAAAAAATCAGCTTTACCGTGCTCGTCCGCATGTTTTAAGTAGTTCACTGCCATATGTTTATTTTCTGGGTGTTTTAAAAAATCTCTAGCATTTAAATGCTCACCAAAATGAACCTCATGTCCATGTATATCCATAACATTCTTCAATTAAACTTATAATAAGTAATTATACCAAAATCACAAGATTTTGCTACAATTAAAATATGGATCCAAAAACAAAGAAAATTTACACAATTTTAATTATTGCCACTATCATTTTTGCCCTAATTGGTTTTTATCTTGATTGGCTAGACAATAACCCAAGTTTTTTTAAAGTCTACTAGGCAAGACCTAGTTATTTATCGCATCATATCTCGAAGTGAACAGAATTCACAATCTTTGTTACCACAACGAGTATTCCAGAATGATAGATTAAAAATTTCGTTTACTACTTGTTTTATTTTCTCCACTAGCTCTTCTGTATCCTTTTTGGAAATTTCAAAAATTTCTTTATGTAATTTTTCTTTTTCATCCGGTTCTATAAAATCTATAATTCCTGACTGCATTTGAAACTTTCCATCTTCAAACCTATCTAAGAGAATTTTATAGAAAACAAGTTGCCTAAAATAATTTCCATCAGCATTTTTGGTCTTACCCAACAACTCATTCCTAGTTTTTGATTTACCCGTTTTATAATCAACCACATTTACTACATTCCCGTCTACGAATTCAATTTTATCCAAAATCCCTGTTAATCTAATGTTTTTATCAAGAATAATTCCATTAATACGAAATTCTGTTAAAACATTTTCGTTCCAATTTTTATTGTAAACATCATGCCAAAGAGAAAGGGCTTTTCCCCCTTTTTCCAACAACTCCACTGTATCACGATCTCGTAAACCAGAGCTATTCAAATATCCTTCAAAACTTTTTAGAAGAAATTTCTTACCAGTTTCTTCTTCTTTCATTCTTCTGAAAAAATCACTCAACGCCCGATGTATCGCTGTACCGTAGGCTTGATACTTGGTCGGCGCAGAAGGAATTCGAATAAGGTTTTGGTAAAAATATTTCCAAGGACACTCTAGATAATTATTTAGAGCTGTTGGTGAAAATCCCTGTAAAGAAAAAAGTTCACGAACAAAATCTTTATCTTTTAAATTGTCTGCTTCACGAAGCTCAGGCTTAAAAATTATTTCCCTATTTTTCTGATATTCTTTTTCTTGACTACTGGTATCACAAATTTCTATCAGTTCGGGCTTCAACTCTCCAATAAAAGAACTTGGTAGAAGTTCTTTGCCGTCATCGTCTTTTTTGGAATAGGTAATGCTAATTCCTATTTTAGCCCGAGTCAATGCGACATAAAACAACCTTCTTTCATCCGCATTTTCGTCTGTTATTGTTTCAATTGTTTTATCGGAAAGCATATAAATCCTAGGCAAGAGTTTTAATTTATCCAAAGAACGCTTATCGCCAAAATGTCCGCTGTATGCCCGAATTATATAAACATACTCAAATTCAAGCCCTTTTGCACGATGCACGGTCATAAGACGAACCATCCCTTTATTTTTATGCGTACTTTTTTTATTAATAAATAGGTTGTGTTTTTTTACTGTTTCAATATAGGTAAAAAAATCTTCCAAGTTTGCATCCGGTTTCCTTAAAACTAGATTTTTTGCTTCATCAAAAAATGAACTTATCGCGTCAAATTTGCGTTCGGTGTTTGAACTTTCTAATATTGATTTTAAAAGTTCAGATTCCCTGACCACTGTTTCAAAAATTGAAAGAAGGTCGCTATTTTTGGATTCCTTAACCCATCCGGAAAGTTGTTTAAAGGCATCGTTTATTGCTTTTCTATTTTGTAATTCTAAATCTTTGAAAGAATCAAGTTTGGTAAGCATATCAAAAAGTGAGAATTTTTTCTTTAAATCCACACTCTTTAAAAGCCTATAAACATCCAAGGGTTCCACTTTAAATAAATTTATATGTAAAAATTCCACCATCGCCCTCTCATTACCAAAATTGTTTATCGCTCGTAAGATGGTTAGAAGTTTCTTTACATCTCCGTCAGAGAACAAATCCAAGTCTGATTCAATCTGATGCGGAACACCGACTTTTTTCATTAAATTGGAAATAGCAAACGCATCTTTATTATTCCGATAAAGCACGGCTATTTCTTCTGGTACTGTTCCACCTGAAATCCTTTTCTTAATATCTTCTACAATGAAATACGCTTCACTTTCTGGGGTCTCAAAAGGATAAACAAATATTTTTTCTAATTTATGTTTCGCACTTGAATTCAACCTGATAGAATCAGGCATAAGCCCATGCACCAAATCTAGAATCTTCTGAGTGGAACGATAATTTTCCGAAAGAGTTATGAGTTTAGCATTCTTGTAAAGATTTTTAAAATATAAAAAATTTTCAAGCGAAGCTCCTTGAAATCTGAAAATTGCCTGTTTCTCATCCCCCACCACAAAAAGATTTGGATTAGGCGCATGATACGAAGACAATCTTTCTATTATTTTATTTTGAGCATTATTTGTGTCCTGATGCTCGTCAACTAAAATATATTGATACTCTTCTTGTAATACTTGAAGTAAAAATTTGCTCTTATCTATCGCCTGAAGCACTTCCATAATCATATCTGAAAAATCATAAAATTTATTTTTAAAAAGTTCTTCCTGATAAGCTTTGTAAACATCGTACAGCTCTCTATTTTTTTCAATTATTTTTTCAAGCTTTTGATATTCCCCTTTCATTTTACCTTTATATACACCTTTTTCGTGATAAAGATTGGGAATTTTCTTAAAATTTATTTCTTCTTCTTTTATTAATTCAAGAAATTCTTCTGGGGAAAGACCTTCTCTTTTTAAGGTGGAAATATTAGATGAGATATCTTTTGTATAAAGATATGGGTCACCATACGGACGCAGAATTTTAAGCGAAGAGGAGTCAATCAGCGATTCAATAATGGAAACTTGGTCAACTTCTCCTATTGGACGCGAACCGATAATACGCGGAAATTCCTCTGGATATTTTCTTATAATGCTTTCGGCAAATGAATGGAAAGTACTAATGGTTACCTGATACGCACGTGAACCGATAATTTCGGAAAGTTTTCTGCGCATATTTATCGAGGCTGCCTCTGTGAAAGTTAATGCCAAGATATTTTCCGGATTAGTGTCAGTTTTTCTTAATATCTTGGCGATTCGTAAAGTGAGAATCGTGGTTTTCCCCGTCCCCGGACCCGCCACCACCATTACTGGCCCATCAATGCTATCTACTGCTATTTTTTGGGCAGGATTAAGTGTTTTGTATTCCTTTTCAAAAATTCCTTCTAGCATATCTACCTAATTATTCAGTTGTTTTTCCGTCAAATTCTGGACCGTCAGCTTCTGCTTCTATTTTAGTGGCTCTAACTACCCCATCCTGATGATGAGCTGGGGAATAAACGGTGTAAAGCTTTAAATCTTCCGTGTCGGAAGTATTTATCACATTATGTTCTGCACCAGAAGGCACTACGATAGCTGACCCATCAGCAAGTTTGTATTCATTGCCATCAATAATACATTTTCCTTCTCCTTTTTCAAAACGAAAAAATTGATCATTGTCGGTGTGAACCTCCATTCCAATTTCTTCCCTTGGCTTAAGGCTCATTAGAACTAATTGACTATGCTTGCCCGTGTATAAAACTTTGCGAAAATTCGTATTTTCTAAAGTCTCTTTTTCTATATTTGCATTAAATCCTTTCATAAAATTTATTTTTAATTAAAGTTTTAAAATCGACTTTTATATTATACCATTTTTATTTGCGGAGGGTGAGGGATTTGAACCCTCGATGAGATTGCTCCCATACCACCTTTCCAAGGTGGCGCACTAGACCGCTATGCGAACCCTCCAATAAGCTATCCTAGCATATTTAAAAATTCTTTTTCATTTAAAATTTTTACTCCTAATTTTTGGGCCGTAGCCAGTTTGGACCCCGGCTCCTCCCCAGCTACTACACAGGAAGTGTTTTTTGATACTGAACCAACTACTTTTCCACCCAAAGCCAATATTTTTTCCTTAGTAATTTCCCGCGACATAGAAGAAAAAGTCCCGGTCAAAACGAAATTTAACCCAGTAAATTTACCTGCTTTTTTCTTGAGCACTTTTTCCACCACCACCCCATTTTTTTGTAGTTTTTTTATAAAATTTAAATTATTAATATCGTTAAAAAAACTACAAATACTTTTTGCTACTGCTGGACCAATGTTTTCTATGCTGTCTATCTCTCCCAAATTTTGTTTGGCAGTAGATATTAAATTTTCTAAATTACCAAAATGAGAAGCTAAATCTCGTGCCGTTTCCTCCCCTACGTGTAATATTCCAAGAGCCCAGAGAAATTTTGAAAAAGAAATATGTTTCTTGTTTTCTATTTCTTTTATTATATTTTCTGCGCTTTTTTCTCCGAATCTCTCCAAAGGCGCAATGTCTTCCTTGGTTAAAGTAAAAATATCAGCTGCATCGGTTATTAGACCTTCATCTTTAAATCGTCTCAAAATTTTTGGACCTAATTCATAAATTTCAAAAACTGAGATGAAATGTTCTAAATATCTTTCATTTTTGGCCGGACATTTTGAATTAGTGCAATAATATGCTACAGACAATTCTGACTCCTCAAGGCAAGACCTTTTTGAATTCTTAAGGTCTTGCCTTTTCCCGCCAGAATTTTTCTTCTCCACTTTCCCCCCGCAAGTTGGACAATTTTCAAGCATTTTAAATTTTTTTTCATGACCAGTACGCAAGCGAGTTAGCACTTCTACCACCTTGGGAATCACATCTCCGGCTTTCTCTATTATCACCGTATCCCCAATCCGCAAATCCAAACGTTCTATTTGGTCCATATTGTGCAAAGTAGCCTTGGATACCCTAGAACCGGCCACGAGGGTCGGCTCAAAAATCGCAAGCGGAGTCAATACTCCAGTACGCCCAACGTTAATTTTTATATCTTTCACAATGGTCGTCGCTTTTTCCGCTGGATATTTGAAGGCCGCCATATAACGCGGAGCTTTACCAACAACGCCTAGAATGTTTTGCAAATTTGAGTCATCAACAGAAATAACAACACCATCTGTTCCATAGGGAAAATTGGGGCGTATTTTTTCAAATTTTTTAATAAAATCAATAACTTCATCTAAATTTTTACACACGGATTGGTGTTTATCTACATTAAAACCAAAATCCCGCAAAATTTTGTGTTCAGCAGAATGTAAAGGAAAAAAATCATTTTCATGGGACTCCCACTGGGCTATATCGTAAGCAAAAAAATCTAAATTTCTTTCTGCCGCAAGTTTTGGGTCTAACTGACGCATACTTCCCGCCGTAGCATTTCTGGTATTAGCAAAAGGGAGCTTCCCGTCTTTTTTGTTTTTTTGGTTCAAGGAAATCAAGGTCTGCTTGGACATTAGAACTTCACCTCGAACTTCCAGAAATTTTACGATGCTGGTAGGCAGTCGTTTGCCTTTTCCAAAATTAAATTCCAGTTGCAACGGTATGGATTTTATGGTTTTTAAGTTTTGCGTTATGTCTTCCCCAATTAACCCGTCTCCACGCGTAGCACCTTTGATAAATTTTCCGTCCTGATAAATAAGCGAGACAGCCAAACCATCAAATTTTACTTCGCAAAAATAATTAAATTTTTGGTTGGGTATTAATTTTTTTATTCTTTTCTCCCAATCATAAAGTTCTTCAACACCAAAAACGTCATTCAGTGAGAGCATCCTGATTTTATGTTTTATTTTTTCAAACTTATCTAAGGCCTTACCCGCAATTCGATTCTCTGAAGAATTGGGGTCTTCAAATTCTGGATATTTCTTTAAAAGTTCTTTCAGTTCACGAGTTAACGAATCATAAACATCATCGGTAACATTGGGTGCATTTTTAGTGTGGTACTCACTTCTTAATCTAGCGATTTCATTTCGCAATTTTTTTATTCTTTTTTGATCTTCAAGTTTTGCCATCTTAAAAACTATTTTAGGTAAGTTACTTCTAACCTACGCTCAACACGATTAGGATTTGCTGAATTGCAAGTTGGAGAATCACCAATACTATATCCCCTTGAAATAACAGTTACGTAAGTTGAATCAGTTTTATTTATCGTCACCAAGGCGCAAGCTTGACCATTATTTCCTAACCCAGTAAAAACAAAATCACAAGAAGTCATATCCTCGCAAAAAGTTCCCGTTGATTTTTCATTAAAAAGAGCATGCTCAGCGCCGGTATCAGCAGCAAAGAAAGCATCATTGGTATATCGAGCATTAGTGCTAAATTTAATTTCTCTAAATGCAATATTGGAAACACCCAAAGTAATTGATAAAAGAATAGCAGAAATTGTAACTGCAAAAAGTATCACAAACCCCTTATTTTTTTGTATTTTTTCTTTAATCATAATCATTCTATCCAATTAAATAAATTTTCCGAAAAAGTAATACTATAATTCCCAGAGGACTGAGTCCACGAAACAGTAGTGGAAATTTTTACTTCATCTGAACTTATTACAACTTTTTGAATAGTACGGCTAAAAGTAGCAGTATCATAACTTGGGCAAGTAATGTTATTTACATTAAGCGCCACAAATTTGCTCCAGTCGTGAGTTGCGTCTGGATATAAAACATAAGTATCGCGCACATTTCTAACACACTCAATTCCTTCTTGCGCTAAATATTCAGCGGCAATTTTCTTTTTTGTATAGTTAGTATCAGAAATACTAGATGCTAAAATTGACATCAAACCTAAAAGTGAAACAGAAAAAATTGATATGGCCACAAGAGTTTCTACCAATGTAAACCCCTTATTCTTTTGTTTAAAAAATTTACTCATATATCTATCTGTCTTTGAGACACGGAAGTTTGTAAAGAAAAAGGAGTGACAACATTCTTAAAAGTTATCTTTCCAACTAACTTAATGGTAATAAAAGGTTGTCGGCTATCACCTGGAGGAGGCTCCGCCCCGACAATCACAAACGCGGAAGCTGGGTCGAGAACAATTTCATCGGGAGTTAATTGTATAGTACTACTACCACCATCAGTTGATCTATATGCTTTCCCATTAATTATGGCATAAATCCATTGATCGCTAGGATCAGAAACGTCGCCTTTAGTAGATTCAAATATAACCCCCGAGCAATAACCATTTGATGGCACCATACATCCATAGTTATATCCGGTTCTTAAATTTCTGGACATATCTTCCATTATGAAATTTAAGTTATCAATAATTGAAAGCATATTTTGTGATTTTCGATGGAGTAAATTAGCATTTAAAAGTGCTCCCATACCGATAATCACAATAACTACAAAAAGAGAGACGGCAATCATTGTTTCGATTATGGTGTAGCCTTTTTTGTTTTTTAATATTTTTTTAAACATAATTAATTTATCTCTAATCTACCTGAAGGATATATTTTTATTAAAGCTTTTACTCCCTTGGGTGACATAATCGTAATTTGAACATACTCAGAACCAAAAAAGCTTAACGAAGGACTAGTTAAAAAATTAGCCTCTGAATCTGGTCTTTTAAAAGTAATAAATAAAATATCAATTGGATTGCTACCTGAAAGACAGGAATTATTCAAACATTTATCTATGTTTAGTATATAATTATTTTTTGTAATATTAATAGTATTTAGTAATTCTCCGGCATCATAGGTGTTAGGATTATTATCTAAGTCAGCAAAATAAATAAATTGTTTCGGTGTACTAAGATCAAAATAAACTCCATAAGATGGTTTCCAAGTATCTGGATCATAACCAGACATTGGCAAAGCACCATTTATAGATGATTTTTGTGCTTCAACTATTTTTAAGGCAATGTCGCTGGCTAAATTTTTTATATCTACTTTAGCCTGAAAATCTCCATAATTAAACACCGCCACAGAAGACAAAACAGCAAAAATAGAAAGAACAACAATTAGTTCTACATAAGTCATCCCTCGGGAATACTCGGGATGACACTGAGTAAGCATCGAATGTGTCATTCCGCCATTTTGTTTTATTTCTTTATTCATCTATGTTAAAAAATATACAAACCAAAAAGAAACACCAAAGATGCACCGAAAACTAAATACGGAGCAAAAGGAATTTCACTTTTCATTCCATATTTTTTGGAAAAAATAATTAAAAAGAGGCCAACAACAGCTCCGGTCCAAAAAGCAAAAACTACCCCAGAGAGAGCCAGAGAAAAACCCAGCAACCAACCCAAACTAATTGCCAATTTGGCATCCCCCAACCCCATCCATTTTCCGGAAGAAATTAGCCAAAGAAAAGCAAAAGGAGCAGCAATTATCGGACCGGATAAAAATTCTAAAAAGGTTGGAAAATGTAAAGAAAATACAGGAAAAATAAAAGAGTTATCGAGATTAATAAAAAACAAACCCACAAAAGCTAAAATACCAAGAACCCAAGAAAGCACATCCGGAATTATTTTATGTTTTAAATCATAAACAGCAATTACTATTAACAAGGAAAAAATAACAGCATAATAGGCATAAGTGATGAAAAACAAAGGAGTAAAGAGAGAAAAGTTTTCACCAGGAACATAAAACTTTAGAAATAAAAGAGCAAAAATTAGTCCAGTAATAAATTCAACTAATGGATATTGAATTGAGATTTTATCTTTACAATTTCGGCATCTTCCCAGAAGACCCAGAAAACTAAAGATAGGAATTAGCTCATACCAAGCAAGTTTATTTTGACAAGACAAGCATCCACTTCTTCCACCGAAAGACCGTTCCGTATTTAACCGAAAAATGACAACATTTAAAAAACTTCCGATAATCAAGCCTAGAACAAAAAAAATAATTGTAAAAAATACGATCATAGAATAGTAACTAATTACAAAGAAGAGTTAAAGGATTAATGGCCGCAGACGGGATAGCATTTACTATTTTTGCTCCCCCAGCGACATCCACACACCAAGAGGTGTTTTCGGTTAAACTTAAGCCAACAGCCACCGCCCACAAATTGTCAGAATTATAACAAGCACTTCCGTTCCCCCCCCTTTTAACCGCCTCGGCAATGGAATCAACAGTTTCCTTGCTTCTAGAAAACATATTGGCTCCAGACGCATTATAAACAAGAGGACAAGCTTCACCATTGGCTGCAGTATCACCAGCTGGTAAATATGTATTATTGTTATTCAAGAAAAATATTTCAATTGAAGTTCTCGCTGTCGCCAGGTTAGTCTTTACCGCTGTATCATTCCCTTTTTTTCTTGCACTACCCAGATATCCCATAGTAATGCTAGCCAAAAGTCCGATAATCGCTACCACTACTAAAAGCTCTATTAATGTAAAACCTTTTTTAAAATTCTTCATAAAATATAATTAATATAATAATCAAACCTTCTTATATTATATCAATAAGTGAGGAATATAAGCAAATGATATATGGTAATTCGAATATCATAGGTTAAAAAGCAAAAACCACCCAAGCCAAAGCAAGGGTGGTTTTTGCTTGATTTAAAAATCAAACAAAATTATGGGCAGGTTACAATGGCTGCTACTGGTTTTGTGATTTGTTTTGAAACACCGTTACTGTCGACACACCAAGCATCGGTTGCGGTAACTTTAAGACCGGCCCAAGCAGACCAAGTATTTTCAGCATTGGCACAAGCTCCGTCATTGCCACCAGCCAAAACCGCAGCATCAAAAGCTGCATCCACGGTAGTATTCGCGCATACTGTAGCATAAGAGTTTGGAGAAGCTCCATCATACACGATTTCTGCTTGTGCACGAATATTTGATAGATTTGCCTTAATGGCTGCATCTGCACCCTTGGCTCGTGCTGTGTTAAGTGATGCCAACACTACCGAAGCCAAAATACCAATAATCGCCACGACCACCAAAAGTTCAATCAACGTAAAACCTTTTTTAAAATTCTTCATATTAAAATATTTTACCTAATAATAATTTCGCCTCTTTGGCGAATCAGCCGATAAGGCTGAAATTTCGACTTATTTTTAATATACTGATTATATCACGCGAATGATAATATAAGAGCAATTAAGTTATCCACAGGGCAGAATAGGTTCTAGGAATTTGCATTTTACTAGCTCACTAGCCCCTAGTTACTAGCACCTAACTTATGCTTCCCGCCATATTGTAAATTGGCATTAATATAGAAACAAGCAGTATCCCTACCCCTAAACCCAAAATTACGATCATCACCGGTTCTATTAAACCAACCAAGGTATCAATTGCTTCGTCCACTTCACGTTTATAAAAATCAGTCAAAGTTTTCAAAATAGTCCCCAAGGAACCTGTTTCTTCGCCTACTTGTATCATTTGGACAAGAATATTTGGCACTAGTTCATTGTGTTTGGAAAAAGCCACCGATAGAGATAAACCTGATTTCACTCCATCAGCTACTTCTCCTAGAATATCTTTATAAGCTAAAGACCCCACAACTTGCGCTGTAATGTCTATCGCTCGAATAATCGGAACTCCCGATTCAAGCATTGTGCTTAAATTGTCGGTTATTCTGGAAAGATAAAGTTTTTTATACAAATCACCAACAGCCGGAGTGGAAAGTTTTAAATTGTCTAAATATGTTTTTCCCTTAGTAGTTGTTGACAGTCGCCACGCCCAAATCCCCAAAAGCACAAAAAAGATTAGAATAAAAAAACCATAATGAACAAATAAGTCCGACACAGTAATCACTATTTTGGTAAAAAAAGGAATTTCTTGGCTAGAATCTTCAATAATAGAGGCCAATTTTGGAATAACAACCGTAAACATTAAGGTCATCACTATAAAAAAAGTAATAATAACAAAAGCCGGATAGATAAGCGCATTTTTAGTTTTAGAAGTGAGAGAATATTGACGGTCCAAATAGTCCGCTAGGTGCAAAAAAGTTTGGTTCAGTTTTCCTGTCTCTTCGCCCACCTTAACCATATTTACATAAAAATCGGAAAAGACGTCCGGATGGCGAGAAAGAGCTCCTGAAATAGAAACTCCCGCCTGAAGATCATCACTAACCTGAACGAGCTTGCGTTTGAGAAGTTTATTCTCGGTATTGGCGGACAACATAGTAAAAGCTTTCAGGGCAGAAACCTGTGCTTCAAATAAAGAAGCAATCTGACGAGAAAGGACCACTACGTCTTTTGTCTTCACTCTTTCAAAAAAAGAAAATTGAAAAATCGATTTGTCTCCTTTCTCTTCTTTGACAAAAATAACCACAAGCCCTCGGCGCTGTAATCCACTGATAGCTATATCCCGGCTGGGCGCGTCAATTTCTCCTTCTTTATTTGACCCCTTATCATCGATGGCTTTATATTTAAATAACATAAATTATTTGTTCCCTATGTCGGACTTAGGGGAATTCCCCTAAGTCCGACATAGGGTTATTTTATATCAAGCGTTCAAGCCCTTTTGGATTAAGTGAATACTGATAAGCATTTTCAATAGAAATTTCCCCAGTCCGCACAAGTTCCATTAGTGAATGATTTAAATCAACCATCCCAGATTCCATTCCTGTTTCGATAACAACATCTACCTCGTGCGTACGTTTTTCGCGAATTAAATTAGCTACCGCATTATTATTTAAAAGAAGCTCATAGGCCGGAATAAGTCCACCGGCAATTCTAGGAATAAGCCTCTGGGAAAAAATCCCGAGCAAAGAAGAAGCAAGCTGGGCACGAATTTGGTCTTGTTGGTCTCCCGGAAAAGAATCTATGATTCTGTCAATAGTTTGAGAAGCATTGTTGGTATGCAAAGTAGAAAGAACCAAATGTCCGGTCTCAGCAGCCGTTACGGCAGTCGCAATGGTTTCCGGTGTACGCATTTCGCCAACCATAATTACATTTACATCTTCACGAAAAACTTCTTTAAGAGCTGTGTGAAAATCTTTAGTATCGATACCAACTTCACGCTGGTTAATAATAGATTTATTGGCTATATAAACATGTTCAATTGGATCTTCAATAGTAATAACATGACGCGTTTGTTCATTGTTAACCACATTAATCATAGCAGACAAAGTGGTTGATTTGCCCTGACCCACAGGGCCCACCACTAGAAAAAAACCTTGTTTTTTACGAGCAAGCTCTGCTAAAACAGGGGGTAAATGTAATTCTTCTAAAGTTTGAACTTTGGGCACTAAACGAAAAACTATATTAATCAAACCTTTTTGAAAAAAAGCATTGCCACGAAGTCGAGCTTCTCCCTGAAAATCATAAGAAAAATCTGCTTCGTGGTCTTCTTTAAATTTTTCAATTTTTATTTTTTCTAATATTTCACCCAAAAAACCCAATAAATCTTCTTGGGTTAAAACTGGATGCTTAACCAGAAAAATAAGTTCTCCGGATACTCGGATAACTGGCACGCGTCCGACGCCTAAATGCAAATCAGAACCATTTTCATGAATAACGTTAGAAATAAGCTCCCCAAGTTTTTTTTTATAATCCATTATATTTTTTATGTTTATTTTTCTACTCCCTTGGCTGATTGTTGCTGGGACGATTTTTCTAAAATTTTTACTACTTGATCAATAACTTCGGCTGGAGTAAAATTTGCTTTCACAATATAACCTACTGCCCCCAGTCTCTTGCCTTCATCTATATCCCCCTGTTCGCTTTTATTGGATAAAATTATTTTCACGCAATTAGGGCATAACTTTTGCATATTTATTTGCTCCAACACCTCAAAACCATCCATCTCTGGCATAATTATATCAATCAAAAGAAGATCTGGAGAAAGTCCACCTTTAAGCTTTTCTAATGCATGAATACCGCTTTCAGCCGTATAGACTTCAAAGTTATTTTGGCTGAACTTAAGAGCATACATGTCCAAAAGAAAACTATCATCATCAACAATTAAAATTTTTCTTTTTTCGCCTTCCATATCTATTTTACAAAATCACTTCGTGAAATGTACACCAAAAGAAATAACACCTTTTTTATTATACATCAAAACGACACCCACTCAAAGAAACTGTGGATAACTCAGAATTTAAAAAATCATATTTATTAAACCTATTCACTGTCGTTACTAAAATTATAGACCTCAGTATAAGGAATAATACCTTGTAAAAATTTCAACATAGCATCTTCTCTCATCATTAACATTCCTTTGCTGCGAGCCAATTTATAAATAGCTGCATTGGTGGGATTCTTTAGAATAACTGCTTGCATTTCCTTATCAATTTTAAACATTTCAAAAATAGCAATGCGCCCACGTGTTCCAGAAGGACAGTCGGGAGAAGGCACAGTGTCATACATCTTGTCCCCGATTTTCAGTTTGAATTCATCGGGTAGGTCTTTTGTTTGCTCTTCTATTTGCTTTCTAATACTTTCGTCTAGTGGTACTTCTTTGCGTGAAGATGGATAAGTCATTCTAGCAAGACGTTGCGCAATAGAAACAATCAATGTCGGCGCAATTAAATAAGGATCAACCCCCATATCAACTAGACGAGGAATCGCACCAATAGCATTATTGGTATGTAGGGTGGAAAGAACTAGGTGTCCAGTTAAAGCCGCCTGAATTGCTAATTGAGCTGTTTCTTTGTCGCGTATTTCTCCAACCATAATTATATCGGGGTCTTGGCGAAGTATTGAACGAAGACCTGAGGCAAATGTATAGCCAATCTCCGGCATTACTTGCGACTGATTAATATCTGGCATATGATATTCCACCGGGTCTTCCAGGGATACGATATTACTTTTTTCTTTATCAAGCGCATTCATCATTGAATAGAGAGTGGTAGATTTTCCAGACCCGGTCGGGCCAGTAATTAAAATAAGTCCATAGGGTTTTTTAATTGCTTCTTCTATTATCTTTAAATTAGTTTCTGATAAACCCAATTGGTCAAGTGGCTTGACCCCTTTTTCAGAATCCAAAATACGCATCACAATTTTCTCGCCATAATAAGCTGGCATTGTAGAAATACGAAAATCTATCTTATGCCCATTAATATTTGTGCTGAAAGATCCATCTTGAGGTTTGCGTTTCTCATCTAATCTTAGTTTAGAAAGAATTTTTATACGAGCCACAATCCCCCCATAAACATTTGGGGGTAAAACTATGGTAGTATGTAATATCCCGTCTACACGAAAACGAACCTTAACCTTCTCACCAGTATATTCAATGTGGATATCTGAAGCATTTCCTTCTATGGCGTTACGTAAAATAACAGCCACAATTTTTATAATAGGTGCATCTTCCACGATTTTTGCTTCATCTCCTTTTATATTTTTTATTTCTTTATTTAATTTTTCCTCATTTAAACTTTTTATCTCACTTGTTTCTTCTTGGTTTAATTCATCCAAAGCTTTTTCAACTTGACTTCCTATGCCTTTATAAGTCTGCATAATAATTTCATAATCACTTTGAGAAATTAAAAAAATTTTAAAAGGAATACCGAGCTTGGTAGAAATAAACTGGAGTGCATCCATGGCCTGAATATTTTCCGGATCCATTATACCCACCTGGAGCACCCCATCTTTTAATTCAATTGGAGCAAAATGATAGTGAATTGCCGAATCTTCTGAAATATATTTCAAGGCATCAAAAGATATCTCTTCGGAATTTATAGTTTTTACTGGAAGACCAAAATATTCTCCTTTTATTTCAATAATTTTTTTCTCCGAAAGGCCAGATTCAATCAGTGTTTTTTCCACATCTCCGCCGTGTTCTTTTTGAGCACGAATATTTATCTCACTTATTTGGCTTTTGTTTATTAAACCTCTTTTAGCTAATTCTTCTAAAAAACTCATAAAAATTATAAAGAGGGAATAGTAATAACACCATCGTTACCAAATTGAGCAAATGGATTAGGTCTACCCTCGGTTCCATCTGGAATAAGGACAATGCTAGAGTCATGCAAACTATCAAAAGCCGGATCAGAGAAAATAGCATCATTCAACTTTATATTTTTAACACCTGAAAATAGGATGAGAAAATCACCAGCCACAAAAGAATTTGTATCAGTTAAACCCACACTATTAGCAGAACCATTCATATCCGGCAACGTAGAGCTTGTTCCTGAAGAAATTAAATTAGCCTGTTCGTCGGAAGATGGTTTTATAAAAAAAATATAAATTAAAACAAAAGTTGCGGCAATTGCTATAAATATAATAATGTTTCTAATTTTTGGCATTTTTTTATTTTAATTTTTTAACCAATAAGTTTTAATTTTAAAATCATAGTTATAAACTTCAGTGGAATTTATTTTTGAATTTCCGCCAGTAGCCCCCGTATTAGATGAAAAGGTAATTGAGGAGATATCAACAATTCTAAGATTACTTTCTAAATCTTTGGTAAAATTAATAAAATTATCATAAGTTCCAGAAATAGAAAATTCTAAATCAAAAATTCCATAATCTTTGGGTGTCTTAGAGGTCAACCCGCCTTGTAAAATACTTTGTGGAGCAGTCGCCGTAGCAGTAGTGTCTGTATTTGTTGTGACATTGTATTTTACATTTTTCAAAACCATTCCATAAGGCAAAGCTATTTGTCCAATCTCTAAAATTAAACGAACATTATCAACATTGCCAGGCAAGAGTTTTTCTAATTTTATTAAATTATCGGGAATAATTGCATTATATTTTGCAGTTAGATTGTCACGCTCGCTTTCCAACACTTTAGAATTATCCAACGTATCATCATACGATTTAATTTCTGAATTAAGGGTTAATATATCATTATAAATAGGATTGGTAAATACAAAAAAGAAAGAGAGAGCAATTCCTATTAAAATAATTGGCATTATAAATCTGGTCATAAGTTTAACTTTGGTTCATCAGTGTTTGTTTATAATTAATAAAAGCCGGATCAACTAAAAACTCAAGGTCAAAAAGAACATTGCCACTATTATCAAGGGCTAGGTTGGAAAAAATTGGATTAATTAAATTTTTATTTTTAGCAAACAAATCGGACTGCAATGCAACTGAGCGGTAACCAATAGCAACACCAGACATTTTTATATTTATGACGGCCGTATCATCAACACCTAAATCATAACTAAACTTAGTAAAGCGAACACTTTTCATAGTAATTTGTTCCAAAGCATCAAAAATTGGAATAACAGTAGTATGTTTGGATAAAATTTCGCTTGATGCCTTTAAGCGCTTGTCCAAGGCCTGTAATTCGGTTATTTTTGAAGGCTCAAAACGATTTTTAGCTAAATTAAGAGTGTTTTCCATATCAACAATCTTTTTAACCAAAATTCCTTTATAAAAAAACATACCACCAGTAGCTAATAAAGTAGTAAATAAAATAAATAAAGGAATAATTAAAAATATACCAACGGGTCGCGAAGAAATAGCCTCTTCTTTAATTATGGGCTTTTTGGGTATAAATGATGTTTGAAAATTTTGTTCCATTTTCCCTTTTCTCTACTACTATATTATCGCACTTATTGTAATTTGCGCAATGCTAAACCTAAGGCAACTGCAAACTCAGGACCCATAGCAAGTAAAACTTTCTCCAAAAAGGCCGGCGCAGTAACTTTAGAAAAAGGATTGCCAATTTCTACTTCGGCTTGAAAATTATTTATAGCCATTTCTTTCAGTCCTTTCAAAAGAGATCCCCCTCCAGTTAATATTACCTTACTAATAATTCTTTTATTTTTCTTTTCATATTCTAATAATACATTATTTGTTTCGGAAAAGATATAATCAATATGAACTTTAATGATGTCCGCCAAACTTTTTTCTGTTGGACTTCCAAACAAACCAAAATTCTTCTTCATTTTTTCCGCTTCAGAAAAAGAAATGGAAAGAGATTTAGAAATTGAATCAGAAATACTGGACCCACCTCTATTAATCGTATGATGGCTTTGGACCATACCAAATTCAACCATTGAAAGTTTGGTGTGCAATGCACCAAAATCAATCAGTAAAACAGGAGAAAGTTCATGCTCAAAATTTGACCTAATAGAAGAAAAAATCTCAATTTCAAAAAAAGAAACTTTGAGATTACACCCTGAAACAATTGAACGATATCTGGCTACCGCGTCATTTTGGGTTGTCACAACCAAAACATTCATTTTTTCCTCTTCTTTTTTAGGAACATCCGTGACAGCGTTCATTTCCTCAAAAGAAGATTCCTTTTTAGGTATTTTAAAATAATCAATTGAAACTTCAGTAATGGGAACTGGTATGTATTTTCGCGCTTCAATGGGGATAATAGAGGCTATTTGTTCTTCCCCTAATTTAGCCGGGAGTTCAATGGTAAAAATTAAACTTGATTGAACTGGAATAGAAAGAGCAAGAGAATTACCACTGGCGTCAGATTGCCTGAGAACTTCTTTTAATGCCAAGATAACTTTTTCCACCGGCAGATTCGTAACCTGCCCAGCCTCAAGGTCGGCATAAGGACCAAGAGCGATGGCTCCGTAAGTTTCAAGTACAGCCTTATTTCCCCTTTTTTTTATTTCCACTATTTTTATAGCGCTAGAACCGATATCCACACCAATAGCCGAGTCTCCTGACCCGTCTTTTAATTTATTGAAACTTGAAAAAAGATTTTTTAATAAATTATTCATTTTTGTTTTATGCTAAAATTATACCATATATGCGTTTTTTAGACACCATCTTAGACATAATCTTTCCTGTAAAATGCATTTTGTGCGGTCAAACTGGGATAGATTTATGTTTAAAGTGCTTAAAAGATGTACCTGGGGCTGAGCGCGAAAGCGCTAAATGGATTTTCCCCATCTATGATTATCGCCATCCAGCCATTAAAAAATCATTATGGCTATTAAAATATAAAGGCAAAAAAAGATTAGCCAAGATTTTTGCAGAAATTATTTATGAAAAAATTTTAGAAGAATTTTCTGAATTAAGCGTATTGCAAAATTTTACTGAACCTATTTTAATCCCTGTTCCCCTTTCATCTAAAAGATATCAAGAACGCGGATACAATCAAGCGCAATTAATTTGCCAAGAAATAATAAAAATAAATAGTTTGCGCGAAAAGATAGATATGCAGTTAGAAAATAATATTTTAATAAAAATAAAAGAGACCGAACATCAAGCCCGCATTAAAAACCGCAATGAGAGATTGAAAAATTTAATTGGCTCCTTTGCCGTAAAAAATAGCGAATTAATAAAAAATAGAAATATAATTTTAATCGATGACATTACCACCACCGGCGCGACTTTAACCGAAGCGAAAAAAGTTCTCAAACAAGCCGACGCCCGCAAAGTAATCGCCTTCACTGTGGCACATTAAAAAAATTTTATAAAAAAGGCAAACGAAAACCCCAACAAGGCGGCTTCCGCTTCCTTGTTAGGGTTTGTGATTCCCGTAATAGTAATAACGATATTTAGGGTAATCTTTTACTGCATTAAGATGACTACCCAGATTGCGATAATTTCGTTGGTCGAGCCGGTCAGTCCTCACGTCATAAACAACCAATCCGACCCACAGGAGAATCAGGAAAATCGTCGCGGTAATTTCCATTCCTGTTCCTTTTAAAAAAATGACTGGAACAAGAGTAGTACTAAGATATGTTAGAAGTGGCGCAATCACCGCATGGTGGTATCGGTCGCCCCATTGCGGAGGTCGGTCGAGTGCTAACCACACAGTACCAAGTAAGATACCAGCACAGAGAGTAGTAATGTGGAAGAATCCACTTTCAAAAAATCCACCTCGCCCCCACACTGGCCACGGGGCACCTCGTTGCAAGATTTCAGCGGCCATCAAGACAATGACCACCAACGCGCCGTCACCGAGGACGGCACTGTACGAAGTATTGTAATACAATCCCTCGCAACGGTCACGCAGAATGAATAATACGCCCTGCGTAACCATGTAAAGGATCAACGCCGTTACCCAAATGGGCAACACTGATAATACATAATAACTTCCAATTGAATTTTCCATTTTTCCGTCTCCTTCTCCTTTTTTTATAGGTAACGCGAGATGCATCACCTGACTTTATCTATATATAGTATAGCAGAAAAAAGGTAATTTGTCAATGCTAAATAAAATACAAAAATACACTATAATTATCTTTAATGCCCATCGTTCAACTGTTGCTGACATATAAATACTTCATTCTCATCCCCCTAGCTATTATTGAAGGTCCGATAGTCAGCGTAATTGCCGGATTTTTGGTGACCCTTGGAATTTTTAATCTTTTTTTAGTTTATATAGTAATGGTCTTAGGAGATATTATCGGGGATGGTATATTTTATTATATTGGATATAAGGGAAAAAATTTATTTCGTTATTTTAAAATAAACGAAGAAAAAGTAGAGAAAGCAAAATTATATTTTGAAAAAAATCACAATAAAGCCATCGCCGGTTCTAAAATATTATGGGGAATAGGAACGGCCGGACTCATTGCCGCCGGGGCATTACACATATCCTATAAAAAATATTTTAAAACTTGTGCTTTATATTCCCTCGGTCAATCTTTTATTATGATGCTGCTTGGTATATTCTTCGGTCAAGCTTACGAAATCATTGGAAAATATTTTGATTATTATGTGGCCATAGTAAGTATTCTTGTTTTAGTTATCTTGATATTCTTTTTGTTTATAAAAAAATATAAAAGAAATATAAAAGAAAATTTATGACCCATTCGATAAAAACTCAGGGTCATGGTGAGTGCAATCGAACTATGATTCAAAACAATAAGGAACAATTGCATATTGCTATGATTTGCGATCCAATTGGCAGTAATAAATCCGGCGTGGTCGTTTCCACCTTGCGTTTTGGAAAATTATTGAAGGAACGTGGACACCACGTTATCTTTATCGCTGCCAAATCAAAAGAACACAAAAACCACAGCCAACATGGTGAAATAAAAGCTTATCGTTACCGTAGTCTGCCAGTTCCCAGAAGTAATGGTTGGAATTTAGCTTTTCCAACAGTTGAAGAATTAAAAAAAGTTTTTCAGGCAGAAAAAATAAATGTGGTGCATATTCTGCTACCTATGTCTGGCGCTATCGTCGCCATCAGGGCAGCCAAGGCTTTAAATATAAAAATGGTCGCGCATTCCCACTCCCAGCCGGAAAATTTATTTATGGATATGCCCAAAATAATCCAACCCACGATGGGAAAAATCTGGAACAGATATCTGGCTTGGGTCTACTCCAAAGCAGAATTAATTATTTATCCAACAGAGTTTGGTCGTAAATTACTTCACCATTTAACGGAAAAAAATAAAAGTTCAGCAATAGTTTCAAACGGAGTAAGTATTGATATATATAAACCAACGGACACGGGTGATTTTCACGACCGTTTTAATATTCCAAAAGATACCATAAACATAACCTATGTCGGAAGACTCTTTCCAGAAAAATCTTTAGAAACTTTAATCAAGGCAATTCCTCATATTATTAAAAAACACCAAAAGATACATGTAATATTAGCGGGAACCGGACATGTTCGACCTAAATTAGAAAAATTAATTCAGAACTTGAAGATTGGCAAATATGTTACTTTTCTTGGTCTGGTCAGTGATGAAGATAAAATCTTGGCTTATAATGCCGGAGATATATTTGTTTCCCCATCTTTCGCCGAGCTGGAAGGAATGACCGTCCTTGAGGCAATGGCTTGTGGCAAACCAATTATTATTCCCGATGCCGAAATGAATGCAGCAAAATTTTTTGTAGACAATAATGGCTTTTTGTTTAAGACCAAAGACCACCTTGACCTAGCGGATAAAATTCTGAAATTAATTAAGGATAAGGATTTGCGCAAGAAAATGGGAGAAAACAGTTTAGAAAAAGTTAAAAATTATGATATAAATAGAAGCGCCGACAGACTTGAAGAGGTTTATTATTCAGCTTTAAAAAAATAAAATGCAAGAACACGTTTTTGATAATAGAATTTATTACCGAACAAATAAATTTGAGCCGAACAAACTGACTCTGGTTTTTGCCCACGGGGTTTCTGGTTCATCCTCGGCTTATTGGCCCTATGAAAAAATATTTCAAAACAAATACAATCTTTTATTTTACGATATCCGCGGACACGGTATGTCAAAAAAATATCCTCATTATGAAAATTATGAAGTTAAGAATTTTGCTAATGACTTACACGATTTAATTTCACATTTAAATATTCCAAAATTTATTTTGATCAGTAATTCTTTTGCCGGACTAGTCCATTTGGAATATTTAAAGCTATGGAGGGAGAAAATAATTGCTAATGTTTTTACTTCTCCAGAAATATATCTACACGAAGGATTGCTGGGAAAAATAATGCGATTAATTTTAAAAACACTAACAGCTATAGTAAGATTCTTACCCTTTAATCCGAAACCTCGTGGCCATGTAGATTATCGCCCATATCTAAATACAGGAGATTGGAATATAAAAAGAAATTTAGCAGACATGAGAAATACGGGATTTCGCGCGCATTTTTATACTCTAAGACAATCTTTGAAACCAGAACAGGAATATTTTTTAGAAAAAATAAATGTACCAACGCTTATTCTACACGGAGAAAAAGATTCTATGGTGCCAGTGAAAAATGTTATTAAAATGTCAAAAAATATAAAAAATGCTGAATTTGCGATTATTCCAAGCATTAATCACAATACCGCCCGTGATGCCGTAAAAGAAATATCAGAAGCCCTAGAATCTTTTATTGAAAAAAATAAAAATCTGATACAATAAATATATGCAGTCTTACAAAATTCACTTTACCGACAAAAATTTTCTTCTTTCTTTTTTAGGTGGTGTAATTTTACTAGGGACAAGCCTCATCCTACAATTTTTCATAAACGGCTATGTTGCTCGTTCTAGTAGTGCCTTTGTTACTGACATTATTCTCTCTAATACTCGAGTTTACGATGTAGGGGGAATTTTTGTCTGGGGATCTGTAATTCTAACTCTTTTTTGTCTTTTTCTGGCCCTAAAACGACCCAATTATTTACCTTTTCTTATGAAAAGCGTTGCTATTTTTACTTTTATCAGATCTGTTTTTATTAGTCTTACTCATATTAGCCCTTTTCCCACTCGCGCCATAATAGATTCAACTTTTTTTAATAGAGAAGTCTTTACTGGTATCTTCACAGGAAATGATCTTTTCTTTTCTGGACACACAGGCATCCCTTTCCTTTTAGCTTTAATTTTTTGGGAAAATAAAACCTTGCGTATAGTTTTCCTTTCATTTTCTATTATGTTTGCAATAGTGGTCTTGTTGGGGCATCTACACTATTCCATAGACGTCCTATCGGCTTATTTTATTACTTTTACTATTTTCCATATTTGCCAATCCTTGTTTAAAAAAGACTGGCAATTATTTTTGAAGAAATGAAATACTGTAAAGATTGTGAGCCAGCACAAAGGAGTCATTTTATCGCTTACACTTCGGTATTTTTAGGCTTGCTAGACAAGCCATTTTTTGCCTTAATGGAAAAGATTTTTAAAAGCACCGCTGAAACAATTTCTGATAAGATTACTTTGCCCTTTTTTAATTTAATGGTTTTCTTAAAACTCGGACATTTCTCTAACCAACCTGACATAAAAGACACCTGGCGGACAAGATGTTTCTGGGATGAAGCCACAAGACGCGGGATAAAAATGCGCGAATTTCATTTGGGCCCTATTCGAGATGGTTTTGTAGCAGAGTACGAAAAAAGTGGACAAAATAAAATACTAGTTTTTGATGGCCTACCCCGTTCAGGCTCAAAAGAATCCCCCGCATTGAAATGGATGGACGACAAGGGCATAATGAAAATAAAATTTTTAAAAGAAGGTTTACCAGTCGCGCAAGGAGGAGTAGCTTTTACCAAAAGAAAAGCGTTAAAAATTTTTAACAGCTTAAAAAAACCGGTTATCACCAAGCCAAATTTGGGCTCTCGTAGCCGACATACTATGATTCATATAAACACACCGGAAAATTTGATTATTGGATTCAAAAAAGCCAAAAAACTCTCTCCGCTCGTTATTATTGAAGAAGAGTTAAATGGATATCTTTTTCGAGGAACTTTAATTGGCGGTAAATTAGTGGGAGTAGTCAGGCGTGACCAACCAAAAGTCAAGGGTGATGGAATTAAAACCGTACGACAGTTACTGGAAGAAGAAAACAAAAGACCTGAACGTGAAGGTCCGATTTTTCATAAAATAATAATAGACAAAGAAGCTGAAATTGAATTAAAAAGACAAAACATAAAGTTAAACGACGTAATAGAAAAAGGAAAGATAATAACCTTTTCCCAAAAAACAAGTCGTAGTTGCGGAGGCACCACCACTGAAGTTACTGATAATGTACATCCTGATAATATAGAAATGTTAGAACGCGTAGCAAAATTTTTAAATGATTCACTTATTGGAGTAGATTTTATAATGGAAGATATTACAAAATCTTGGAAAGAAACACCCCATTGCGGAATTATTGAATGTAATAGTTTGCCCTTTATAGACTTACATCACTATCCCCTTTTCGGCCAACCAAATAATGTTGCCGGAAAACTTTGGGATTTGGTATTACCAGAATCAAAAATTAAATAAATTTTTACCTTGGCGGTGTCTGAGGGTTCAGTACCAATGAGTACAACCCCAGTAAGGATATTCTAGCACGATTCAGCGACTTAATTTGATGCCTCCGAGTCACTATCCAAAATTCACGGATAAGACAAATAAGACATTTTAAAGGGGTGTTTCGCACCCTGTCTCATTTAACCAACTTCAGGAGATCCTCTTCCTTCTCATAAGCTCTTAAACGTCCATTTAACATGCCTAAACGATAATGTACGCCCTCAGACATTAAACGCCAATTTGTACTCTCTAGTGTCTTTTTCATGAGTTTTTGAATGGCAAGGATGCTAGACCGCTCATCTCGCTTATCATCACTATCGTAGACAATAAATGGGACAAACACATCACGACCGGCTTCAGGATCCTTCATATGAAACTTCAAATATTTATTCTTTTCAAGCAGTGGTACAAGCAATTCCTCAAATTGTAGAACAGTTAGCTTTTTTAGCTGGGCAATTTTGTCATAAAGTTCTTTGTTCTTATCTTTCTCTTTCCATTCATTTACCAGCTTGCCCATGCCTTCTTGACGTATTTTGTCATCGATGAATTTTTCTCCTTCTTCAATAGACAGACAAAACCGTGCCCTATCTTTTGGAAAATCAGGATCTATCTTTTCTTCTTTTTTGACGGAGAAATCCATATCCTCAGTTTCTACGTGAGAGCATTTAGTGCAGGTTCTGGTAATTGAAATACCAGCATCTGTTTTCTTATGATCTTCAGTAACTGTACTGTGGCACTTTGAACAAACATGTGGCTTTATGATATATTCTTCACCCGTGTTATAGAACACACGTCGAGGCATATGTTTTAATGGACAGTCATAGAAAAACATCACTCGATTTTGTTTTTTATCGAAACCCAGATCGAATGTTTTTGAAGTCATAAACATTAAGTGACCACAAGTAAGGCAAGAAATATTTTCAGGTTCCTTGGCTGATTCATAAAGATCGTCTCGAGCTTTATCTTTTTCTTCCCATTCCCTAATTGTTTTATTTTTATTCTCATAACACTGACCGGTTAGATAGAACATTCGTATTTCCTTAAAGGCATCAATCATCGGCGATAAATCAATATCCTCGCCGTTTTGCTTAACCATCGGATCAAGCTTGGTATTTTTATGTAGTTCTTCCATTTGTCTGCATCGATAAACAGTCAACTTATCATATTCGTCAATATATTCTTGATGTGATTTTAGATGTTTTTCCATACTAAAATAATATATTAGTTATACACAGATTAGCAACCTAACCCTTTTGTTTAAAATGTTATAGAATAAAAGAGTACATTCACAAACTAATACTCGCTTTTCATCAGCCCCTACGGAGACGGGCGACGGAGCGTTTACGCTCTATGAGTCAGAAGCAAAGACCGGGTAGAGTTTCTCTATCATTTGTCGATTTGGCGGAAGCAATATTGCAACTTTTATTAGTTGTTGTTATTGCATCCGCTTAGTCCTCGAATACAAAAACACCAACTTAAAAAGTTGGTGTTTTTGTTGTACACATTATTAGTTAAATAAAACAAAAAACATGGAAAACAACACAATGGTTGATGAAAGAACTGAGAAGGATAAACAGGCTCTCTTGGAAATATTAAAAGAGGTGCCAATCATTCAAATAGCGTGTAAAAAAGCTGGTATAAGTCGTGCGACTTATTACCGTTGGCGCAAAGAGGATAAAGGTTTTATGGAGCGGAGTGATAATGCGTTAGCGGAAGGTGTTGAATTTATCAATGACATGAGTGAATCTCAGTTAATATCTCTAATCCGACAGAGAAGTTGGCCGGCAATTTCATTCTGGCTTCGTAAATGTAATCCTAAATTCAAAGACCGCATAGAAGTTAGCGGTAAAATCGAAACTCCGAAAAATGAACTGACTCCGGAGCAACAAGCAATAGTGACTGAAGCCCTAAGGCTCGCTTCCCTCAATGTCGACGAGGGAGCGGAAGAAATTAATAATAACGAAAATAAAAAAGATGAAAAATAACATACCGGGTAATTTATTCAACAAGATGTTCAACGATCGTGACATTCGTGTCGCCATTACTAGAGAAAGCCATTTGTATTTCTTTAACTTCTATTTTGCTCATTATGTGAAGTATGAAACTGCACCATTCCAAAAAGAAATTTTTAGCCTGACAGAAGACAAAAATGTTAAAAATCTTTTTGTGGTTGCTTTTCGTGGTTCAGGTAAATCAACTCTACTTACTATGTCCTACCCCATTTGGGCGATTCTCGGCGTAAAAGAGAAAAAGTTCGTGCTGATTCTTTGTCAGACTCGCACCCAGGCAAAACAACATATGATGAATTTGAAGCGTGAACTGGAAAGCAACGAGCTTCTACGAAATGATCTAGGACCATTCCAAGAAGAAACCGATGAATGGGGTGCATCGTCTCTGGTTTTCTCCAATACGAACGCGAGAGTCACGGCCGCCTCAAGCGAGCAGAGCATCCGTGGAATCAGGCATCATCAATACCGTCCTGATCTCATAATCTGTGACGATATAGAAGATATGGCTTCGGTAAAAACCAGAGAGAGTCGCGACAAAACCCACGCTTGGCTTCGTGGTGAAGTTATTCCAGCCGGAGATAGAGATACACAACTAATCGTAGTCGGAAACCTACTACACGAAGACAGTCTGATGATGCGTCTAAAACAGGATGTGGAAGAAAAGCTACTGGATGCGGAATTCAGAGCCTACCCGCTCATTAACAGCGAAGGCAAAATTGCTTGGCTTGGGAAATATCCCAACGAAGGATATATTGAAATGGAAAAACGCAAAGTCGGCAATGAAATTGCCTGGCAGAGAGAATATCTTCTCCGAATCGTGTCCGATGCCGGACGAGCCGTGCAACCGGAATGGCTACAATACTACGATGGGATCCCATATGATGAAAATTCATTTGTGGGCTATTGGGTCGGGGTCGATCTGGCCATCTCTCAAAATGAAAGTGCGGACAATACGGCAATGGTAGTGTTGAAAGTTTATTCCATAGGAAACGAACGCAAGGCATTTGTCCTGCCATACCCGATCAATCAACGCCTTACTTTTCCGGAACAGGTTCAACAAATAAAAATACTTGCCGGGAGTTTGAAATCAGACAGAACTCCTCGAATTTATATCGAGAAAGTTTCATATCAAGAAGCATTAATCCAACAATTGAAGAAAGACGGATTGTGGGTAGAGGGAATAACACCACATGGAGACAAACGTGAGCGATTGATAATGACAAGCATGGCTATTCAAAATGGTCATATCTTGTTCCCTAGAAAAGGATGCGAGGAATTAATAGGACAACTCACTGGTTTCGGAGTGGAAAAACACGATGACCTTGCTGATGCTTTTTCTCTTGTGACCAATCAGTTCATTCTTTTTATGAACTTGCCTACACCAGGAATATCTTTTATCTAGTTGCACTGTGGACTCAAAGTTCTGGAAGGATACACTTTCTGAAGCTCTGCAAGAGAATTAAATGATCTTAGGTTGGATGTAGACCAAGTCTTCCAGTATTCACAGGATTCCGGAGCGTAATACTTGGTATTTGAAGCCGAAGAGGTGTAATACTTTCCAGTTGATTGTGTAGCTGGCGGTGGAGTAGTCGTGGTTGTTGGAGTAGAAGTGCTTGCGCTAGATGTCGTGTTTCCATTACAAGTATTTGGTGACCAAAGTCCTCTCAAATTATCCTGAGCTAATTTTTGTGCGTTTTTAAATTCAGTTTGATATTTGTATGGTGAGTTGTAGGTATATTCATGGGCATAACCCTGTTCAATCATGTATTTGTTATAAAACAATCCATCTTCACGATAAACATAACCAAGTAAACGGTTGTATTTATCATACGTTCCTTGTGAGGCATCAGTTTCTATTCTAACTTTCTTTCCTGATAATAATTCTTTTGCTTTATTTGATGCTTCCACTCCAAAACATTGAACTTCTTTTCTAGGATCAACTGTCTCTGGTGTATCCATTCCGATGAGACGGAAAGTTTCTATTGTTCCATCGACGTTAATTTTGACTGTATCCCCATCGACAACACTTGATACAGAATAATATCTATAACTATTAGTGTCAGTGGTTGTTTTTAGTACTTTAGAAGTTGAGCTTGTTTCACTAACGACTGGATCGCCATTTTCTATTTCGCTATTTATGGCAACGGTAGGTATATCCTGATCCGTATTTTGCACCGCACCTTTTTCTGGTTTGGGTCCAAAAATGCCAATAACAATAAAGAGAGCAACTAATCCACCAAGGATATATAAAATTTTCTTTTTCATATTTTGATTTTTTAGTTACTAAAGTATTTTTTTTCCATCAAATAGGACACTTTTTACCGATCCACCTTTTCCGTCTCTATAATCAAGTTGAACTTCCCATTGGCTACGTATCATAGCTCCAAAACTGTTTTGACTGTCTACGTAGCCATTCACAGCCCAAACATCTTTGAGGTTTGAAAGTTCGTACGCTTGAACGTCAACAAATTTCGCTGTTGAAGGAGCTTTCAAAGTCTTTTCAATCACACTTTTAGCAAATACAATAGACATTATTTCTCGATCCTTTTTTGCTTGTTCAGGAGAAGGTGTACTTGGGATGCTACTTACACTAGAAGTACTTGGTGAAGATGAACTCATTTTAACTACTCCTATAAAAAATAGCATGACTATAACCAGTGCTATTATTTTTCTGTCTGCCGTCCAGACATGCATTTTACCGTGACAGTTTGGACATCTTGTTGCAAGCCAATCAATTTCTGTTTGGCAATGCGGACATTTTTTCTTCGTATCTTTTTTGTCGTGTTCTTCCTTTTTAAATTTTTTACCAAAATATACGGCTATAGCTAACGGAACAGTTATATACCAAGCGAACATCAAACCTACTAAAATAAACAACGATACAGCTATCACTTTCACCGGACTCTTTTTATAAGAATCTTTTAAACTTTCTATTATATTCATAAACTTTGGACGGATTTTAAACCACAGATAGGTAGCAAAAAGCTCCTAGCCAAGGTCGACAAGCCCCGTAGGGAATGCCTATATCCCTTTCGAGATATAACCGTCCAAAGTAACTCTGACTAGGAGTTTTTTACTTTGGACGGATTTTTAATCATATCCTTAATGTATATAAGGGGTTAGATTATTTGAATAATATTAAATTGTTAATGAAATAATAGCATTTTTTACACTATTATTCCAACTTCACCCTATCGCAGAATAGCTATTTTGTTAAGGAAAGTTACCAACACGTTACCAACGATCATAGCTTAGCAAACGACTAGTTCTCTGACATCATTAGGGTATGGAAACACAAGCAAGCGTTGGATTGATAGGCAATATGGCCGTTATTCCAACAGTAAAAATTAAATATGTTCTATATGCCAGAAAGAGTACTGAATCAGAAGAACGCCAAGTTTTGTCTATTGATTCCCAGATCAAAGAAATGCTTAGTATGGCTGAAAGAGAAGGATTAGAAGTTGTAGAAATCAGGAGAGAATCTCACTCGGCAAAAGAATCAGGGCAAAGACCTGTCTATAAGGAAATTCTTGAAGATATACGACGAGGTAGGTTTAATGGAATTCTGACATGGGCACCAGACAGACTATCTCGTAATGCAGGCGACCTCGGAAGCATTGTTGATCTCATGGATCAAAAGTTATTAATGGAAATTCGCACTTATGGACAGCACTTTAAAAATTCACCAAATGAAAAGTTCCTATTAATGATTCTATGTTCTCAAGCGAAACTTGAAAATGATAATAAAAGCGTGAATGTAAAAAGAGGGCTAAGAACTAGGGTAGAAATGGGGTTATGGCCAGGAGTAGCACCGACCGGCTACTTAAACCAAAAAATGATGGACAGAAAATGCCAAGTAATCATAGATCCTGAACGAGGTCACGTTATTAAAAAAATCTTTGAGAAAGTCGCCTATGAAAAATGGAGTGGTAGAAAAGTATACAATTGGCTCCGATTTGATCTCAATTTTAGGACTGCCGCAGGGAAGAAACATCTTAGTTTGGGAAATATTTATAGAACCTTAAGTAATACTTTTTACTACGGAGTATTTGAATATCCTAGAGGAAGTGGAAATTGGTATACGGGAAAGCATGAACCCCTTATTACTAAAGAACTTTTTGATTTAGTCCAAGAGCAGGTTAAAAGTCAAATTCTAAGATCCGAAGGAAAAGAATTCGCTTTTACTAAAATGATGGCTTGTGGTTTATGCGATTCCGGCATCTCGGCTTGTGAAAAATTTAAAAAGTTTAAAAATGCTACTCATCGTTATGTATATTATGGTTGCACGAAAGCCAAGGACGGCAATTGCAAATGTGGCTACATTGAAGAGAAAGAACTAATTAAGCAGTTTGAAAACCTGATTGAAAATCTAAATATCAATGAAATTGAGATCAAGCAAAAAATTAAGGCTGATGTTGAGAAATTTACCAGGATGCAGAAATTCTTTTTAGGAAACAAGGAAAAAGTGAATGTGTCGGGTGTTGATATACGGAGTTATACGAAGTACGTTTTACAAGAAGGTGAGGATTTTCAGAAAAGAGAATTACTCGGTTGTCTTAAGGGTAAAATAATACTAAAACAAAAACAGATTTTTCTATCTAAATAACCTAGTTCTTAAAAAATTTTTCGAACCAAGAAACCAAGAATACAAAGGATCAAGCAACCAATACCCAAGTACCCATGATGAAACTACCGGGCAGGACACACGCCCAAAGTGGAGAGCCGATCCGCGCGCGTATCGTTGCCGACGTAGAGACCGACCGAAACGAAGCTCCCAACGAGGACGAACTTGCCGTCGGACGACTGGACGGAGGTCCAGTCGTAAGTCCCTTCAAGTAAACTTTCTTTGTTTGCTCCATAGTAAAGCATAGTGTCATAGGTAGCTTCAATCGGCGTTCTGCGTCGAATGGTTTGTGGATCTATATTATTTTCCTCCGCCCATTTTTTGAGAATTTCTTCTTGCTCGTCCCAGTTTTTACTCAAAGATTCTTGTAAAACTTCTTTTTTAGATAAACCCCATCCAAAACCAGCGACTGTTTCAGTTGCGAATGTTTCGTCTTTATACCATCCATCGCCAGGCTGTCGATAAAATAGTTTCGTTTTCTTTTTCTGAGGATCTCCGAGTTTGTCTTCTCCAGCGAGAATTTCTCGCATACGGTTTAACGTAAGTGGTTTGTTATCTTTATCATGCGATATGCGAAGCACAAGCATCATGCCAAGTTCTTTTGCTTGTTCCAGCTCCTCCGGGGTAAATGGAATGTTCTCTACTTGCTCAAGTTCTTCAGGAGAAAGCTTAATACCCAAAGTTGCCTCAATAGCCTCGGGTCCGAGAAAGTCTTTACCCATTATTTCTTTGGCTTCTCGAAAATCAATAGCTTCAGGTTTGGGAACAAGCCCCTCTTTTTTAGCTCCAGCTAATGCTTTAGCAACCTTCTCTTGAGTAGAAGTTTTATACTTGTTTGGCTCGTATTCTTGGTAAATTTTGTAAGCTTCGAATGGCATAAATTATAAGTCTTGTATATATTTAATAATAACTTTTTGCATAGCTTTGGGCAACGTACGAATGTCCTCAATAACTTCGGCATCCGGTTTGTAAGTTTCTTTTACAGCCTGCCCTGAGGCGGTCATTCCGAAACCAAGAACGATGATTCCTTTTTTGCGTAATCTTTCACAAGTTTGTTGAACACGATTTGCATCTTGTGAGTCTCCATCAGAAAGTACTACTATTACTTTTCGTTTTCTTTTACTTCTCAATTCTTCTTCATATTCAGAGGTAAGTGATTTTTCTATGGTTTCGAGAGAAAGGTAATCAGGTGTTCCGCCAGATCCTTTATGAAGTCGCTTCCAGATTGTGATCCGATCCTTTTCAGAAAGATCAGGGCTTAATGCTTTTAGTTCAGTATCTCCAAAATCTCCGAATGCTCGTGTTTCGGTACGAACTTCAAGACCAAGTGAGACTCCGTTTTGATATTCAGCGTCTTTGATCTCTTTTTGAAAATCAGCGAGCGACTCTAGGAAAAGAATTTTTGATTTGCGATCCATAGAAAGTTTTGCGCCCTCATTCATTGAACCCGATAGGTCATTCACAAGCGTCATGTCAAGCGATCCATATCCAACTTGTTCCTTGTTGGTACGAGATATCTCTCGGAAGGCATGAGGCTTTCCTCCGGCAGTAGATTCAATATATGATTCCGCAAGTGTTTCCTCATCTAGCATCTCGCCCTCAGTTTGAAGTTGTGGCGACATTTTCCAACGTTCCTTTAGACGTTTGGATACGATTTGTTTGAACACTTCTCGCAACTCTGCGACCAAGGGTGCAATTTCTTCATACTCTTTTCTGTATCCTAAAACATCCTCGGCACTTACTCCATGTTCTTTCGCCCATTGTTCGATAATTGCCCTATCAAGAGATGGAGCACCTCCACGTTTACTAGCAAGAGATTCAAGTGTTTTTTTGAATTCTTCTTCATCTTCCGGCTTTAATGGTTCGGGGTGAGAGTCTTTATATGGTTGGTATTCTTTTTGGAACTTCTTTTTTGCTTCTTCCTCGCCTGATTCACCACCTTTTCCTTGTGCTGGTTTCCCTGGCTCTTTTCCAGGCTTGGGCTGTCCTTTATCTTTTTCTTTACCACTCTGCCACCACTTCTTTTTATCTTTCCCTGTAGTTTGTTTTTTATCATCTTGTCCACCTTTTCCTTCTTGAGGAGGTTGATCAGATGGGCTACTCTCACCCCCTTGACCAGAATCTTTCTTATCATCTTTTTTCTTTTCTTTCTCGAGATCTTTTTGATAGAGATCTAAATAGATTGGTTCAACGATACTTCGCATAATTTGAAAACGGTCTTTTGGTTCAATAGAAGGAGTTGTAACAAGATCAAGAATATCGATTTGGTCTTCTCCGAAGCTACGAAGTTTATCAAGAGCTTGGCGCGCTTCCGGACCAAGTTGAACGGGTTTTCCTGGCACCATCATTTCACGAATGAATCCATAGGCAAATTGGACATGGGAGGCATTCTCTTGGTAATCGGTTTGAGGGAATAGTTTTTCTTCATAAAGCTTAGTTCGTGTTTCTCCTAGGAATGGTAGTTCTGCCACAATACGACGATTACCAAGTACGTCTTCAAAAATATTATGTAAAAGATGTAGGTGCTCTTTTCTGGAATAACGCTTGGCTTCTCTGAGAATCAGTTCGGGGTCACGAAGCAGTTCACCGCAATGTGCCATAAGCTCATGAGTTGTGGCAAAAAGGGTTTCTTGCATATTGTATCCACGTTCTGCAAAAAAACTTGGGTCGTAAATGAGTTTTTTATTTTGAAAATCAAAAGCCCAACCGTTGGAACCACGTTCAAGGGTAACATCTCCTTTAAGACCATATGCTCCAAGAATTTCAGCTTCCTTGTCAAAAAATTCTTCAACTTTAGATGGATCAACCACACCTTCTGTTTTTGGAGGTTTTACCGACGATTCTTCTATTTTGTTTTTCGGGAATGATTCATTCATGATTTAAAAAATTTTTCGAACCAAGAAACCAAGAATACAAAGGATCAAGCAACCAATACCCAAGTACCCATGATGAAACTACCGGGCAGGACACACGCCCAAAGTGGAGAACCGAAAGTCGCGCGTACCGTGGGCGACGCCGAGACCGTCCGAACCGAAGCCCCCAACGCAGACGAACCTGCCGCCGGACGACTGGACGGAGGTCCAGTCCCAATCCTTCTCAAGTATTCGTTCGTTGCGTACTTGGAAGTAAGCCAAAATATCATAAGCAACTTCGGTTGGTGTCCTACGACGTACAAACTTTTGGTCAACACCATGTGTATCCGCCCATGCCTTTAGAATTTCTTGTTGCTCATCCCAGTTTTTGCTTTTTGACTCATCTAGGAGTTCTTTTTTAACAATACCCCAATCAATACCACTTAATGCTTCACCGGCAAATTGTTCGTTGTCGTACCAATCTTGATCGTAAAATAGGGGAAATTTTTGTCGAAGATTTTTTATGGTCACTGGCATTTCTTTATCTTTTTTTTCTTTTCCAGCAAGCTTTCCAACACGAAGAACTACCATGAATCCCTCTTGCTTGAGCCGTTCTAAACTTTCTTTGGTAAGGCCCTGCTCCTCAACTTTTTTATGCCATTTTTCTTCTGCAATTCTTTGTTCTTCGAGAGTGAGTGAACGCCCAGTAAATTGTTCTACTTCTTTGATACCAATAAAGTCTTGTCCAAAAATCTCCTGAACTTCACTGAAGTCTAGGGACTCTTTAACTGGTGTAAGTCCTTCTTTCTTCGCCCCCGCTAACGCTTTAGCAACCTTCTCTTGAGTAGAAGTCTTGTACTTGTCGGGTTCATACTCTTGATAGATTTTATAGGCTTCGAATGGCATAACGGTTATTCTTTACCTTGCCACTGTCGAACAGCTTTCGGAGAAAGACCCTGAATTTTGAAATCTTCTGGATTGGTATTTTGGAATAATTTATTAGCAATAAAGACCTTAATCATATTTTCACGATCTTTAGCCGCACGACCACTAATCTCTGCTTTGTGGAAAAATTCTCTAAGTACAATAGAATCAAGTGGCTCACGGAAACTCGAGGCCTTCCAAGCTTTCATAATCTCGATCTGATCTTTAAGAGTAATCACAAGTTCTTTAAATGCTAGACGGTCTCCTCGGGCGAGAGATTCTTCACCACCTTCTCTAATTGAAAGTGTAAAATCTTCCTGAATTTTTCTGCAAGCTTGCACAAAACGTTTAAGTTCTTCAACTTTTTCCATTGCTTCCTTCTCGCTCCATTCTATATCACCATGTCTATCGGCAAGTACTGCAGAAAGAATTTGCAGTGTTTCCGGAGCTATTGGATTTCCTTCTGTATCTTTCTTGCCAATGTCGAGATAGTGAATTTCACGAGCACCTGCACCTCCAATGAAACGTCGAAGTGTAGCAACATCAAGCTCGTAGCGTTGTTTGTAGCGTTCTGATTTTAAGTTTGCTGTAGCCATGATGGGGGCAGTAATTGGAATTTTCTCTCCAGTAACTGGATGTACCCATACATCTCCAACGCGCTTTTGTAGAAGATCATGCAAAAGTCCAGCAAATTCATGTGGCATGAGATTTACTTCATCGAGAATTACTGGTCGTCCTTCTTTCTGAGCTTTCACAAATTCTGAATAATTGAAAACCGTTTGTCCGGCTTCAAGTCCACGTGACCCCATGATTTGAGATTCTTTTATTTGTTCACTCACGGAAACTATTGTAGGAGTTTTGCCCAAATATCTCTCAGAAATATATTTTGCAAGTTGTGACTTGCCGGATCCAGTTTCACCCTGGAAAAGCACCGGAGCACCTTGTAGTAAGTCGGGTAGCACTTGTCTAATAAGTTCTCTGCGTGATTCTGTTTCCGCAAAACTGTAACGCTCAAGATCGTGTTGCATGCGACGAACTTCTCTGCGACGTAGCATGTCAATTGTTTTGGAATCAAGTTCAAAACCCTTTAATTCTTCCTCAACTTCTTTTTTACGGTCAGAAAACGCAGTTAATTTTTTGCGTTCAATAGGTCCCGGTGCTCTACCAACTCCTTCATAGAGTTTTCGAAGTTTTTGTTCCGCTTTATCTACAGCATCCTCTTCATGACGCAAGTGTTCATACGAAACCGTACGGGCTAATGTTTCTTTAAGTTCTCCAAAACGATTTTTGTATGCATCAAGTACTTGGGGATTACTAGAAAGTTCTGCAATCCTATCGTCGTATTCCTTTAAGGTTGTTTCTCTAAACTCAACCAGCTCGGGATCAAGCCGAGCGGTTTCTATGTGTGCGACAACTGCATCTTCACCCTTACTTTTTAGTTCTTCACGTTCCTCTTTCGTAAGACCACCCCAGGCTTCCCGAGTATGTTTTCCAGCCTCAGCCCTAGCCGAGGAAAGCTCAAAAAGCTCAGTTACCTGTTCTTTTATTTGTTCTGCACTAAGAGGTTTAGCTTCTTTTGTCTCTGTTTTCTTTTCGCGCAAAACCCGCTCAGGCGTAGTTGGGATATTAGGAATGTGGGGTAAGGATTCTTTTGCCATATTGCTTGCATTTTAACTCTAAATATTAGTTTTTGCAATACCTAATTTTTTGGGTTATACTATCTGCTGAGTCTTGCTTATAGAGATTGGGCTTTACGGTTTAATCTTGCGAGCCTCCTTGTTTCAATATCCACCGGAGTTTACTAGGTCTTTATGGCTTAGCGAAGTGTGTGGCCGGAACAGAGTACAAAGATGAAACTACGTGTTTTGTTTCAGTGTGGGTGTCCTTATTCATTAAGGGTTACCACCGAGTAAAATTCAGGGGAAAGTCTATTTTAAGACAATCTCCGGTGATAACAGAGGAAACAAAACACATGGGCTGAGCGTCCAGTCGTCCGACGGCAAGTTCGTCAACGTTGGGAACTTCGATTCGGACGGTCTCAACGTCAACAACGATACGCGCGACAATCGGAACTCCAATTTGGGCGTGTGTCCTGCCCGGCAGTCTCACTAATGTAGCTCAAGAGAAGCCTCTTTTAAAAGAGGCTTCTCTTGTAAAGTGATTACTCGCGCACGGATCGTATCCAGCCACCAAGCATTCTTCCAATTTCTTGGAGATGATTTTGGCAGACGACATAGCGTTTGTCACTAAGAATATTGAGATCTGTTGAAAGCCGAATAAATACTTTTAGTAGATCAAGTTTGTTGCTTACTCCTTCAAGGATTTGCAACTTTCTACTCTTTTCGGTTTGAGCGGCCATCATTATTCCTTCTAAAATATCAACGATGTATAACTCACAACGTTGACCAAGGGTATAGCGGTCTTTTTTCGGAAAATCAAGTTCAAAGATATAAAACTCACGCATGAAGTCGTATGTCTTCTTGAAAATCGGAATGTCTATACTAAATTGTCCACTTAATTTATGAGGGTCATTAATCATATGTTTGATTCAATAATTAATCTTGAGAACTTATTCGCTTCATGGAAGGAATTTCAAATTGGCAAAAAAGAAAAAGAGGATGTTTTGCTATTTGAACACAAACTTGAAGATAATATCTGGAAACTTCACGAATCACTCCGCAATAAAACCTACTCTCATTTACCTTATGAATCTTTTTTTGTGCATGATCCAAAAGTACGTCATATTCACAAGGCTTCCGTAAGAGATAGAGTATTACATCATGCACTTGTAAAAATTCTTAACCCCATTTTTGAGCCAACATTCATTCATGATTCTTATTCATGTCGGATCAATAAAGGAAGTCATCGAGGCGTTCAAAGATTTATTTCGTACGCACGACGAGAGAGTAAGAATTACACCCAACCATGTTGGGTGTTGAAGTGTGATGTTAAAAAGTTCTTCGCGAGCGTAGACCATGGTGTGCTTATCGAAATTCTATTTCGCCGTGTTCACGATAATGACACTCGATGGCTACTTAAGGAGATTATCTCAAGTTTCAAGTCAGAATTAAGTCGAGATCCGAACAAGCCAAAGGGGTTACCGATTGGGAATCTCACTTCTCAACTTTTTGCTAATGTATATCTCAATGAGCTCGACCAATTTATGAAGCACACTCTCAAAGAACGTTATTATGTTCGTTATGCTGACGACTTTGTTATACTTCATACTCAAAGAGATAATTGTTTAAAATTGATAAAGCCAATGGGTAAATTTTTATCTGATAATCTAAAGCTCGATCTTCACCCTCGCAAAATTCTTCTTAGAAAGTTTTCTCAAGGAGTCGATTTTCTTGGATACACTTGTTTTCCAAACGCAGTTATTCCAAGATTAAAAACTGAGGAAAGAATCTTCAAGAAATTGAAGGAAAAGGCAAAGCTAGTGAAAGATGGTCTGTTGCCGTATGACTATTTTCACCAAGCAGTCCAATCTTACTTAGGTGTCTTAAGTCACGGCAGCACATTTCGCCTACAAGAAGATTTAAAAAACAGCATTTTCTTTTGGTTGAATTAATAATAAAAAATCCCCACAAGCCGGTTCGACACCAAAGGTCAAACCCTCTTTATGAGGAAACTTCCTTGGACGGCTTTTAACCATATCTCTTGCGAGGGTTAGGTCGGTATTGATTTATGAGGGCATCTTAACACATTTTTAAGTGAACTTCAGCTTTAATCTATAAAAGAAACCGATATATTTCTTGAGAACATCTAGGTCATTTTGAAGTAGTAAGCGCTGTTTATCTAATTCCTCATTAGCGGATTTTAGTTGAGTTTCCTGTTGTTTCATTACTTCTATGTTTTTGCCAGTATAATTTTTAAGATTTTCCACAAACTTTATGAAACTCTCTAGTATTGTTTCATTTTTCCTAATGGTGGATTGAAAATTATCAGTATGTCCGGGCTGGTGAAAAGCCATGATTTTGCGACCATCCTCCTGAGAAATTTTTTGGTGAAGATTTTTATCCAAATAAGCAAGATAGCTCTCGAAGTAAAAAGATAATTTTTTAATTTTATTTAACTTTTTCTTTAATTGTTTTAACTTCCTAGCCAGTTTCTTCTTTTCTGATTTTTGCTTATTCAAAACACCATTAATTTTATGGAAGGCGTAATTAAAATTATCGTCTGACAGATAACCATAAGTTGTTGTTTGTGTATGTGTTCCATTTGGAATTTGAGTGACCTTAACGACCTTTCTGCCTGTTTTCATTATATTTGCGAAGCCAAGAATCATGGCTGTCAGATCAGTATAGAATTCATTTTCTTTCTCTCTGTTCCATAGGGAGTAAAGAACAATATGTGAAAGTTCGTGCGCCATGATACTAATCAATGTTGCGGGATTCTCTGCACAATTTTCGCTTAATCTGACATTAATAGGAAAATTAACCATACTTGGGCTTCCATAAAAAGGTAGATTGGGTGGGATAGAGACTTGTGCGGTGATACCCCCAACGCCACGATTGTGTTGATCTGTTTTTACAAGATGTGTACTTTGAAAACCATCATTAGAACTTGGACGATATCCTTTTGGAACATAAGAAATATTTACTTCTATTGGTAATCCCAAATATAGGGCAATTCCTTTAATGGCTTCTTTAACTTTTTTAGAACCTATAAGAACGATAAGCTTTTCATGGTCAATAAACTCTTTTATTCCCAAGGTCGGAATAAGTTCGTTGAGTGCTTTTTCGATGTAATCATTTTTGACTTCTTCCATAAATGAGAATTAAAACTGGATTATTCCCATTTGATCTGGAATAGAATTTTGGACGGTTTTCATTGCTTTATTTTATCACATTTTAATTTGAAAAATAAGCCTAAAGTAGCACGCGTCTCGTGCTACCTGTTGATGGCGGAGAGAGAGGGATTCGAACCCTCGGTCCTTTTAAGGGGACGACAGTTTAGTAAACTGTTGGTTTAAGCCACTCACCCATCTCTCCGTAAATTCACTTTCCGAGTATAGCAGAAAAAATGGAAAAATAGCAGTAATATGTTAGAGTAAGTAACATATTCATATACGAATACGAATCTGGAGCCGTGTCAGAGCGGTCTAACGTACCTCTTTGCTAAAGAGGCAGGGGCTTCAAAACCCCTCGGCGGTTCGAATCCGCCCGGCTCCGCAGATTATTTTTATAAAATTTCAGGCTCGTCAGGAGCTCTTTTTACAGGATGTTGGCCAAACTCTCCGCGCATCGTAGAAACTACTTTACCTTGATAAGATGGTTTTGTTTGTGAGGCTTCTCTGGCATCTAAAGACGCCTGAATAACTGGCATAGGTATTTTCTCTCTCTTTCCTGCTTCCACTGTCCACTTACCCTCCCCAGAAGCAGAAGCTTTACCTGAAATCTCATTTAAATCTTTACCATATTTTTTATATCCATCATGCATCCAAGATACTAAACTAGAAGTAACTACACTTCCATGAGAATACACTTCTGTTATTTTTTCTAAATCTAAATTAAATTCTTTAGAATGTCTCATAAGATCAAACCCTTCTGCGATAGATTGCATCATTCCATATTCAATTCCATTGTGAACCATTTTGACAAAATGTCCCGCACCAGAATTTCCAAAATGCCCCCAGCCTTCTGGCTTACAAGTATCCTTAAAAAATCCACTTTCCTCAAGTCTGTCATATAATTCTTTTTTTCCACCTACCATCATACAAGCTCCATTCAATGATCCTCCTGGTCCACCCGAAACACCAATATCTAAAAATTCAATTCCTTTATTATTTAATTCTTTGGCTCTACGCATTGATTCCTGATATGGAGAATTCCCACCGTCCACAATCAAATCACCTTTTTCAAGCATTGGCGCTAATTCATTTATCATTTCATCAACCGCCTGGTGAGAAACCATTACCCATATAACCCTCGGAGTCGAAAGTTTAGAAATTAATTCTTTTATACTGGATGTTCCAAGAGCTCCTTTTTCTTCTACATCTTTAACACTTTCTGGACTTCTATTATAAGCAACAATATTCCATCCCGCATTAAGTAAGCGAAAAACCATATTTTTTCCCATTTTTCCAAGCCCAATATAACCTATTTCTTTTTTCATATTTTTTCAGACTAAAAACTATTTATTTTTATTTTTCGAAGTCCTTACTGCTTTTTTTGCTTTTTTAACCGTGCTACTCCATTCACCTTTTATTTTTTGAGCAAAAGCTTTGATATCTTTTTCGTGCAGTTT
>JAHIVA010000114.1 GCA_018816985.1 Patescibacteria group bacterium | reverse complement strand
TGGCAACAGAAATCAACATAGGTGAAAATATAAAAAAACAACGGGCAAAGCTAGGTTTATCGCAAGAGGATTTTGCCAAAAAATCCGGCGTTAAATACACTACCCTAACAAAAATTGAAAGTAATGTAATTAAAAAACCGTCCGTTATGATCATGTCCAAATTAGCCAAAGCATTTGGCGTTTCAATTGAGGATTTAATAAAATAAACGAAATATGAATAGATCGCTATTAGGTAAGCAGGTTAATAGAGAAATGATAGATGAGTTAAAAAATAATACTCAAGCCCTTTTATCTTTTTTGCAAAATCAAAATGATGGGACGATAGTTTATGTTTTAGAAAAGCTTGGCCGCTTAGAAAATGGTTATAGTAGAGAACCGTTATTAAATCTATTAAACAATCAAAATGAAAATATTAGAGCATTATCGGTAAAAAATTTAGCAAAGATGTCTGATGTCTCTTTACTTCCTGTCTTTGTAAAATATGCCAGCAAAGATGAAAGCACAGAAGTTAGACGAGAGGCTGTATCTGCAATAGGTCGTTTAAGAAACGAGCAAGCAATACCAACTTTAATAAAATTTTTAATCGACAATGACCCAAAGGTAGTTATGCAAGCTATAAGGGGGTTGCTTATTTTTGCCGATAGATTAGATATAAAGCAAGAATTAAAAAAACTGCTTAATCACCCGAATGAATTGATAAAAGAAGTAATTAATAAAGAAGTTAATGGTTTTAGTTATAAATCAAACAGCTCTCAAAAACACGATGAATTCCCGGACCAAATAAAAAACGCTGTTGTGCATGGAGATGTCCAAGAAATATTAAAATATGTGCCAGATGAGTCTGTGCATCTAACTTTTACTTCCCCCCCTTATTATAACGCAAGGGATTACTCAATTTATCAAAGCTATGATGAATATTTAAAAATTTTAGAAAATATTTTTAAAGAAGTGCACCGCGTTACTAAAGATGGTAGATTTTTTGTGCTTAATACTTCACCGATTATTATTCCTCGTATAAGCCGAGCACATGCTAGTAAAAGATATCCTATTCCCTATGATGTACACCCATTATTAGTAAAAATGGGCTGGGAATTTATTGATGATATTGTTTGGTTAAAATCTGAAGCGAGCGTTAAAAACAGAAACGCAGGTTTTCTTCAACACAGAAAACCACTGGCATACAAACCAAACGCAGTAACTGAAATGTTGATGGTTTACAGAAAAAAATCTGATAAATTGATAGATTGGAATATCCAGCAGTATAGCTGGGACAAAGTTAAAAAAAGTAAAGTATTAGATAAATATGAAACATCAAATGTTTGGCGTATTGACCCAACATTTGATAAAATTCATAGTGCTGTTTTTCCGATAGAATTATGCAATAGAGTAGTTAAGTTTTATTCTTTTATTGGTGATTTGATTTTTGATCCATTCGCTGGTAGCGGTACACTTGGACGCGCGGCCTTAAATTTAAATCGCCACTTTTTTCTCACCGAAAAAGAACCAAAATATATTAACAGAATTAAAGAAGAATTGAATAAAAGCAATAATTTGTTTAGTTTAAAAGATAGTCAACCTAATTTTATTAACCTTGAAAATTTTATTAAATCATTTAAAGGAACAATATGACAATAACAGAACAAGTAGCAAAAAATATAATCAAAAAGTTACTAAAAGGAGAGGATTATAGAATTGAAGTTGTAACGCTAATAAATGCGGAATTTTTACAATTTGCCGTTGATTTTTTCAAGAAAGTTGTTGATGCAAAGCTTAAAAGTAAGGGCATAACAGCAGATTGGTACAAAAAGGAATTTCTTAATCCTGATTTGCCGGCCAGAGATATTGCGATAAATTCGGGATTAAACGAAAAGACGATTCACAATATGTTTAATTCCTCAACAAAGGAAATTGTAATTGACGCTTCAAATGAACATTATGACGCTCTTTATGAGGCGATTAAAAATCTTGTGGATACAGAACACGATCTTGAGCTCACATTAACTATTAAATTTAAAGGAGTAAGTGTTGATTTAAATGTTAGTGAAAGTTTAATCGTGATAAATACACTAGCAGTAAAGAGAGCGGCATTGAGAGGTGGCCTATGGAGCACCGCAGGTAAAAGAGTTGAAAAACCTTTAATGCAGACGCTCTGTAAATTATATGGCGTATCTGAGAATAATTATTCCTTGAAAATAAAGGGTAAAGAAATTGCAGAAGACGATTTTGAAAGAGAAATTGATTTTTATTTAGTTGAGGGAAAAAATCAACACAAATGTGAAGTTAAACTAATGGGGCGTGGTAATCCGGAAAGTGCCGACGCTGTTATAGCAAGAGATAGCAGGGTTTTTGTAGCAGATAAACTTTCAGATACAAATAAGAAACAATTGAATAGCCGAAAGGTTGAATGGGTTGAATTAAGAAGTGATGGTGGATTTAAAAGGTTTGAAACGGTTTTAGATCATTTAAAAATTTTACACGAAAAACTACCGGAAAATATTGATAAAAAATTAGATTTAGTATTTAAGGAGATTTTTAGATAAAAATATGCGAAATCCTAGTTTACGACATCAAAAACTTGTTGCGGCACTTATAACTCATCTTCGTACAAAATTAGGTTATAGAATTATAAGTGCTTCGTATGAAAATTTTAATGACCCGGAAAAACAAGGGCGGCACGAACCAGACATTATTGCTATGGACACTAATGGTATTTTGCATATCGCAGAAGCAAAAGCTAGTTATGAGGATATTTTTTCTGAAACCGCCAAAGAGCAATTTATTGATTTTTCCAACAGGGTAATGACCGCGAATAATACCCCCGTGCCATTTCATATTGTGGTTTATAAAGAAGATGAACAATTTTTAATAAGTAGATTAAACCAACTTGGGATAGGAACGCTTATTGGAAACAGAATAAAAATCTGGACATTATAAATATGGAATCTAAAAGTAAAAAATCAAAAAAAGGGAAACGAGGTACTAAAAAGCCATTAACCATAAAGCAGGCAGAAATTGGCCCGACTGTTTTATTAGATTCCTCTTTTATACTTACTTTACTAACTCCCAGGGAACAAAATTACAAAGCAGTAAAAAGCGTATTTGGTTTTCTTGAACCACATAATTGCCGTTTTTATATACCCGTTTATGTGTTTGCAGAGGTTGTTTCGCGTATAATTCATAAAGAAGGAACTGTATCGAATGCTTTGAAGATAATTGAAAAATTTATAAGTGAGTTGCACGGCGTGCCATTTATGGGTACTAATCCAAGTCTAGAAGAAATAATAAAAAGATATAAAGGATTAGCAAGAAATCAAATAAGATTTTTACAATCAAATGATTTTTTTATTGCCACCGAAGGCATATTATCTAATGCTTTAATTTTGACTTGTGATGCGGGAATGTATGAAAAAGTCAAAAAGAATTATCAAGATATTTTTTTTGTTGCAACCAATTCAAAAAAATATAAAGATGACATTCCAAAATTTACGCAAAGATTTTTGAGTATATCAGAAAAAAATGTGAAAAGTCCCGATAAAAATTTAAGAGAAGTAAATAGTGAGCCAATAAGTGGTTAAGTAAAAAGCGGTACGCCAGTTTCACTGGCACGAAATTCGGCGGCGGCGGAAAAGCGAGGGCGGGCAAAAATTCCTTCCCCCCAACCCCCTTCCTTTTTGCCCGCCCGAGGGATTGGATTTCAGAATTCGCAATCCGGATTTTCGTCAAAAAAAGTTCGGATTTTAACCAAAAGGCACCGCCAATTTTCAGAATTCGGATTTTGGGCGATTGTTGCCTCGCCCCGCCAAAGGCGGGGCTCGGCTTCAGCAAGGATTTTGAAGGGATTTTTG